>JAZOBL010000047.1:0-59026 GCA_045595945.1 Faecousia sp.
CATAAAAGATGTCACCACGTTTGACCAAACTGTCCATGTGCTTCACACTCCGAAGAATCTTTGCCAACGCTACCGGATCTTCCATATGTAACGCGGCTGTTGGTATTCTCCCACGCACACAGGCAAAATATACGGTAGCGCAGGCATATCGCTACGGAGTGTGAAGAACATGGACGAATCAGTGAAACGGGGAGATATTTTTTATGCCGATCTTTCTCCCGTGGTGGGCAGTGAGCAGGGGGGAACAAGGCCTGTTCTGATTGTTCAGATCGATACCGGAAACCGTCATTCTCCGACTGTCATTGCAGCTGCCATTACCAGCCAGACTGGGAAGGCACGTCTTCCCACACATATCAACATTGCAGGCGGCAGTGTGGGGCTGAGCAAGGATTCTGTGATCCTGCTTGAACAGGTACGCACCATTGATAAGCGACGCCTGCGGGAGCATATGGGGCATCTGAATGACAACCAGATGTCCATGGTGGATGATGCGATCGCGGTGAGTTTTGGCCTCAATGAACCCAGATAACCATCATACAGTCCCCCCCTGTGGCATACAATGCCCCAGGGGGATTTCATGTATCCAATTTTGCACGAGGATAAGGTGATTGGTTCTGCTCGGGTAGAAAGAAAAGGTCTATATTGCCATTTTACGTGTGTTTGCAGACCGGCTGCTCCGGGCAGATACCATGTATATGCAAAAGCAGGGGAGTGGAAATTGGATCTGGGACTCTGTGTTCCGGAGCAGGGGAATTTTGTGCTTCGTACAAGTATTCCGGCGAAAAAAATTCCACATGGGGAAATGATGTTCATGCTGACAGAGTGTGTAGAACCTATAAGCATGGTACCGTTGCTGCCCCATCAACCGTTTCCGCAGCTTATGGAACTGAAAACTGCCCGTCTTGTGAACCAAAACGGGCAGCAGTATATCAGTCTGTCTGTAGCTGCAAACCGACAGGACAGTGGTCAGAGCCAAGAATATCATGATAAATAGGAGTGGCCAGAATTTTATCCGCCAGACGATTGGATACCAGAAAATAGTCGATCCGCCAGCCAGCATTGTTTTTTCGGGCGTTGAACCGATAACTCCACCAGGTATAGGCACCGATAGTGTCCGGGTGTAGATGCCGGAAGGTGTCTGTAAATCCGTTCTCCAGAAGTCTGGTGAATGCGCCCCGCTCCTGGTCGGAAAAGCCGGCACTACCACGGTTAGGCCCTGGATTCTTCAGGTCAATTTCCTGATGGGCTACATTCAAATCGCCGCAAATAATCACAGGCTTTTGATCATCCAGCTTTTTCAGGTGGGCCAGAAAAGCATCTTCCCAGGCCATACGGAAGCCGATTCTTGCCAGTTCCGGCTGCGCGTTGGGCGTGTAACAGGTGACCAGAAAAAAATCGGCAAACTCCAGAGTAATCACCCGGCCTTCTGTGTCCAGAGTATCCACGCCTAATCCATAGGTAACACCTAAGGGTTCAACCCGGGTAAAAATGGCGGTCCCGGAGTACCCCTTCTTTTCTGCATAGTTCCAGAACTGATGGTAGCCGACTGTATCCAGATGAATCTGGCCTGCTTGAAGTTTGGTTTCCTGCAGGCATACACAGTCGGCATCCGCAGATGCAATGAACTCAGAAAAACCTTTTTGGACGCAGGCACGCAGCCCGTTCACATTCCAGGAGATAAAACGCATATCAGTTCCTCCACAGGATCAATTTGTGGTTGTGGCATCCATCAGCAGTAGGGTATCTTTTGTCATGGTAACCGTAACATCTTCGCCGCCCTCTGCGCCATTAATATACAGGCAGACACTTTCACAATCCGTCAGCTCCAAAATGGTTTTGCTGATGCAGGCGCAGGCCAGAGTCTGATCTTTGCTGCTTAACTGGGAAAAATGTATACTAAGCCTTACATTCATCTGGGTGTCAAACCGGGACAAATCAAGAATCCAACCGCCTGCAGGGAAAGGGGAGGACAGGTCGTCCCCTTTCGGTCCCTTCATATATTGATTCAAGAATCCACGCAGGTCATCCTGGAAACCGGAAAACTCTCTGGTTTCGGGAGCCAGTACACCATCGGCTGCTTGATAGACAATTTGGCTCCTGCAATAATACACACTGACCGGCAGCTCGTATTCTGCTTCCTCTCTGGCACAGCCGAGTAACGCAGATAGTATTACAGCCGGGATCAGCAAGCAAAACCATCGTTTCATATAGGTTCCTCCGTGTCAAACACCGGGAAGATCAGTGTGAAGGTCGTGCCTTCTCCAACGACGCTGGATACCTGAATCTCTCCCTGGTTCCGTTCTACCATATTACGCACAATGGACAGGCCCAAGCCACTGCCGCCGGATTTTCTGGAACGGGCCTTATCAACCCGATAGAACCGTTCAAAAATGTGCGACAGAGCTTCCTCTGGAATTCCCACACCGGTATCCCGAACCTGAAAAATGGCATTCTCATCCTGACGGTGGAGGGTGATGAACAGCTTCCCGCCAGGGACGTTATATTTAATGCCGTTTTCCACAAGATTGAAAACGATCTGATACAGGTCATCCTCCATGATCAAAATGGGGCAATCTTCCTTAAAATCCGGAATGATGGTAATGCAGTTGCTGGATGCGATCCGGTTCAGCATGCGCATAACCCGTTCGACAGTAGGCGCCATATAAATGATTTCGCAGGTGTTGTCCGACTGAGATTCAATTTTGGATAAGGAAAGCAGCTTCTGGGACATACGGTTGAGTCTGTCCGCCTCGTCTCCGATATCACTGACAAACTCCCGAATGGTTGCAACATCCATATCATTTTGCAAAATGGAGTCAGACAGAAGCTTAATGGAGGCAAGGGGGGTTTTTAATTCGTGGGATGCATCGGAAACGAAGTTGTTGCGTTTTTGCTCAGAGGTTTGCAGTCTGGCGATCAGATCGTTGAATTCCTCACCCAATACTGTTAATTCATCGTTGCCGCCCATATCCACCGAGTGGGAATAATCACCCTCGCGGATGGTACGCATGGACGCAGAGATCCGCTTCAGACGACCGGAGAAAGTGTGAGCGAAAATCACGGAAAAGATGATAACAGCCAGTTCCAGTATCAATGTGATGGTGAAGGTGTTGTATTGCAGGGTCTGGATCAGGGCGCCCTGCTGTGTGTCATATTCCATCATGTATACACAGCCGATCAGGGTTCCGTAGGATACGATGGGCGTGGCAGCTCTGGATTGCATGGTTCCCTCGTAGTAGTTCCAGCTAAACACATTGTTCCAGCTGAGCGCTTGTACGATCTCGGGGAACAGGGCATAGGTGCCCATGGGATCAGCGGCGCTGCCGGTATCATAAATGATCTTACCGCCCTGATCGGTTACAAGGAGTCTGCTGACCTTCAGACTGCCAAGCTCGGAAATGGCATGGGATACCGTTGTGGGATTTACGATCTCCAGCTTGCTGATTTCCGCGCCCGCTAGGTGGCATTTTTCAATCATGGAGACTTCCTTGCTGTTGTAGAAGAGCTTTTGGCTGATTTGGAAAGAATAGATATTCAAAAACAGCAGCACAAAGAAGGTAACGACCACATAAATGCAGGCGTACCGAAATTGGGAACTTCTGAATTGGAATTTTCTTTTAGCATTATTTCCGGAAGTAATAGCCAACGCCCCATTTCGTCATAATGTGCTGGGGATCAGCCGGATTTTCTTCCAGCTTCTCCCGCAATCTGCGAATGTGAACATCCAGTGTGCGAATGTCGCTTCGATAATCGTAAGCCCATATGGTATCCAGCAGTGCCTCTCTGGAGTAGACACGGTTGGGGTTGCGCATCAAAAACTCGATGACATCAAATTCCCTTGCGGTCAGATCCGCCAGCACGCCGGAACGGTAGGCGTTTCTGGCATCCAGATCCAGGGTAATACTGCCGATTGTCAAAGTGTTGGATTCGGTTTCTTTTTTGCCGCTGGTTCTGCGGAGCATGGCACGGATTCGAGCCTTCAGTTCCAGGATGTTAAAGGGCTTAGTCAGGTAATCGTCTGCACCGCTGTCAAATCCCATCAGCTTATCCATATCATCGGTCTTGGCGGTCAGCAGAATGATCGGCACATCAGAAAACTCACGGATTCTGGAGCATGCTGCCAACCCGTCCAGCTCCGGCATCATCACATCCAGGACGATCAGGTCGGGGTTTTCCTTTTGTGCAGCCTCAATTGCTTCCAGTCCGTTGGTACCGGTAATGACTTCAAAGCCTTCGTTTTGCAGATTGAAACGGATACCTTTTACCAACAGTTCTTCATCATCAACTACCAGAATTTTCATAGGCTACCTCCACCATAATGTAATCTTTGAGATTTTCAAATGTCTTTTCCCCAATGCCGGAGACATTTGTAATATCCCGGATTGTCTTAAATCCACCGGCAGATTCCCGGTAATCAAGAATTCGCTGAGCCATTGCAGGGCCGATTCCAGGAAGCAGCTGCAGCTGCTGCAGCGTTGCTGTGTTTAAATCGATTTTTCCTGCGTCGTCGATCACCGGGCTGGTTTCCGTGGCAGCAGGAGAAAACCCATCCAACGGAATATAGACCCGGTCTGTTTTTCTCCCGATGAACACACCCAGCATGACGCACAGAAAGACACCGGTGACACCGATGAGGATCCACTGCGGTTTTTTCATTCTTTCTCCTCCTGCATTGACGGCAACAGCAAAAGCTGATATAATGTTACAAATATTATACACAAGTTTTTGCCGTCGGACAAGTCCGATTAGGAATATTAAAGGAGAAATATGAAAAAAATTCGTGCAATCATTCTGGTTCTGTCAATGCTGGTGTGTATGACAATACCGGCGCTGGCCACAGAAATACAGGACAGCTCCATACAAAACGGGTGCAATACTCTGGATGGCTCTGTAACCTTCCTGGGGAGCGAGCAGAAAATCGAAAATGCTGAGTCTGCCATTCTCTATGAGACAACAACCGATACGCTGATGTATGCATACAATGCCGATGCGCAAGCCTACCCGGCAAGCCTTGTAAAAATTCTAACTGCACTGATCGCCATTGAGCAGGGTACTTTAACGGATGCAGTGGTAGTACGCGCCGATGTTCTGGACACCATTCCGGAAGATGCGGTGGATGCGGATCTCATGGCAGACGAGGTGCTGAGCGTAGAGGACCTTCTGTACTGTATGATGGTTGGATCGGCCAATGATGCAGCGGCGGTGCTGGCAGATCATGTAATGGGATCACAGCAGGCTTTTGTGGAGGAAATGAACCGCTACGCACAGCAGCTGGGCTGCATCAATACCAATTTCACCAATGTGCACGGTTTGCACGATGATGGACAGTACACAACCGCCAGAGATGTCTGCAGAATCCTGTCCCATGCGTTAAAAAATGAAACATTCCGTACGATTTTTGGTACGATCGAGTATTCTCTGCCGGCAACCAATCTACACCCGGCCCGCAACCTCACATCCGGTAACTATTTGATAAGTGATCAGGAGGTTGAAATTTATTTTGACAGCCGTGTCACCGGCAGCAGAACCGGTGAGACCACCGACAGAACCCGCTGTGTCGCCTCTGTGGCGGAGAGTGGGGATATGAATCTCATCAGTGTGGTTCTTGGCGCTAAGTCCGTCTATAAGGATGACGGATATACTGTCAAGGTCTTCGGTGGTTATCAGGAAACATCCGATCTGCTGGACTTGGGCTTTGACGGCTACAAGACCGCACAGATCTTCTATGCAAATCAGGCGATCCAGCAATTGGATGTGCCTAACGGGGACTCAGATCTGATTGTTGGCCCGGACATTTCTGCATCTTCCGTGCTGCCCAATGACAGTAGCTCGAAAACCCTCATCTACCGTTATGGAGAGATCGGAAATCTCACAGCACCAATTGAGAAGGGTCAAAAAATATCTCAGCTTGAGGTCTGGAGCGGAACAGTGTGTGTAGCCCAGGCAGACCTTTATGCACTTAATAAAGTAGATGCCGTAGAATCAATCAATTTCAATGAAGAAAACAGAGGCAAATGGTCCAACATGGGCAAAGTGTTTTTTGCCGGACTTGGCATTGTTTTCTCCGTAATACTATTGGGGTTTGCTATCCTTTGCGTTATCCGTGCATACCGGATCCGCGCTGCCAAAAAACGCAGCCGCCGACATAGCAGAAACCGCAGAAGGAGTTGGTAGCCATGGAAAACTGGGAGGCTCTGAAAAAGAGCTGTCTCAACTGCACAAGCTGTGGGTTATGTGCAGGACGGCATAATGTGGTCTTTGGAGTCGGCCGTACTGATGCGGATGTGATGTTCATTGGGGAGGGACCCGGCGAGCAGGAGGACCTGCAGGGGATTCCGTTTGTGGGGGCTGCCGGGCGATTTCTGGACGACATGCTGTCCATCATTGACCTAAACCGCCAAAATGTGTATATAGCCAACATAGTAAAGTGCCGACCGCCTATGAACCGTGACCCAAAGGAAGAGGAGCAGGATGCCTGCATCGACTATTTACGGCAGCAGGTGGCACTCGTACAGCCACGAGTGATTGTATGCCTTGGGCGGATCGCAGCCAGAAGGATCATTGACCCGGAATACCGGATCACCCGGGAACACGGCACCTGGATTCACCGGAACGGTATCTGGATGACCGCAATCTATCACCCCTCGGCATTACTGCGGGATGTATCCAAACGACCGGAGACCTTTGAGGATCTGCTGGAAATCCGTGAGAAAATTCGCAGAATCAAAGCGGATATAACAGAAAAACCTTCGGTATGATGATACCGAAGGTTTTTGCTTACTTGTCGTATGCCAGAATTTCTCTTGTTAAATAAGCGGGGCGGTTATATGTTAGTTTTGGCTTTTCGTCGAGATCCCGGGGCAGAAGCGGAAAATATCGTTGACAATGCTCTATAAATGTGTTATTTTTAACTGGATATTAAACGGCGTTGATGGGAAGGATCCGTAATTTTGCTTTTTCAGAGAGTGCGCGGTTGGTGTGAGCACACAGAGCATTTACGGATTGTCGTCCCGGAGCTAACTTTCTGAAACACAGTAGGGAAGTGCGGGTTGGCCCGTTACAGCCGAAAGAGTGTCCGCTTTCTGCGGAAATTCAGGTGGTACCACGGAAATTTTTCGTCCTGAGCCTTTGCTCAGGGCGTTTTTTGTTTATAAAGGAGTGTTTCGTATGGCAAGAGAACTGCCCAAGGTGTATGAACCCCAGCAAGTAGAAAACGAAATTTACAAGATGTGGGAGGACAATGGCTACTTTAAGCCCAACAAGCATAAGAGTGCAAAGCCCTTTACCATCGTAATGCCTCCCCCCAATGTGACAGGTCAGCTGCACATGGGCCACGCAATGGATGCTACTCTTCAGGATACCTTGATCCGCTTTAAGAGAATGCAGGGCTATAATGCGCTGTGGCTTCCCGGTGTGGACCATGCCGGTATTGCTACCCAGATCAAGGTGGAGGAAGAACTGCGCAAGGATGGTCTGACCCGGTATGACCTTGGTCGGGAAAAATTCCTGGAGAAGGTTTGGGACTGGAAGCATAAGTACGGTAACCGGATTGTTGAGCAGCAGAAAAAGCTGGGTGCATCCTGTGACTGGGATCGTGCCCGGTTTACCATGGATGAAGGCTGCTCCCACGCGGTCCGCGAGGTTTTTGTCTCTCTGTACGAAAAGGGCCTGATCTACAAGGGAAGCCGGATCATCAACTGGTGTCCTCACTGTGTTACCGCCCTGTCCGATGCAGAGGTGGAATATGTGGACAAGCCCGGCCACCTGTGGCACATCCGCTATCCGCGGGCTGACGGCAGTGGAGAAGTGGTGGTGGCTACCACCCGTCCGGAAACCATGCTGGGTGATACCGGTGTGTGCGTCAACCCCAACGATGAGCGGTATACCGCAATCGTTGGCAAGAAGGTGATCCTGCCCCTGGTAAATAAAGAGATCCCGATTGTTGCCGATGATTATGCCGAGATGGAATTTGGCACCGGCTGCGTAAAGATGACCCCCGCTCATGACCCTAATGACTTTGAGGTAGGTCTGCGGCACAATCTGGAGGTCATTCGCGTACTGGATGACAATGGTGTGGTGAATGAATTTGGCGGCAAGTATGAGGGATTGGATCGCTACGAGGCTCGCAAGGCAATTGTTGCAGATCTGGAGGAACAGGGTTATCTTGTAAAGATCGAAGACCATGCCCATAATGTGGGCACCTGCTACCGCTGCCATAACGATGTGGAACCGATTATCTCTGCCCAGTGGTTTGTGAAGATGAAGCCTCTGGCCGAGGAAGCCATCCGTGTAGTTAAGAGCGGTGAAACCAAATTTGTTCCCGAGCGTTTTTCCAAGACCTATCTGAACTGGATGGAGAATGTTCGTGACTGGTGCATCTCCCGTCAGCTGTGGTGGGGTCACCAGATCCCAGCATGGACCTGTGCCGAGTGTGGCCATATTACTGTTTCCCGGGAAGATGCCTGCAAGTGCGAGAAGTGCGGCAGCACCAACATTGAACGGGATCCGGATGTACTGGATACCTGGTTCAGTTCCGCTCTGTGGCCCTTTGAGACTCTGGGTTGGCCTGAAAACACTGAGGATCTGAACTACTTCTATCCTACAGATGTTCTGGTCACCGGCTATGACATCATCTTTTTCTGGGTTGCCAGAATGATTTTCTCCGGCTGTGAGCATACGGGCAAGACTCCCTTCCACACGGTGCTGATCCACGGTTTGGTGCGGGATGACAAGGGCCGCAAGATGAGTAAGTCTCTGGGTAACGGCATTGATCCTCTGGAGATGATCGAAAAGTTTGGCTGTGATGCCCTGCGCATGAACATGGTAACCGGCAATGCCCCCGGTAACGATATGCGTTTCTATGTGGAGCGGTGCGAAGCCATGCGTAATTTCGCAAACAAACTGTGGAACGCCAGCCGGTATGTGCTGATGAATCTGGGTGAGGATGCCAAAAATGAGCTGCCCGCCATTGAGCAGCTGACCATCGCAGATAAGTGGGTGCTGTCCAAGCTGAATGCTCTGATCGCAGAGGTTACCGAGAACCTGGAGAAGTACGAGCTGGGCGTTGCTGTGCAGAAGGTGTATGACTTCCTGTGGGATACCTACTGCGACTGGTATATCGAGCTGACCAAGGCAAGACTCTACAGCGAGGATGCTGACCAAAAGCAGACGGCTCTTCAAGTGCTTGTGTATGTATTGGATCAAACCCTGCGTCTGCTGCACCCCTTCATGCCTTTCATTACAGAGGAGATTTGGCAGAGCCTGCCTCATGAGGGTGATGCCCTGATCGTTGCCCAGTGGCCGGAATATTCTTCAAATCTGACCTTTAAGGCAGAGGAGGACCTGATGGAATCCGTGATGGATGCCATCCGCGCCATTCGTAATCGCAGAGCAGAGATGAATGTCCCACCCTCTAAGAAGGCAGCTTTGTACGTGCTGACCTCTAAGCCCCAGATTTTTGTAGAGGGTGAGGGCTTTATGCAGCGTCTGGCATACGCCGATGAGGTCACTATCTTGGATGCTGAGCCGGAGAATCTGGACGGCATGGTTTGCTGTACCACCAACATTGCCAAGCTCTATATCCCTATGGGACAGTTGGTGGATGTGGCTAAGGAGCTGGAGCGGATCGGCAAAGAGCTGGAGAAGGCTCAGAAGAATCTAGTCAGTTTGGAAGCGAAGCTAAACAATGAAAACTTTACCTCCCGGGCGCCGGAAGCTGTAGTAGCGGACATTCGTGAAAAGGCAGAAAAGGCCCGCCAGCTGATTACCCAGCTGGAACAGAGCGAAGCAGCGATGAAAAAGCTGTAATTTCAAAAAAACCATAGAGTGTGCAAACATTTTGTTTGCACACTCTTTTTTTATGCCTGTTTCCGACGGCAAATACTGTCAAATCAATTTATACTGAAGGAGAACTTACCAAGGAGGAACTGTTATGCATCTGACCAGCTTTTTACAGGAGGGTACCCTGACGGTGGCGCTCACCGGCGAAATTGATCACCATTGCGCAAAGGAGTATATCAACACCATTACTGCAAAGATGGAGGCTTATGCACCCGGGATCTGCATTTTGGATTTTCAGGATGTATCCTTTATGGATTCATCGGGAATTGCGGTGATTATCAATGCCTTACGAACGATGACCAAGTCCGGCGGAAAGTTATATATATCCGGATTGAAGACACAGCCGATGAAAGTATTCCGGGCATCCGGTATTGATAAACTGATTGAAATCAAGGAGGCAGCACATGAAATTTGAAAATTACATGATTCTAAACTTTCCCAGCAAGTCCAGCAATGAGGCCTTTGCCCGCTCTACAGTTGCTTGCTTTGCATCTCAGATGGATCCCACCCTGGAAGAACTGGGAGATATTCGTACCGCCGTTTCTGAGGCGGTCACCAACTGTATCGTACATGCGTATCCCAATGCGCTGGGTATGATTACTGTTCGTTGCAGGATCCTCAAGGACAACACGTTGGATATTGTTATCAAGGACAAGGGGGTTGGCATTCCGGATCTGGAACAGGCACGCAGGCCCATGTACACCACCGGAGGCAATGACCGCAGCGGTATGGGATTTACCATCATGGAGAGCTTTATGACCACGTTTTCTGTGCAGTCTGTTCCGGGCAAAGGTACTACGGTACATATGCGCAGAAAATTGCAGCGGCGCAAATGAACAGAACGGAGGAACTGATCTCCCGCTGTCAGGCAGGGGATGTTGATGCAAAAGAGTCCTTGATTACCGAAAATAGTGGGTTGATTTGGGCGGTAATTAAACGATATCTCGGCAGAGGGGTAGAGTCTGACGACTTGTATCAGCTTGCCTGCCTGGGGTTTTTGAAGGCTGTGGATGGATTTGATCTGAATTTTGGCACACAGTTTTCCACCTATGCAGTGCCAAAGATCGCCGGCGAGATTCGCAGATTTTTGCGGGATGACGGAACCGTTAAGGTGTCTCGCGGAATCAAAGAGCGTTCTGCGATCGTTAAAAATGCGAGAAACCAACTAAGCCAGACTCTCGGTCGAGAGCCCACCATCACCGAGATCGCAGAAACAACCGGCATGACACCTGAGGATATTGCGGTCGCTGAATGTGCAACAGCATCTGTGGAATCTATCCATCAGGCAGCAGGGGAGGACGGACTGACACTGGAGAGTGTTCTCACGGATACAGAATCACAAGAGGTGCTCTTGGAGAAATTGGCGCTGCGGCAGGCTATAGATTCTCTGCCGGAGCGGGAGAATCTTGTGATTAAGCTGCGGTATTTTCACGGATTGACACAGGATCGGGTCGCAAAGGTGCTGCAGGTAAGCCAGGTGCAGGTGTCCCGGATTGAGAAGAAGGCGCTGCAGCGACTTCGGGAGCGGATGGAATAGAAGCAGAATTTTATCTTTACCTTTTGAACAAAATGCTGTAAAATAAGTACATCCATTACTGTAACAAGGTGTACTTATGACAGAAGCTATGATGAAGCGCTTTCTTGAAGCCAGAAGACGCTATATTCTATCTCAATTTAATAATTTGAACAACATGCAGAAAGAGGCGGTGGCTACCACCGATGGCCCGCTGCTGCTCCTTGCCGGTGCCGGAAGCGGTAAAACCACGGTGCTGATCAACCGAATCGCAAATTTAATTCGGTTTGGTCGTGCCAGTGATTCTGCCGATATCCCTGATACGGTCACAGAGGACGATGTTGTGTTTTTGGAGTCGTTGACAGAGCCAGTCTCTGATTTTGACCGGCATCGGGCGGATCTGCTGTGCGCGCTGGATCCTGCTCTTCCTTGGAGCATTATAGCCATTACCTTTACCAATAAGGCCGCCAATGAGCTGAAGGAACGGCTGACCAATATGCTTGGACCGGAGGGTCAGGATGTATGGGCTATGACCTTCCATTCTGCTTGCTGCCGGATCTTGCGCCGGGATATTGAGCGGCTGGGTTACAACCGTAGCTTTACCATTTATGATTCTGCGGACTCTGAGCGTGTCATGAAGGATATCATCAAAGGCATGGGTCTGGATGATAAGACGTTCCCTGCCAAATATGTGCTGTCCATTATCAGTAAAGAGAAAGATAACTTTGTGACGGCTGGTCAGCTGCTGGAACGGGCAGAGTCCGGCAGTGACTTGCGGATGATCCATGTGGCAAGAGCATACATGCAGTATCAGGCCAGATTGAAGGAAAATAATGCGCTGGATTTTGACGACATTATTTTCCAGACGGTCCGCCTGCTGCAGGAGCATGAAGATGTGCGCACCTTCTACCAGAGGAAGTTCCGCTATGTGCTGGTGGATGAGTATCAGGACACAAACCATATGCAATATCTGCTCACAGCTCTTCTTGCCGGAGGCTATGAGAATATCTGCGTGGTGGGCGATGATGACCAGAGTATTTATCGGTTCCGGGGTGCTACGATTGAAAATATCCTCAGCTTTGAAAAGCAGTATCCCGGCTCCCGCATCATCCGCCTGGAGCAGAATTACCGCTCCACACAGGCTATATTGAATGCAGCCAACGCAGTCATCGCGCATAATCTTGGCAGAAAAGGAAAACGCCTCTGGACAGCAAACGGGATCGGCGACCCCATTACCGTTTATGAAGCCACAGATGAAGGTGCTGAAGCCAATTATGTAGCAGGCCAGATCATCTCCCGCTCCCGGGGAAAGCAATTTAAGGATTACGCGGTCCTTTACAGAACCAATGCCCAATCCAACGCCTTGGAATTTTCCTTCAAGCGAAACGGTATCCCCTATCGGGTGATTGGCGGTATGCGGTTTTTTGACCGGGCAGAAATCAAAGATATGCTTGCATATCTGTGTGTGATCAACAACCACAGCGATGATCTGCGGCTGCACCGGATCATCAATAATCCGCCCAGGGGATTGGGCGCAAAGACCATCGAGACCGCTGACCGCTTGGAGCAGGCGGAAGGGACAGGCCTGTATTCCGTGATCTCCAATCCTAACGGCTATGGGCCGCTGGAAAAGTCCGCAGGAAAGTTTTTGCAGTTCACATCGATGATTGAGGAACTAGCGAACCTTCTGGAGGAGGGGCTGACACTTCCGGAGTTTTATGAGGAAGTAATGCTAAGAACCGGCTATGTTGCCATGTTGGAGAGCAAACCCACAGAGGAGAACAAGACACGGCTGGAAAACATACGGGAATTAAAATCCAGCATTAACGCGTATGTGCAAAATGCGGATGTACCCACATTGTCAGGTTTTCTGGAGGAAATCTCTCTGTACACCGATCTGGAGGAATACAATGAGGGAGATGATGCCGTGGTCATGATGACCATGCACTCGGCCAAGGGCCTGGAATTTCCCCATGTATTTCTGGTTGGTGTTGAAGACGGATTATTCCCTGGTATGCGGGCCATTGGCGACCGGGAGGAGATGGAGGAGGAGCGAAGGCTCTGTTATGTAGCCATCACCAGAGCCAAGCAGACACTGACGATCTCTCACGCAAAGCAACGAATGCTCTATGGCCGCACCAATGCAGCCTTGCCGTCCCGTTTTCTGCGGGAGATACCGGAAGAGTTTGTGGTTAAAAAGGGTGGCTATCAGACACCCCAGACCCGTTATGGCAATTCGTTTGCCTACGGAGCATCCTATGGTACTGCTCCGGCAGCAAAACCCGCATCCATAAAAAGCGTTTATACCTATGCTGCGCCCGCTGCAACAACCTCTGTGATTCCCGACTTTCATAAGGGCGACATGATCCAACACACAGCCTTTGGCAGGGGCATGATCCTGTCAGTGATGAAGATGGGCGGAGATGCGCTGCTGGAAATTGCCTTCGACCAGATCGGAACCAAGAAGCTGATGGCAAAGACCGCCTCTGCGCACATGAAAAAACTCTGATATTCTGATACTCTGAAACATAGACTTTCCCGGAGGGGAATGCTATGACTAGGGTTTTAAGAAGGTGTCTGCGTATTCTTGTGGTACTTTCGCTGCTGAGTTTGTCAGGGATCTTGTTTTTTCGCTATAAATTCAATGATGCCATCCGCTCGTTGGCGCAAACCCAGGTGGTTAATACCACATCCGATTTGATCAATGATGCCATTGACGAGCAGATTGAAACCGGGAATATCCAGTACGACCGCATGGTCTATTTCGAAAAAGATCTGGATGGAAAAATTACTGCGCTAAAAACCAATATGAGTGAAGTAAACCGGCTGAAAACAGACATTCTGAATTTGATCAATGATGAAATTTTAGCTCTTGACACCACAGATCTGGGGATACCTATAGGCAGTTTATTTCTACCGGAGTTTTTATCCGGAAAAGGGCCTATGATCCCGGTGCAGGTGCTGTCCATCCGCAATTCCGATGCATCCTTTACCAGTGACTTTTCTGAAGCAGGGATCAACCAGACCCTGCAGCAGATGAATATGCACGTGAGTGTGGATGTGACGATCCTTGTGTTGGGGAAGACCGAGAGCTTTACCGTCAGCAGCCAGGTGGTTGTTGCTGAAACGATTATTGTGGGACAGGTGCCGGGCACCTACCTGCATACCGGAGGAAACTATGGAGACAAAACAGAGAATTGAACAACTGACCGACCAGCTGAATCAGGCAAACTATCGGTACTATGTGCTGGATGATCCACAAATGCCGGATTTTGAATATGACCGTCTGCTGCGGGAATTGGAGATTCTGGAGCAGGAGCATCCGGAGCTTGCCAGAGCGGATTCTCCCACCAAGCGAGTGGGCGGAGAAGCACTGAGTAAATTTCAGAAGGTGACCCATCCCGTGCCACTGATGAGTCTGCAAGATGTGTTCTCTATGGAGGAACTGGAAGAATTTCTGCAGAAGATACACCAGCTGTATCCCGGTACAGAATTCACAGTCGAACCGAAGATCGACGGACTTTCTGTTGCACTGGAATATGAAAACGGTCTGTTTGTCCGTGGCGCTACCCGGGGTGACGGTACCGTTGGCGAGGATGTGACGGAGAACCTAAGAACAATTCGTTCTATCCCCATGCAGCTGCACAATGCGCCTGCCCGGCTGATCGTCCGGGGCGAGGTCTATATGCCAAAGAAAACCTTTGAGGCACTGAACGCACGACAGGAGCTGGAGGGAAAACCCCTGTTTGCCAATCCCAGAAATGCCGCTGCCGGATCTTTGCGCCAGCTTGATCCGAAAATTGCCGCCCAAAGAGGTCTGGATATTCTGGTCTTTAACATTCAACTGGCTGACGGAGTTTCATTTCGTACCCATGCAGAAGCCCTGTCATATTTGAAAGATCTGCGATTTAAGGTAATTCCCTGGCAGATCTGTACACACACCAGTGATATCCAAGTAAAGGTAGCTGCGATCAACGAAAACCGGGAACAGCTTCCCTGCGATATCGACGGAGCGGTCATCAAGGTAAATAGCCTGTCTTTACGGGAGCAGTTGGGCACAACAGCCAAGTTCCCCAGGTGGGCTGCCGCATATAAATACCCTCCTGAGATCAAGCCTACGGTTGTGGAGGATATTGTGGTTCAGGTGGGCAGAACCGGCGTGCTGACGCCAAAAGCTGTTGTGCGGCCTGTGCGGCTGGCAGGAACCACTGTGACCAATGCGACACTGCATAACCAGGATTTTATTACCGAGCGTGATATCCGGATCGGTGATACAGTCAGCATCCGTAAGGCGGGGGAGATCATCCCAGAAATTCTGGAGGTGGATGTTTCCAAACGGCCTGCCGGAACCAGTCCTTACCGGCTTCCAACTGCCTGCCCCATCTGCGGTGCGCCTACCCAGAGAGACGAAGACGGCGCTTTTTACCGCTGTACAGGCGTTGCGTGTCCTGCGCAGCTGTCAAGGAATATTGCCCACTTTGTCAGCCGGGATGCCATGGACATTGAAGGTCTGGGCTCTTCCATTGTGGATGCGCTTATCGAGCGAAATCTTCTTTCTTCAGCAGCCGACATCTATACGCTTACTTTTGAGGATCTCAAGCAGCTGTGGCAAAAGGGTGAGGTCGCTGCAAAGAAGCTCCTCGCTGCCATTGAAGCAAGCAAGCAACAGGATTTGAGCCGGCTGATTTACGCCCTTGGTATTCGTCAGGTGGGTGCGAAAACTGGCAAGACTCTGGCAAAAGTCTTTGGTTCTATGGACGCACTGATGCAAGCAAGTGTGGAGGAACTGACACAGGTGGAGGATGTGGGAGAAGTGACCGCAAATTCCATTTTCATGTGGTTCCGGCAACCACAGTCTGTGCAGATGATTGAAAAGCTGCGCCAGGCGGGTGTGAATTTTGAAAGCACCCGGGTGGTGACAGATACCCGATTTGCCGGTATGACCTTCGTGCTTACAGGGGCGCTTACCATGTTCACCCGGGAGGAGGCCACAGAGAAAATCGAACTGTTTGGCGGAAAGGCTGCTGGCTCTGTTTCCAAGAAGACCAGCTATGTGGTGGTTGGCGAGAACGCTGGCTCTAAAGAACGGAAGGCCCGGGAGCTGGGGATCCCTATTCTTAGCGAAGAGGATTTTTTGAATATGATTCAATAATAAAAACAGCCGGAAAGCAACTGCTTTCCGGCTGTTATCCTGTTACACAAGGGAAAAATCCTCTTCTTTGTACTTGTCCAGATCCAAGGCTTTCATTTTCGGTGGGATTCGCTTGCAGGGGTCATATTGGAATTTTCTGCAGGAGTAAAATGCAGAAACAGCACCTTTTTTACAGCATAGAATTTGATCATTATTCAGTGCGGTTCCGCGGGCACAATATGCACAGGAACGGGGAATTCGTTTACGAAATAGCATACTTTAACCCCTCTCAAAATAGTAACTGTCATTATTATACAGTATTCGCCCGCAGAATGCTACAACTTTTTTTCTGTGGAGATGGATAAGTGTCACTGCAGCCACTGACAGCACGAAAACAGGCAGCTGCCAGGGAATATATGCTACTGTATTCGGAAATATCAGCAATGAAAAGAGAATGCTTAGCAGACAATTGATGCAGCTTTGTAGCAGTTTTCCCGGGAAATACAGGCCGGTGTCCAGGCCGCGACAAACGGACATGGTCTGCATTCCCACGCAAATACCGCCGAAGGACAGCATCCAACCGGATAAAATCAGAATCAGGCAGGGCGGATCCAGGCCCTTCAGGGCGCTGCAGCCGTTACTTAACTCCAAAAATCCAGTTAAGAAAACTTGTATCGACACGGGAAATAACCATAAAAACCACCGTCTTACGAATACAAGAACGACCCGAAACAGAATGACCCAGCCGCAGACGGTTGCCATCGTGCGGATGGCATTTGCCAATGCGTTAACCAGCGACGTTTCAGCATAGTGTTTTGGGCTGGATCTACCATCGGATTTCCCTGGCAGCATAACTGCTGTGATCACTGCGGATAGTATCATTAATCCCCAAATAAGCCACGGTAGGGCAGGGGAATCAACCATTGGGCCTAGCATGCCAAATATGAACGCAGGACCTGCCTGGTTACAGAACCCCAACATTCTTCTGCCATCATCTCTTGATAAGCTGCCGTCCTTACAGGCCTGCGCTACCATCGATGCACCAACCGGATACCCACCGATCAATCCGGTTAACAATATTCCTTCCGAACCGGTCGGAATCCGGCACAGTTTTCCCAACGGGAGCAAAAATCGATTGGGTTGTCCGGCCAGAATTCGGTTTAACATTCCGGACAGAAACAAAAAAGGGAACAGTGCGGGAATGACAGCTTCCATACACAGCATCATTCCCTCTTTTACACCAAGCGCAGCAGTTTTTGCGTCCAGGATCAGAATTGCTGCAGCCGTCAATATAAAGACATTTCTACATACGTTGAATCGTTTTGTCATAGGACCACCTCAATAGAATCTATGATTGACAGGTTCATTTCATCCCGGAGAGAACATACTCTTTTCCATAAGGAGGGGATGTTTGTGGCGAAAGGACATAAACTTGCGGATTTCGCCGGAAGATATTTGCAGGCCCAACCGTTACCCGGAAGACCGCTGATTGAAATTCTGGGTACAAACCGGGTACTGATCGAAAATCATGGCGGAATCAGCTGCTATTCTCTTTCTGAAGTCATTGTAGATGTAGGCTTCGGCCAGATAAAAATTTTCGGTAATCAACTGACACTTTCTATGATGAACCGAGAGCAGCTGGTGATTTCCGGTATGATTGATTCTGTCGAGCTGATTCGGAGGGGGAATCCATGCCAATAATCACCCAATATCGAATAGTTTCCATAACCAGCGCTGATTGCGCATCGCTACTGAATAAAATGACCCAACAGTTCCCTTTAAAGAACATTCGTCACATAGATCCATTCGTAGTAGAGGCATGTTGTCCAAATGAAAAGTTACCGCAATTGCAGGCTCTAGCAGATAAAATGGGGGCAGAGGTTACCATATTGACGGGAAACCCCGTAATGAATGTCTGTCGACAGCTGCTGTTTAGACCCATTTTGCTTCTGCTTGTCATGCTTCTATTGGTGGGCAGCATATACCTTCCCAAAAGAATCTTGTTTATCCGGGTAGAAGGGAATCATTTCGTTCCAACGAAACAGATATTGGAGATTGCCGAAAACTGTGGTATCGGCTTTGGTGCTGCGCGGAATTTTGTCCGCAGTGAACAGGTGAAAAATAATCTTTTGGAGCAAATTCCTCAATTGCAATGGATCGGGGTCAATACAGCTGGCTGTACAGCTAGTATTCAAGTTCGGGAAAAAAGCAAATCTGAGGAGCAGCCTTCTCAAGACACAGCTGTGGGCAGCATAGTTGCTGCCCAGGATGGAATTATCCTGCAGTGTGATGTGACCAAGGGCACAGCACTGTGCCGTCCCGGACAGGCGGTCAGGGAGGGACAGGTGCTCATATCCGGATATACCGATAATGGCTTAACAGTGTCCGCCGCCCGGGCAACCGGGGAGGTACAGGCACTGACAAACCGTTCGTTGCGGATGATTTCTCCGTTTCCTGCAGTGATTCGGGGCGATATCGCAGCAAAAGAGCACTATTACAGTATTCGTCTGGGAAAAAAATTAATAAATTTGCAGAAAGATAGTGGAATTTCCGGTAGTAGTTGTGCTAAAATATATACGGAAGATTATGCCTGCTTGCCGGGAGGCTTTCAGCTTCCGGTTTCGCTGATCCGAACGACGGTGATCCGGTATGACACACAGCAGGTTTCACAGCTTACGGATACGGATGCTCCCTGGATCACCTCTGCGGCACAGGACTATTTACGCACACAGATGATCGGTGGCGAAATTCTGTCTTCCGATGATTCTGTACAGTACCTATCTGACAGCGTTCTTCTGCAGGGGTCATACACCTGCCGGGAAATGATCGGTCGGATCAAATACGAGGAGAGTATGTATCAGCATGGAGAAAATGACTGAACGAATTGTAAATTCCGAACGGGTGGAGGATTTGATCGCCGTGTTCGGTTCTTTTGATGAAAATATCCGGCGAATTGAGGATGCCCTGCATGTTACCATCGTCAACCGGGATACGGAGCTGCGAATCACCGGTGATGAGGTTTCTGCTGATCAGGCAGCCCGTGCATTAGAGGGCCTGCTTGCATTGGCGGCCAAGGGGGAGACTATCGATGAGCAGCGGGTGCGGTATCTAATAACCTTGGTGCAGGAGGGGAATAAGGACTATATTGCCCAGATGGCCAAGGATGTGGTGTGCATTACAGCGAAGGGTAAGCCGATCAAAGCAAAAACTGTAGGACAGCAGCATTACATGAAGGCGATCACCAAGAATACGATTACCCTTGGCGTGGGCCCTGCCGGCACCGGTAAGACCTATTTAGCTGTTGCTGCGGCAGTGGCTGCATTTCGTGAAAGAACCGTAAACCGGATCATTCTTACCCGCCCGGCTGTTGAGGCGGGGGAACGGCTGGGATTCCTGCCCGGTGATCTGCAAAACAAGGTTGACCCATACCTCAGACCCTTGTACGATGCCCTGTATGAGATGCTGGGACCTGAGACCTTCCAGAAGTACCAGGAACGGGGTTCTATTGAAGTAGCGCCTTTGGCGTATATGCGCGGCCGTACACTGGACGACAGCTTTATTATCCTGGATGAGGCGCAGAATACCACCCGGGAACAGATGAAGATGTTTCTGACAAGACTTGGCTTTGGTTCAAAGATCGTTATTACCGGTGATGTGACCCAGATTGACCTGCCCGCCGATAAGACCTCCGGTCTGAAGGATGCCATCCGGGTGCTGGAAAATGTAAAGGATATTGCCATCTGCCGGCTGACATCCGCGGATGTGGTTCGTCATGCACTGGTACAGCAGATCATTAATGCCTACGAGAAGGCGGAGAAAAAGCCAATGCCGTCCAAACCAAATAAGCAATTTCAGGGTCAGTACAAAAGAAAGGGATAAGCCATGAAGTCTGTGAAAGTCAATATGACATTTGACATGCTTACACTGCAGCAGGTGACTGTGTCATCTGTTATTCACAAATGTATAGAAGCTACACTGGCGGCAGAGAACATTCCGGTTCCTTGTGAAATCAATGTTCTTGTTACCAACGACAGAGGAATTCAAGGAATCAATCTGGCAACCCGGCAAATTGACCTGCCAACCGATGTACTGAGTTTTCCCATGTTTCAGTTGGAGGCAGGTAACCCACCTGCTGACTGGTCATCATACATGGATCCGGAAACCGGTCTGTGCCCCCTGGGCGACATGTGTATCAGCCTGGAGCGCGCCAACGCACAGGCAAAGGAATTCGGCCATTCTCTTCGCAGAGAGGTGGGGTATTTGACCATTCATTCCATGCTGCATCTATTGGGATATGACCATCTAGACGAAGGTCCACAAAAAGCGCAGATGCGCAGGCGGGAAGAGGAAATAGCTGCCTCTGTTCCCAGAATGCAAAGGAACTGATTCACAAAGGAGAATGTACCATGGCTACCAAAACTGCTATGATTACCATTGCCGGACGGCCCAATGTGGGCAAGTCCACACTGACAAACTATCTGGTGGGGGAGAAAATCGCGATTGTTTCCAACAAGCCTCAGACGACCCGGAATCGAATCTGCGGCATTGTGACGAAAGAAGATACCCAATTTGTATTTGTAGATACCCCCGGCTTCCATAAACCCAGAACCAAGCTGGGTGATTACATGGTCAATGTGACCCGGGGATCGATTGCGGATGTTGACATGACCATTTTATTGGTGGAACCTATCGCGTCCATCGGCCCTCAGGAACAGGCGCTGATCGATCAGCTGAAATCAAGCAATTGTCCAGTGGTTCTTGCGATCAATAAGATCGACACAGTGGAAAAAGATATTCTATTGGAAGTAATCGCTGTGTATGCATGCGCCGCTGAGTTCAGCGCCATTATTCCCATTTCGGCCAAGAGTGGTGACGGTGTGGAGGAGCTGCTTGCTGAATGTAAAAAGTATGCCATCGAAAGTCCCTTCTTGTTTCCGGAGGACACCACTACCGACCAACCGGAGCGGCAGGTGATGGCGGAAATCATTCGGGAAAAGCTCCTTTGGACCCTTGATCGGGAAGTTCCCCATGGCACTGCCGTGGAGATCACCAGGTTCTCTGAACGGGATAATGGGATTATTGATATCGATGCTACCATATACTGTGAAAAAGCCAGCCATAAGGGCATTATCATCGGCAAGCAGGGCGCTATGCTGAAGAAGATCTCTACCATGGCACGCAACGATTGCGAGAAGTTTATGGGCACCAAGGTGTACCTGACCACATGGGTAAAGGTGAAGGAAAATTGGCGCGACAGCGATTTTCTCGTGCGGAATTTCGGCTATAGAGAATAATTTCCTTGTCTAATTCTCCCCGCTCTGTTTATCCTAACAGGGGAGGGGATGCATATGACTTCCAATGATTATTGGCAGATGTTTCTGGAAACAGGTGTTCCGGAGTATTATCTGCTGTACCATCGTGCTCAATCAATGGAGAATAACCATGTACCTGACGATTCAAGGCCTGGTGTTACGGGTCACAGCCTATAAAGATACCGATGCGCTCCTGACACTGCTAACGCCGAACCACGGAAAATTGACAGTGAAAGCCAGAGGTCTGCGCCGCAGGAACAGCCCTCTGGTTGCTCCTTGCCAGCTGCTGTCGCTTGGAGAATTTACTCTGTTCGAGTATAGAGGGATGTATACCATTAACGAGGCGCATGCGGTTGAACTGTTTACCGCCCTGCGAAAAGATCTGCAAAAGCTGTCTCTGGGCACCTATTTTGCCCAAGCGGCAGAGCTGCTGTGTCAGGAGGATCTGCCCAATCCGGAGCTGCTGTCGTTGGTGCTTAACTGTCTGCACGTGTTGTCTAGGCTGAATGTTCCAGAGAACCTTGTCAAGGCGGTCTTTGAATTGCGGGGAGCGTGCCTTGCAGGCTATACGCCGGATCTGGACGGTTGCCACCAATGTGACAATCCCTATCCACAGCTTTTTGATATTTCGGAAGGACGATTGGAATGTGGAAACTGTCACGACAGAGCATCGGTGGGAATTCGCATGCCGGTGAGTCCCGGTGTGCTGGATGCCATGCGGTATATTTGCAGCTGTGACAGCAAGCGGTTGTTTTCGTTCCAGGCCGGTGCGGACACTCTGGAAATGCTGTCAAATGTGACGGAAAGCTACTTGTCAACCCAATTGGAGCGGGGATTTTCAGCCTTAGATTTCTACAAATCCTTGCTGATTCCCCAACAATACATACCATAAATCAGGAGATAACCATGTCTGAATTATACCACAAGTCCTTGCTGAAGCTGGAACTGGACCAGGTACTGCAGCGACTTTCTGATTGCGCCGGAAGTACAGAGGGTAAATCCGCCTGTCTGGGTCTGCGTCCTCTTTCCGATTTGGAGGAGGTACAGGCTCTGCTGGACGAAACCACAGCTGCCAGCGATCTTGCCACCAGAAAGGGTTACCCCAATTTTTCTCAGGTCAGTGATGTAACCGCATACTTGGACCGGGCAGAGCGGGGCGGCATCCTACAACCCAGAGAACTGCTGTCCATCGGCAGTGTGCTGCGCTGTGCAAGAAATTTAACGGACTATGCGGGTGATGACGATCAGAAAACAGTATTACACCCACTGTTTCGGATGTTGACGCCCAATAAATATTTGGAAGAACGAATTTTCAGCGCGATCCTTTCTGAGGAGGAAATTGCCGACACGGCATCTGCCGCACTGGCGGATATCCGCCGGCATATGCGGATCCAGAGTTCCAAGATCAAGGACGGCTTGCAAAAGATCATTTCTTCACCTGCTTATTCCAAATATCTGCGGGAGCCTATCATCACCATTCGGCAGGGACGGTATGTTGTTCCTGTAAAATGCGAGTGTAAGAACGATGTGCCCGGACTTGTCCATGATGTTTCTGCCACCGGCTCAACCTATTTTGTGGAGCCCATGTCTGCAGTCAACGCCAATAATGCCCTGCGGGAGCTGGAACTGAAAGAACAGAAGGAGATCGAGCGGATCTTGTCTGAGCTGTCTGCGGAAGCTGCCGCCCATCGGGAGGCAATCACCGATGATGTTACACTGCTTGTCCGTTTGGATGTGATTTTTGCCAAGGCTCGACTTGCTTTTCAGATGCGTGCCTGGGCTCCCTTGATGAACGACCAGGGTAAAATTGAACTGCGCAATGCCAGACACCCCTTGATTGCGGCGGATAAGGTGGTTCCTATCTCCCTGCGACTCGGTACGGACTTTGATACTATGATTATTACCGGTCCCAATACCGGCGGTAAGACCGTCACCCTAAAGACCATCGGATTATTGACACTGATGGCGGAGTGCGGTCTGCATATACCAGCCGGGGACGGCAGCTGTTTGTCAACATTTGATGCCATTCTTGCGGACATTGGTGACGAGCAATCCATTGCCCAGAGCTTGTCAACTTTCTCCAGCCATATGCGTACAATCGTGGATATTGTGGCCCAGTGCGACAGCAGAACCCTTGTGCTGTTTGACGAACTGGGTGCCGGTACCGACCCTGCAGAGGGCGCGGCTTTGGCGATTGCTTTGATCGAATTCTGCCGGCAAATGGGCAGCCGTGTGGTGGCAACTACCCATTATGCGGAGCTGAAGCTGTATGCTATGCGGACAAGCCATGTAATCAATGCGTCCTGTGAGTTTAGTGTGGAGACCTTACAGCCTACCTATAAACTGCTGATCGGTATTCCTGGCAAATCCAATGCCTTTGCCATCTCCAGAAAATTAGGGTTATCTGAGGATATTTTGAAGAAAGCCTCGGATTTGGTCAGCCAGAGCGACAAGGATTTTGAAGATGTCCTTTCTCAGCTGGAGCAGCAACGCCAACAAATGGAGTCTGCCCGTCTTGAGGCAGAGCAGCTGCGGTTGGAAACGGAGAAAATCAAGAAACAAAGCGAAGAATTCAATGCGCAACTGCAAATTGAGCGTGATAAGGCAATGGAACAGGCCCGCCGTGAGGCGCAGCAGATCATTGAGGATGCCCGCCGCACTGCCAATGCCGCAACGGAAGAGATCAAGCTTTTGAAGAAACAGTTGGCTGAAAACGCCGATACACAGGGGATCAACCAGCGTCAGGCAGAGTTGCGTCGGAATCTGAATGAAGCAGAAAGCCGCCTGCGCAGCACGCAGACCAGTAAGACGCGTCCAAAGCCCGGCCGGGGGATTCTGATAGGGGATACTGTTGAGCTGCTGAAGCTGGGCACAAAGGCCAGCGTAATTGCTATTAACAAGGACGGCACCTACCAGCTTCAGGCAGGCATTTTGAAGCTGAATGCCAAGCCGGAAGAAGTGTATCTTCTGGAACAGGAAAACCCTTATAAACAAAAAGGCGGACGCCCGGCCCATTCCGGTCGCGAGATGAAGCTATCCACCATGGCAACAGAGATCGATCTGCGTGGCATGGATTCTGTGGAGGCGATCTGTGTGCTGGATCGCTATCTGGACGAAGCCATGCGCGCTAATCTTAGTTCCGTACGGATTATCCACGGTAAGGGAACAGGCACGCTCCGCAGCGCAGTACAGCAGTCATTGCGAAAAAACAAGTATGTCAAGAAGTTCCGTTTGGGCGTATATGGGGAAGGCGAGGACGGCGTAACCATAGCTGAGTTTGCTTAAACAGGCGAACTAACAAGCAAAAAATGGAAATTCATTGGAAATCAGTTGACTTTTCCGGTAGATTTGTTATCATATTAAAAGTGGTTGTGTTCGTGCATGACCAGCACGGCAATAAGGAGTGTTTTGTATGTACAATAAGGAAATCGTTGTTCGGTGTGAGTCAGGTCTGCATAACAAGCAGGCTACATACTTTGTTCAGAAGGCAAATGAATTTGACTGCAACATCTGGATTGAATCCGGCAGCCGTAAAATGAATGCCAAGAGCCTTCTGGGAATTATGTCCATGGGCATTGTCACCGGTGCAACCGTTACCTTGATTGCGGAAGGTTCTGATGCCGAGGCTGCTGTCAATGCCCTTGAGGTTTTGCTGCAGCGGGATGTCTATTGATCGAAAAACGCAACGCATGCCGCCTCGATGCCAATCATAGCATTGAGGCGGATTTTTTTTGGAGCGAACGATGGTATTGAATGAGTTAAAGGAAAAAGCGGCTGCTTTGCCCCTTGCGCCCGGAGTTTATCTTATGAGGGACAAGGATAACACTGTGATCTATGTGGGTAAGGCGAAGAAACTGAAAAATCGGGTCAGTCAGTATTTCTTGGATACCCATACTCACTCTCCCAAGACCAGAATGATGGTCAGTAAAATCGACCATTTTGATGTGATTGTGGCAGCGTCCGAGTTTGAGGCACTGGTGCTGGAGTGTTCTTTAATCAAGCGGTATATGCCGAAATACAACATTCTGCTGAAGGATGATAAGGGATATCCTTATCTGCGGCTGGATATGAAGGCACAATACCCGGTGATTACCATGGTCAATAAAATCGCCGATGACGGAGCCTCCTACTACGGACCGTACGGCAGCCGTGGTGTGACCCAAAGCCTGCTGGAAGCAATTCGCCTGACATTGAAGCTACCCGGTTGCTCCAAGGAATTTCCCAGGGATATCGGTAAGTCGCGCCCATGCCTGAATTATCACATGAATCAGTGTGAGGGCTGGTGTCAGGAAACGCAAAGCATTACCCAGTACCGACAGAGAATGGAACAGGCAAGACAGTTACTGCAAGGAAATTATAAACAGGTATCTGCGTTGATCAAGGAACAGATGCTTGCTGCATCTGAGGATCTGAATTTTGAACTTGCCGCCGGTTTGCGGGATCGATTGAAAGCCGTGGAGACGCTGAGTCAAAAACAGCTGGTGACAGCCCGTTCCCTCGCGGATACCGATGTGATTGGATTTCACCAAAATGATACAAAAGCCTGCTTTACCGTTCTGCACTTTTGTGACGGGAATCTGCTGGATAAGGATTATGAGATCCTGCAATCTGTAGATGACCCGGAGGCAGCGATCACCAGTCTTATGACTCAGTTTTATCTGAATCGTGGGTATGCACCGAAATTTGTACTGATGCCGTTCATGCCGGAAGATGTCCAATTGCTTGAACAGTTGATGGAGAAAGAGTTTCAGCGCGCCCCAAAGATCAAAGTACCGCAACGTGGAGATAATCTTCGCCTGCTGGAATTGGCTCAGATCAATGCAAGAGAAGAACTGGACCGGATCACTACTAAAGAGGAGAAACACCGGGCAGTGCTGCACCTTCTGGAGAAGATGCTGGGACTCTCGAACATTCGTAGAATCGAATCCTACGATATTTCCAATCTGTCCGGAACGGATGTGGTCGCCAGTATGGTTGTCTTCCAGGATGGTAAGCCGAAGAGAAGCGAGTACAAGCGCTTCGCCATTCGTGATCTGGAAAGACAGGATGATTATGCATCTATGGAGCAGGTCTTAATGCGCCGCTTTGACCATTTCTGTCATGCGGATGCGGGTTTTGAGAACAAGCCGGATCTGCTGCTGATCGACGGTGGCATTGTACACGCACAGACGGCGCTGCGTGTCTTACAGCATTATGGTCTTGATATTCCCGTGTTTGGCATGGTGAAGGATGATCGACACCGCACACGGGCGCTGGTGACGCCAGAGGGCAAAGAGATCCGAATCGATGCACAGCAATCCGTTTTTGCGCTGATTGGAAACATTCAGGAGGAAACCCACCGATTTGCCATCACATATCACAAGAAGCTCCGCAGCAAACGACTGCGGTATTCTGAATTGGACACCATAGTCGGCATTGGTCCCAAGCGAAAGCAGGAACTGCTAAAGACATTTCAATCCATTTCCGCAATACGAAATGCATCGGTTTCCGAATTGCTGCGGATTCTGCCTGCTGATGCTGCCAATGCGGTGTATCGGCATTTTCATACGGATACAGAAGGGTAGGGGAAGTATGCGCGTAATCACAGGAAAGGCACGGGGCGTTGTGCTGAAAGCACCGGAAGGCTTGGCTACCCGTCCCACAGCAGACAGGGTGAAAGAAGCCTTGTTTAGCATTATCCAGTTTGAGGTGCCTGCTGCAAGGGTGCTGGACTTATTTGGCGGCACCGGTCAATTGGGCATTGAAGCACTGAGCAGAGGTGCAAAATCCGCTGTGTTCGTAGACGAACGGGAGGATGCCTGCAGATTGATTCGGGAAAACTTGAAACGGACAAAATTGGCAGAATTTGCTAAAGTGGTGCGGTCTGATTACATGACCTACCTGAAAAACTGCAGGGAAATCTTCGATATAATCCTGCTTGACCCCCCTTATGCGGAAGTTTTTTTGGAAAATTCACTAAATTTGATAACAGAAATTGACATTTTACAATCTGGTGGTATAATAATTACAGAGCGCCCACTTGGAAAGGATCTAACTCTGGATTTTCCGGGATTCACACGCTCAAAAGATTATAAATACGGCAAAACAATTTTAACCATCTACCGTAAAGACGGTTGATAATGAGGCGACTATGAAAATTGCCATTTACCCGGGCAGTTTTGACCCGATCACAAGTGGTCATTTAAATATTATCCGCAGGGCAGCTAAGATTTTTGATCGGCTGATCGTCTGTGTTATGGTCAATAGTTCTAAGGCTCCTTTGTTTACACAGGCGGAAAGAGTACAGATGATTCTCGATGTGACCGGTGATCTTCCCAATGTGGAAGTGGACGCATCGGATGAGCTTTTGGCCGAATATGCCCGTAGAAAGGGCAGCTGCGTGATCATAAAGGGTTTGCGTGCTGGTTCTGACTTTGAAAATGAATTTCAAATGGCCATCATCAATCATAAAATCAACCCCGGACTGGATACAATGTTCTTGACGGCTGAGCACCAGTATATGTATCTGAGCTCCAGCACCGTTAAAGAATTGGCAAATTATGATGTAGACCTTTCGGAGTTTTTGCCCCAGCAAATAATTTCTGTATTTAAGCAGCGAATCGCTGATGTACGTCAAGGAGGAAACAGATAATGAACGAACAGAACATTGAAGATATCATCTCCGCGTTGTATGATATGGTGCAAGATGCACGGGCTCTGCCTTTGGGTGCGGATAAGTGCATTTTGGAACGGGATAAGGTCCTGGATATGCTGGATGAAATTATCGCCCAGCTGCCTGTGGAGCTGAAGCAGTCCCGTACCATCGTTGAGTCCCGCAATGAGCTGATCGGTCAGGCACGCCGCGAGGCGGAGACTCTGATCCGTCAGGCACAGGATCAGGCGAATGCCATGATCGCTGAGGAGGCTATTTACCAGGAAGCTAAGCGCCAGTGCCAGGAGATGGTTCTGCAGACTAAGAACCGTATGGCTGAACTGCGTAAGGCCAGCAATGATTATATGGACGATGCACTTCGCCGTACAGAGGAGGCTGTCGCTATGTCTCTGGAGGATGTTCGTGACACTCGTTCCAAGTTCCGTGCCCTGATTGAAGCACAGGAGCGGCGTTCCGATGCTGCTGTAGAGGACGCAGAAGTTTAAGATAGAAACAGCTCAAAAATATTTTTGAGCTGTTTTTTTATGATATGGAGGATCATGATGGATTTTTTGCAAAACTACAATATTTGGTGTAATGCAGGACTCCCAGACGATGTGCAGAGGGAATTGGATGGCCTGCGGGATCATATGGATGAGCTAAAAAGCCGCTTTGGCGGTGATTTGCAGTTTGGTACTGCCGGTATGCGCGGAATCATGGGCGCGGGCAGCAACCGACTCAACCGTTACACGGTCCGCCGGGCTGCTCAGGGTATGGCTGCCTGGCTTGCCTCCACAGACCTTCCTCAAAAGGCAGCGATTGGATATGATTCCCGCCATAATTCCCAGCTGTTTGCGGAAGTGTGTGCGGTGGCGTTTGCAGAGGCTGGGATCCACACCTGGCTGTACGATCGCCTTGCACCCACACCTATGCTGTCCTACGCAGTACGGGAGCTGGGGTGCGGCTGCGGTATTGTGATCTCTGCAAGCCACAATGCCGGGGCATACAATGGTGTAAAATGCTACGGTCCCGATGGTTGCCAGATGACCGATGAACCTGCTGCGGTGGTCACGGAAAAAATCAGCAACATTGCGTATTTTATTCCGGAAATCAAATCCTTTAATGAATATATGGCAGAGGGATTGATTTCCTATATCGGACAGGATATCTGGGAGAAGTATTACACCACAGTGCTTTCCGAAGCAGTTGACCCGAATATGATCCGGTCTGCAGGCCTCGATATCGTTTATACGCCTTTGTGCGGCACAGGAAACGAGCCTGTTCGTGAGATTCTGGGTAGACTCGGTGTGAATATCTCTGTGGTTAAGTGCCAGGAAAAGCCGGATGGTGATTTTAAGACCTGTGAGTACCCGAATCCAGAGACTGATGCAGCGCTGAATGAGAGTTATAATGTGGCAACTGTCGCTCCCTGCGATGTGATTTTGGGAACCGACCCAGATGCTGACCGGCTGGCGATCGCCGTTCCTGATGGCAATGGCAGCTTTATAAAGCTTTCTGGCAATGAATTGGGTTGTCTGCTGCTGGATTATATCCTGAAGGTACGCACGGCGCGCGGAGATATTCCCAATGGAGCCATTGCTGTTCGCAGTATTGTTTCCTCGCCTCTTGCGGATCGGATTGCAGAACACTATGGTGTGGATATGCATGCTGTACTGACCGGTTTTAAGTATATCGGCGGTGAGATACTTGCGTTAGAAAAGACCGGTCAGGAAAACCGCTTTGTCTTTGGGTTTGAAGAGAGCTGTGGCTACCTGAAGGGGACGTATGCCCGGGATAAGGATGCGGTTGTTGCTTCCGTTCTCGTGTGTGAGCTGGCAGCATCGCTGAAACTCGAGGGCAAGACCATTCTGGATGCCCTGGCTGATTTGTATAAAACCTACGGCTACTATTTGGCATATGTGCAGAGTATTGAACTTACCGGCGCGGATGCTATGGAGAAGGCTGCAAAGATGATGTCTGACCTGCGGGAGTCTGTTCCGGAGACAATTGGCGGTGCCCCTGTTACACATGTACGGGATTACCGTAGCGGTGTTGCAAGGAACCTGAAATCCGGTGAGGAGTCTGGCATTGATCTGCCCAAGTCCAATGTTTTGGAGTTTATTCTTGGGGATCATGGCAGTGTGATCGCCCGACCTTCGGGAACTGAGCCGAAGGTGAAGTTCTATTATACCGCTGTTGCGCAGGATCAGGATTCTGCCAAGCAGCTTTTGGATGCCATGGTATCCCAGATGTCTAAATAAATAATTTACTCCCACCGGGGACAGATTCGATTCTGTCCCCGGTATTTTTATGGCTTGTTTCGAATAGGCTAGACCAGAAAGGGGAGGGGACAATGGGTACAGCAAGAACCAGAAAACATACAGAATTAACCACAGGAGTAAGAATATCCGTTGGGATCATGTTGGCGGTGATCGTAACAATCTTGTTTGCGCTTCTGTTAAGTTTTGCGATATCTGAAGAAAAAATTCAGAATAGCAACATGGGGATCTTCAGTAAGGTGATATGGGCACTTTCCTCTGCGGTGGGCTGCATCGCTGGTGTAACTCGTGTGGATAAACAAAAGCTGTTAAAGGGTGCGATCATAGCAGCAGGGTATGTGCTGATACTTCTAATTATTTCGGTTACGGCGTATCAGATCAACATAGGGGGAGTAATTGCAGTGAGTCTGTGTGCAGCACTGGGTTGTTTGGTGGTTTGTGGAATTAAATCAAAAGGCAAGAGCGCCACAAAACGGAAATGGAGATAAAATTGTTGTACAAATTGGATAAGTGGGTCAGTACGGAATCTCTTGCCTACAAAAATGAAGGAATCCATGCAAAAACAATATCTAGTATCTTGTACCATAGTAATTCCGCAACATCTTGATATAAAATTATTGAGCTGCATAAATATGCAATAATATTCAACGCGGTTGACATAATAATGTTTACATAAGAATTGGCATAATCCACAAATTTAGGAAAAATATTCATTTTTCACTTGAAGTCAGCAACAATTTGGTGTATAGTATTCAAGCAAAGTCAAAATTCAGCATATTTTTGCCCAAATATTATGTTTGCCATTTGTTACTGTGTCTTTTGTTACAATCAGAAGAGGGGGCAAGGTGCAAATTGTATTCGGGTCGACGCCTTCGTATTATGCATGCTGTGTGCATGTTCCGTGTCACCATGCTTGCATTTATTTGGCTTGCCGGGTTAACAGTTGGAACACTGATTGCTGCAAGATTTTCTACGACGGTTTCATTTACCCTTAGGTTTCATCCGTCATTCTTGCAGATTCTGTTTCTTTCTTTGTTGCCTTTGTGGCTCAGCTTTCTTGCATTCTGCGGATCGGCTGCTTTTTTGTTTATTATTGCTTTCTTAAAGGCGGTCAGCTTTGGGTTTTCCTCCGTTTTACTGATCTGCTTTTTCGGTGAAGCTGGGTGGCTTATTAGATTCTTGATGATGTTTTCCGGAGTTTTCTCTGTATGCATTACTTGGATCGTTTGGCTTACTCACATTGCCAATCAAGATCGAAGGCCTACTCTAGGATTTGTGATGGCAACCCTTGCAATCGCTTTTGTTTCTTATCTGGACGCATATGTAATCGTGCCGATCGTTCAGCGACTCATTCCATATCTTTAGAAGAAAGGTTCGCGTATTCATGTTGGATCTGATAAAAGCCTACGAGAATTACCTTACCAAGGTAAAGCAGGCATCTGCCAACACCATTTCCTCCTACATGCGTGATATCAGACAATTTTCGGATTGGCTGCAGAATCAGGCGAAAATGGATGTGTTAGATGCCACACAACTGAATATCAGCGCGTATTTACAAGAAATGGAATCCGATGGACGTTCTGCTGCAACAGTGTCCCGAACGTTGGCAAGTCTTAAAAATTTCTACGCATACCTCATGTCCTCCGGCTTTTGTGAGAAAACACCGGTTACGGATATTCACATCAACAGGGGTGAGAAGAAGCTACCTCAGATTTTGACCGGTCGTGAAATTGAATTGCTGCTGTCACAGCCTGTTTGTGTTGATGCAAAGGGATTCCGCGACAAAGCGATGCTTGAGGTGATGTATGCCACAGGCATCCGAGTCAGCGAGCTGATTGACCTGGACCTGGATGATGTTAATCTGGAGTTGGGGATCATCAAGTGCAATACCGCCAAGAAAAGCCGTGCCATTCCGCTGTATCCTGCGGCCTTGCGTGCGTTAACGGTGTATATCTGTGATGTACGGGAGGGGATGCTGGCATCCGCTGATGAAACAGCGCTGTTTGTCAATGTCAATGGTGTCAGGATGAGCCGCCAGGGCTTCTGGAAAATTCTAAAGCATTACCAGACAACTGCACATATTGAGAAGGAAATCACACCACATACACTGCGGCATAGTTTTGCGGTGCATTTGCTGGAAAATGGTGCGGATCTGGGTTCTCTTCAGGAGCTGATGGGTCACTGTGATATTTCCTCCACCCAGATGTACACGCATCTGATCAACCAAAAACTAAAATCCGTATACGAGAAATGCCATCCAAAGGCATAAAAAAGGTCTATCGAACACTAGGGATCGATAGACCTTTTCGTTGTCTATATGCACTTAATTGTGGTAGCCGGTCATTGCTGCCAAAAGCTCGATTTCCATATCCTGAATGTTTTTAGTCATTTGCAGACCTTCATCGATGTCCACATCAGTGTAGCAGCCGTCGTGGGTGCATACAATTCGATTGTTTTTGCCGGAGCGCAGAAGTTCAACCGCCATGTAACCCATTTTGGTGGCATTGACGCGGTCGCGGCCGGTAGGGGAGCCGCCGCGCTGAATATGACCGAGCACAGTAACGCGAGGATCAAGATCAATGGAGTCCCGAATCTGCTGCGCAATCTGGTTAGCATCACCGGCGCCTTCTGCTACTACGATCATGTAGTGGGTAAAGCCGTGAAGGCGTGCTTGACGCAGCTTCTCAATGACATCTTTTTCGAAATCGATGGTTTTCTCGGGAACGAGAACCGCAGTGGCACCAACGGCAAGACCCACATACATGGCCAGGAAGCCGGCATTGCGGCCCATGACCTCCACAACAGAGCACCGTTCATGAGACTGCATAGTATCACGCAGCTTGTCGATGCACTCAATGGCGGTATTTGCGGCGGTATCAAAGCCTATGGAGTAATTGGTACAACTGATATCGTTATCAATGGTGGCTGGGATGCAGATCACATTGATGCCGTGACTGGACAGCGCTCGGGCACCGCGGAATGTGCCGTCGCCACCAATTGCAATCACGCTGTCAAGTCCAAGGAACTTGCAGGTAGAAACTGCCCTTTTTTGGCCTTCCTCTGTCATAAATTCCTTGCTGCGTGCGGTGTATAGGATCGTACCACCCCGGTTAATCGTACGGGATACACTGCTTGCATCCATTTTGATCACATCGCCGTGAATAAGACCGTTCCAGCCACGGCGAATGCCATAGACCTCAATTCCGTGATACAGGCATGTACGCACAACGGCACGAACAGCCGCGTTCATACCAGGCGCGTCACCGCCACTGGTTAAAACACCGATACGACGTACAGACATATCCGTTACCTCCTGATAAGTTTATTCTAGAAATATTATACTGGTATAACCAGTAAAAGTAAAGAATGTTTTACACTTACAAGGAGCACAGTGCTTGACTCATTATGTTATAATAGACGAAAACGAAAGGGGGGAGTGCTGCCTTGAACGCAAAAACATTGTGGTCTAAAAATTATTGCCTTTTGATTTTCGCCAGCGTATGCGGCGCAATAGGCGGAATCGCCAGTAGTTATGCTTTGAGTTTTCTGGTATTTGACAAAACAGGCAGCACCCTCGCAACAGGTTTTTTGGCATCGCTGCAGATTTTGCCGCACTTTCTCTTGCCGATTTTGATCGCGCCGATTATGGATCGCCTGCCCAGAAAGCCATTTCTTGTGGGCGGAGATATTGCAGGAGGCGTATTGTATGCTTTGGCCGGCTTATACTTAACAAAATTCGAGTTTTCCTACGCCGGATACCTGGTGTTTTCGTTGATCATTAATTCTGTATATGCGTTTGACTCCCTTGCCTATAACTGCATTTTCCCCAAAACAATCCCAGCTGGATTTGAGGATAAGGGATATACTGTGGGCGCAATGCTGTATCCGGTGCTGAATATGCTGATTATGCCGGTAGCTGCGGTCTTAATGGATACCATCGGTGTTGCCAATATCCTTTTTATCCAAAGCCTGCTTTCCATTACTGCAGCTGCTATTGAAAGTAATATTAAAATCGAAGAAACCTACACAAAAAGTATCGAAAAACATGGCATTTCTTTGTGGATACAGGACTTTCGTGACGGTTTTGTATACCTAAAAGGGGAGAAGGGCCTGCTAAATATCTATACCTATGATGCATTTTCAAATGGCGCCTACAACGGCATTGCGCCAATCTTTGTAGCATTTTTTAGATATACACCCGGATTTTCTGCAGTTATGTATGCATATTTCTCTGTTGCAGAATTCATAGGCAGAACGATCGGTGGCGCAGTTCGCTATCGAACCAATATGAAACCGGAGAAAAGACGCCGATTTGTCTACTTTGTTCAGCAGTTCTATAACGCAATGGATGCAATCTTATTGTGGCTGCCGTATCCTGTAATGCTCATTAATCGCAGTATTTGCGGATTCTTGGGAATTAACAGCGCAACTGTTCGATCAAGTTCCATTCAAAAATATTTACCAGAGGAGTATCGCGCCAGGGTCAATGCGTTCTCCGGCGCAGCTGTCTGTGTTGCAGGTAGTATTTCCGGCTTGTTATTTGGAGCGATAGGGGAGATTTTGGACTATCGTATTACCATAACCATCGTCTCTCTGGTCGGCATTCTTGTTTGCTGGCTCACTGTTGGCAGAAACAAAGAAACACTGAATCAGATCTATATGTATTCTCCAGAAGAAATCGATAACGATAACACCGCAACAGTGTAAATCCTGTTGTGGTGTTTTTTCGCTCTTAAAAGAGAAGGAGATGTCCTGCCATAACATCTGCTTGGACTCTAAAACAGAACTAACGCAACAAAATAATATTTTGGTAGTCGTTCAACATACACGCCCTGTCATACAGGGCGTGTATGTTTTTGACTTTTCTATTTATTCTTAGGCACTGCAACAGGAAAATCATGTATAGGCAGATCGTCACAATCCCAAGAATCGAAGTACTTATAATAAAATGGTCTGAATGTAAGCATAAATTTCTTATTAAAAGGATATCCCAACTGCAACGGCCAAATCAAAAGCCAAAGCATACTAGCCATACGATAACCATCTATGATTTGCTCAGTATTCTTGTCTATGGTCAATCGTTTATACACACGCCTACAAAGTGTAAAAGGACCAAACTTATACATATACCATAATTCATTTGCTAAACGACGAATAGTAATATCCATATCATCCCAAGACTGAGAGAATACATCAAGATCACATCTATAATGTCTATGTTTCTTAAACCAAGAAATTGTAGACTTAGGCATAGACTTAAATGCTCTATTATTAAATTCAATACCAGCCTCATCTAATGCAACATAAGAAGATGGAGGAAAAGTCCAAGATCCAAGATCAAACACATCACAAGAACCAACACCAGGCACATTATTGCGAAAGTTAATAAAGCAATGATCATACGATTTGAAATTCTTTTTTGCCAACTTGCAACAAAGGGTAGACTTACCTACACCCGGTTTACCAAAAAATACTCTTATCATCGTTTCACCAAATTAGTTAGGAATCTGAAAATGCTAGAAATAACAACAAGCAGAATCAGACCGCAAAGCATATATTCTACCATGGCACCATAATCCCAAGAACCGGAATAATTACCATTTTCAATGTAAAAATCAGCTACACCAAGAATAGATCTAAGAGATTGTAAAACTGTCTGCATAAGCTCACCCCTTAACAAAATTACCGACTACAAGTACGGCTAAAATAGCAAACAACAAAACAACTTGAAAATTCATAATTACCTCACTATCTTAAAAAGCAACGAAAAAACGAACAATAAAAGGAAGATATATGTAACATATCCACCTAAGAACAAATACTCAATACAAGGCAAAATAATCATGCTTTTGCACCCCTCCAAAACAGGCTAATTGCCATAATACAAATTAAGCCGGCAATAATGAGATTACCCAAGGAAAACTCTACAGATCCAAGAGTAAGAATTGTATTTCCAAATACCGTAGTCCAAACGCCAGCAATATAATTAAAGAACATATTCACAAAATCCAACATACAATCACCTTCCTAAAATAAACTTTACAATATAAATTGCAAAGAAAGTAGCAACACAAGAACCAATGATCGAAGGAAGGAAACCCACAAGAGAAACTACTGCGTAACTACCGGTTAAAAGGACTTTAACAGCCATTAGCAAGCTTTCAACAAAACTGAGAACTAAAGACCAAACAGTTTCTAAATAACCAAAGAATTTATCAGCGAAATCAAACATAATAAGACCCCCTACTTACCATTTTTCTGCTTAACAGACTTATTCTGCTTATCAGACTTGCGATTTATAGAAGAAGCAACCATAGAAACAAGACCTAAAAGAGTACCTATCAAACCAAGAGATACAGAAACAAGAATCAATCCATTTGCAAAAGGCAAATTAAAGACCGGAGCAACTAAAATTTTAAGAGCTTCAAAACCATCCGCTACACTAAAAAAAACACCTACTGCATTTTCAAAAAAGCCAATACCATCATCTAAGTAATCCTGCGCACCATCAAGTAACTGATCCTCATTGGATTGCAGATCATCAAACTTATCAACTCCAGCCGGAGGTTCAGGATCTACTTGATAATTAATAATATCTCCCAACTGATTTTCTATATTAGATAATTTGTCTCTTATAATTACCTCATTGTTAGAATTATAATCGAGTTGAGAATAATGGAAATGCAACTTGATATAATCAAACTGAACGCCAACAAAACCAGAGCGACCACCATAATTTATAGTTAAATCTAAAAACAGATAAAAGCCTTTGGCAGAATCAGGTATATTAGTAGAACCTAATGGAAACATACATGTATAATCATAAACTGTTCCTCCATCAACTACACCAGAATTAATAAGAGAAAAACCCATATTTTGTTGACCTACAACCTCGCCGGACGAATCAACATAAATAATATAAAACGATGGAGTTACATCTTCCTCAAAAGGTTGATTAGTATAGACTTTAAAATCAAAACTAAACATAGTACCGCAAGGAATATAAGATAAGTCCAAAAAACGACCATTAGTATGAGTGGCAGGAGTAATCTTAAGATAGTTAAACCACGGATTTACCCTAAAACTCAAATAATTGAAAGAATCGTAAGTAGTAGTAATAAGGTTAGAATTAACAATTTCCCAATCAACATAATTGGTAGAAACACCAGAATAAAACCAATCTTGAGGAGTACTTACAACTGCATGGATATTTCCAGTCGTGCTATCATAAGTGTAAGTAGAATATTTATCATAATCAAAAAATACATTTTGATCAGGAACTGAAGCACTAGCAACCAAGGGTATACTAAGCAAAATAGAAATGCTAACCACAAAAGAGACACAAATTGTAACTATTTTTCTCATAAAACACCTCAATAAAGAAAGTCACCCGGCCCAGAAAGGACGGGTGACCGGCAGATTACATACGAATCAGACGAGACAGCAGACCAACAGCAAAACCGCAAATAGGCATTGCAATTACAAGGATCAGCAGAGCCGGCTCAGAAACAACAGTCTCCAGCACATCGCCGAGCCAAGTAATAGACTGAGTGAAAAAAGTACCGATAGAACTCAGCAAAGTTTCCATAGTATTAACAGTCTGTAAGACCACTCCTTTCATAATATTTATATCACTGTGCACATCAGTTATATATGATTATTGGTTGCGGGAATTTGACTTGAACAAATATCACAAGAGACAGAATCTTGTATGCTAACCAATTACACCACCCCGCTATTTAATTAATTTATTTTTATCAAATCTACTAGAAAATTCCTCGAGTAGATCTCTCTTACCTTCAACATGACCCTGGACAAAACCCTCAAAACGAGCCAAAGACTTAACATCAGCATAAGCACCAGCCGTAGGCTTAGCACCATTGGAATACATATTTTCATTTTGCGAATTATGCTCGTCAATCAAATACTTAACACCACTACCTAACTTACGAAATACACTCCACAAATCTGCCTCACAAGCTTTGACAAGCACATCACGATATTTACAATTATAGGACATAGAATCTATAATATGAACTAACTCCAAAACGCGTTCACATTCATTTTCACATGTCAAAGCAGTTTCCAAAGATCTCCGTAGAGTACCGACAACTTCAGTTATATCATATTGGAATTTATTATCAAAACCATCATGTACTAAATACAAAAGTGATTTTTTCAAATCACGGCAAGGTTCTAAATAATTTGGAGCAATACCAAGCTCTTGCGCTAAAGGATTACGATAACGAGCAGATTTAAGTTTTAAGACAACATGCCAATGTTCTTTTTTAGGTTCACCGGCAATATAATCAGGACTTTCATTTTCTTCCCAAACATCTTTATCATGCAAAATATAAGCGAAATCATAACCGGATTGAGAAAGTATAGCAATACAATTCGCATGAGTACTATCCTCAGGATAAAGCACCATACACCAATTCCGTGATTTTACATTATCCATACAAACTCCATATTCTTGGAACATGGAACAAGCGGCGCAATGTCGTAGTAGCGCCGCCTGTTCCAGCGCCCATATTTTTTTAAGCAGATATGCGAACGGAAATAGACTTTTTTAACTCGTTGACTATCTCCATTGTAGAATAAAGGGTACTATGCAGACCTTCAAGCCTACGACGCAATTGTGAGTTTTCCTCACGCAACTGGGCAAGCTCAGAAGAAACATTCTGCAAAGCAAGCAATTCCTTTAGAGGAACTTGTATAAACCAATCTGAACAAGGTGAATCGCGAGACCCATTATTCATATCAGCACCTCTTACTTAACCTTGTCGCAATAATCGACAAAGCCGTAACGCGTAAAGCCAATATCATAGACTTCACCAGGCTGGGGGGTATGGATCAAAATACCGGAATCACGGGAAATAGTAATTTTATCGGTCAGATTGCCGATAACCTCTTTACCGCGAGCAGGGGACAGGTCAGCTACATGGAGAATGTCCATATCGTAGGGCTTACCAGTTTTCTTACTCGTACCTTTCATGTGTTCCACACCAATGATTTTGTACTGTGCCATAATTTTTTCTCCTTTACATTTTGAATTTTTTGTGTTATGGTGGAGAGTGAACAGGTAGGATAATTTCGGCGGATTGCGTACACCTGCACCACAAACCTGCTCACTCCCCTATTTGATGATAAAACAGGTCATCACCTGTTATCTATAATATACAGGTACTAACCTGTATTGTCAAGAAGAAAATACAGGTCATCACCTGTTTCTACAAATCTTACAAAAACAAAGTTACTTTAGGGGCAAATTCATTATGGGAATTATACAAAGTAAACTAAAATTATATAGAAAAGCCAACGGATGGACACAAGCACAATTTGCAAATAAACTTGGAGTAACGCAACAAACCTACCAAGAATGGGAATCAGGAAAGATAGAGGACTTAAGAACATCAACGATAATTCGAATTTGCATAGCAACAAAATTGTCTGCCAACTGGCTACTAGGCCTGTCCGACAAAATAGATTTAGAGTAGGGAAGTTTTTCGTTGCGATCTGCACCGATTACGTGGGGCAAGGCTTTTCCCCACAAGCCCCTTTCGTTACTCTCTGGCGCGGTTCGGTGCGGTGGGTCGTCGGCACATTGTACCCGCGCTCGTTACATTCTACCATCGGAAACAATAAAACCCTCTGCCCTTAGGGGCAGGGGTTTTTTGTTTGTTGCTAACGCAACTTAAGACTCATATAACCCCATAAAGGGGTATATATGAGCCTTTTTGTTTTACGGGGGTTTTGTACACCCCCAAGTCTGCCTTGTAAAGTACCGGTGAAAAATTTTTTCTTTTGCGGTAGTAACCTGTTGGTTTGTGCTTGTCGAGAAAAATTTTTTCACACTAAGCCTTGACCTATCTTCCGGTCAAGGCTTTACTTGACAAGTCAGCCTTTGGAGGGGGTGTGGAATACAAGATATAGCTCGCGAGCGAGCTATATCGCATATCTACTATTTATTTTGGGTATGCGACAAAAAAACCGCCAACTGCTACCAACAGTCAGCGGTCAAGAGGGGAGGGGTAGCCGATGTATACCGACTATGGGTATATCGTGGACGGAATCGAGTACGCAACACTTGATGAAGCCTACGAACCACCAGAAGACTAATTTAGTCTAACCCCCAGTTTGGGTGGTCTGGGTAACCAAAACCACCTACACAAGAATACCACAACTAAATCTAAATTGCAAGGAAAAATTTACTATGGAAGTCATTTTAATAAATAAAATCGAAGGCTCGAAAATTATTGAAAATTGTGTGCAAGGCTTTAAGAAAGCAAAGATTATCCAAAACGGCAAAAGACAATGGTGCTACATAGTTTATCTGGAATTTTGGACAAAAACATATCCATGCAATCGATACGAAATCCATTCTATAACCAAACGATAAATAAAAGGGTCTATCCAAATGGGTAGACCCTAAATTTATGTTGACTTACATAACATTGTAGAATATAATTAACGCAACAAAATAAAAATTTTGTTGCGTTTGGACAAAAGATGTGATATAATATACTCAGAATACAGGATCTGGGTGTTCCGTAGCCCAATGATCCTTATTGCGCCGGTTATATACGAATGTGTTGTCTACATGCTTTGATAAAGCCTACTTATTCTAATACACGTCGGATGCGTAGCTTTCTGATAACTGCAACTGCATACACTGTTTGCATGTTCATCATGCAGAATGCGTACTCCAAGATTCCTCTTATATGCTAAAGCACCAATTTTCTTATTCTTAAAACGTCATTGCTCTGGCTGATCATCATTATACATCTGCTGCTTCCAATTGATGTCTTTCAGGACGATTTCACCAGCAGATTATTCTCTTGTTCACAAACAGGTTAGAATCCAAACCGACCCCTCTGAAAACTAACGAGCCAATGGTTCTGTTATAGATATTAGAGTGATATTATTCAAAATACGATACCAAACAAATGTACTATAATATAAGGAGAACATAATATGAAAAAATATACGGATTGCCCGCAAATTTTGCGTGATTTTCTAACATATCACGAAACAATCAAGGGACAGTCTCAGAAAACGATTTCGGAATACTATCTGGATTTAAGAATGTTTCTTCGTTTTATTAAGTTGATGCGCAGTGATATGCCGATTCATACGCCGCTGGATGATATTTCAATTATGGATGTGGATCAGAACTTCGTTTCGCAGATCACAACATCTGATATCTTTGATTTTTTGTCTTATCTTGCCAACGACAGGGTGATCAACCTGGACTCCCCTGCCCCGGATTACGGCATTTCGCCTACAGCCAGAGCCAGAAAACTGTCTGCAATCAAGTCGTTTTATAAGTACCTTACTGTCAGAACCAAGCAGCTGACCGAAAATCCGGTTGCGGATATGGAATACCCAAAATTACGGAAAAGCTTGCCAAAATACCTGTCTTTAGAGCAATCTTCCGCACTTTTACAAGCAGTTTCCGGCCCCAATGAGAAGCGTGATTATGCCATATTGATGTTATTTCTCAATTGCGGTATCCGGCGCAGTGAGTTAGTTGGACTCAATTTGTCGGATGTTTACGAAGACCGGATTCGTGTGGTTGGCAAAGGCAACAAAGAGCGGTTCGTATATTTTGGATCAGCCTGCCGAAAGGCGATTGACGCCTATCTGCCCTTGAGACAGAAAAAGGTGCTGACAGACAACCGTGCGCTGTTCGGATCCAGAGATGGAAACCGAATCAGTGTTACCGCAGTACATCGTTTGGTAAAAAAAGCCTTTTTACAGGCAGGTTTGGACGCAACGCAATTCTCAGCACATAAACTGCGCCATACAGCTGCAACCATGATGCTCTCTGGCGGTGTGGACGTAAAAACCGTGCAAGAGGTGTTGGGTCACGAAAATCTAAATACCACACAAATCTACACCCATATTGAAAACACCGAACTGAAGGTCGCTGCAGAGGCAAATCCAATTTCAAAATTGGATTTTTCTGAGGATTAAAAAGCGATAATTTTTCCACATTATTATCTTAGAACAAAGTGTCAAGAAAGCCCCGGATTTCCGGGGCTTTTTTATAATGCAACAGCGATTGCTTCTTGTAAGTTTTTTACAGGATACACGGTCAAATCCTTTGGAATATCAAGATTTTCGGAACTTTTTTTCGGAATAATACATTTTTTGAAGCCAAGCCGCACGGCCTCGGCAAGTCGCTGATTCATATGGGATACAGACCGAATCTCGCCGGTCAGTCCCACTTCTCCGATTGCAACCAGTTCACTGTCAACAGCCTTTTCGTAATAGGATGAAGCAATTGCCAGCACAACCGGGAGGTCAGCGCCGGGCTCGTCAAGCTGCAGGCCGCCGATCACATTGAGATAGGCATCGAAAGCGCTCATTTTCATATTCGCTCGCTTTTCCGCAACAGCCATCAAAAGAACTGCACGGTTAAAGTCGAATCCATCAGCGGTTCTTCGAGGTACATTGAACATGGTTTTGGAGACCAAGGCCTGTACCTCCGCCAGTACCGGGCGTGTGCCCTCCATCACGCAGGCAACGCAAGTACCGGGCGCACCCTCCGGGCGTCCCTCCAGAAGCATTTGGGAGGGATTTGGAACTTCAATCAGTCCCCTGTCGGCCATCTCAAACACACCGATCTCATTGGTAGAGCCGAAACGGTTTTTTACCCCCCGCAGCAGCCTGTAGGAGGAATTGGAGTCACCTTCAAAATACAGCACACAGTCCACCATATGCTCCAGTACCTTTGGACCGGCGATGGCACCGTCTTTATTGATGTGCCCTACAACAAACACGGTCATTGCCTGAGATTTGGACAGCTGCATCAATGCCATGGTGCAATCCTTTACCTGGGAAACACTTCCCGGGGTGGAATCGTTAAGCTCGTTGTACATGGTCTGGATGGAATCCACGATCATAATGTCCGGTTTCAGAGAATTTGCTGCCTCCAAAATATCAGAAAGACTGGTTTCTGAAAGGATATACAGTCCTTCGGGCGCTACGCCGATGCGTTCTGCCCGCAATTTCAGCTGCCGTTCACTTTCCTCGCCGGAGACATACAGAACACTGCGACCGTCGCAGAGGCTGTTACAGATTTGCAGCAGCAAAGTGGATTTGCCGATGCCGGGAGCGCCGCCGATCAAAACAAGGCTTCCCTCCACTGCCCCGCCGCCAAGGACACGGTCCAATTCACCAATACCTGTTGAAAAGCGGATCTCTGTGTCGCCGCTTACTTCCCTCAGCTTTTGAGGTTCCCTGCTGACTCCAGTTGCAGCGTGTCTTGCCTGTCCGGCGGGAATCGGTTTTTCCACATGCTCGACCAGGGTATTCCAAGCACCGCAGGCAGTACATCTTCCCTGCCACTTTGGACTTTCATTTCCACAGTTGGTACAATAAAATACCGTTTTCGTCTTCCCCATGGCGTCAGCTCCTTTCGTACAACTATTGTCATTATAACAATATTTTTGCAATCAGGCAACCGCATTTTTTCCATATAAATAGTTGTTGACCACAGTCGCAAGTACACAGCACAGTTTTTGTTGATAGTCCGGTGACCGCAAAAGTGCTTCCTCCTGCACGTTGGAGAGAAATCCGCACTCTACCAGAACGCCCGTGGTGGAAATATGCTGCATTAAGTAGATACCGTTGGCTTTTTTAACCTGGCGATTGCTTTTAGTGCTTAGGTTACAGTTTAATTCACTTTGCAATTTTTTTGCAAGTTCCAAGCTGCCTTCAGTAGTGGCATAAAAAACCTGCGGGCCGCTGTAACGGCTGTCGGAAAAATAATTCTGGTGCAGACTTAACAGAATTCCATCTTCTGTTTCATTGGTGATTCTGACGCGCTCTTTTAGGTCAGAGATCTTCTTCTGTGCAATGGAGGTGCCGGTCGTATAGACTGATATGTCCTCCGTGCGGATCATGTGTGTGTCGATTCCTAAAAAGTGCATCAAATCATTCAGCCGTAAGGCAATTTCCAGATTATATCGGCTTTCTAAGATCCCTGTACAGGAGGTAGTTCCCCCGTCCACACCGCCGTGACCTGCATCGATCACAACGCATCTGCCGGATCCAAGCGGTTTATTTTCAGACCATACCGTAACGGCCTTGCTTGTTACCCATGCCAGTACCAAACAAAAAACCATCAACAGTGTATATACAGGAATTAAGGATGCGTAATTATTGCGTTTGCCCATGGTCACCACCTCAAAATACTGTATGCTCACCGGTAACATGACTGAACCAAATCCAAGGATCTGACATAGTATGACACGGAACAACCGTTCCGGTAATCAGTAACAGGAGGTTACCCATATGGATACAAGAAAGCAGGGCCAGAACTACGCCTATGGCAAATTGCCTGCCACTGCGCCTCTGGCCAACCCCTATGTACCGTTCCAGATGGAAGATGCCGCCCGGTATGAAGCCAGGACCGGCGTTGTCCGGGGCACCCTGTTCCCGGGTCTGGATCTTCCGTTTATGGACATGATCAACAAGAATGAACTGCCGGTCACGCCCTTAACAGAGCTGCAAACCATGGGATTTGCTCTGCAGGAAATGGCGTTGTATCTGGATACCCACCGGGATGACAAAGAGGCGCTGGAAGTCTTTAAGGTTTTTCAACGGCTTTATGCACAAGCCCGGGAGCAGTATGAGAAGGAATGCGGTCCTCTGACCCATACCTCTAAAATGGAGAACGGATACACCTGGCTGGATGATCCGTGGCCTTGGGAATATGCAAAAAACAGGAGGGATTGAGGATGTTTATTTATGATAAGAAACTGCAGTACCCGGTGAAGATCGATAAACCCAATCCCAGACTGGCGTCAATCATTATCTCCCAGTACGGCGGCCCGGACGGAGAGCTGGGGGCATCCCTTCGGTATTTATCCCAGCGCTACAGCATGCCCTTTGATGAGCTGAAGGGGTTACTGACAGACATCGGTACAGAAGAATTGGGACATCTGGAGATGATCGGTGCCATCGTGCATCAGCTTACCAGAAACCTGAAAGACTCTCAGATTCAGGACTCTGCATTTGCACCCTATTTCGTGGACCACACAACAGGCGTCTACCCTACCGCCGCTTCCGGATTCCCCTGGAGCGCGGCCAGTATGCAGGTCAAGGGAGATCCCATTGCTGACCTGACAGAAGACCTGGCAGCGGAGCAGAAAGCAAGAGTCACCTATGACAACATTCTGCGGCTAAGCGACGACCCGGATGTGAACAATGTGATCAAATTCCTTCGGGAGCGGGAAATTGTGCACTTCCAGCGCTTTGGTGAGGCCATGCAGTTGCTGCGGGAAAAGCTGAACCAAAGAAATGTTTATTATATGAATCCTGCCATCGATATGTAAAAAAGAGAGCCTGCTCGAAAGAGCAGGCTTTCATATGTTACATAGTTCTCATAGTCAACTCGTTGGACAGTTGTTCCATAAAACCGGCATCGCCAAATGCATTCAAGGTCGCTAATGCATGCTGGGTATGCTGATGGACCAGCTGATCACAGACATCAAGACCGTACAGCTGAACAAAGGTATTCTTATGGCCATCCACGCCTACAGCCTTGCCCAGTTCCTTCGCATCTCCAATGACATCCAGCATATCATCCCGGATTTGGAATGCAAGGCCCAGGTGAGAGGCAAACTCAGCAGCAGCAGAAAGCTGCGCCTCATTCCCCTCTCCAGCCAGTACGCCCAGCATACAGGCAGCACGGATCAGAGCGCCGGTCTTACGGCTCTGGATATCCAAAACCTCTTGCTCCGTACATTGCCGCTCCTCGCTCTGCATATCCAATACCTGACCGCCTACCATTCCCAGCTCACCGGCACATTCGGCAAGGATCTCCACAGCGCGAATGCGTGTGGTGGCAGAGAACGGCGCTTGCGCCAGATAGGAAAATGCGGCAGTTAACAGTGCATCTCCTGATAGAACAGCGATGGCTTCTCCATAGACCTTGTGATTTGTCAGTCGACCCCGGCGATAATCATCATTATCCATGCAGGGCAGATCGTCATGGATGAGACTGTAAGTATGGATCATTTCCACCGCAGCAGCAAAGGGAGCCGCTTTCTGCCAGTCTCCTCCGCACATGCGACAGAAGTCAAAGACGAAAATGGGACGCAGCCGCTTTCCACCGGCAAGTAGGCTGTATCGCATGGCGGAAAACAGGGCTTTCTGCGGCTGGTTATCATAACAGAAGCACTGGCTATCCATGTAATGCTCGATGTATCCCCGATATGCTGTATTTTGTTCCTTAAAATTCAACATTGAATTCTTCCTCCACAGGGCTGCCGTCGGCTGCTGTGGCGATTTTTTTCACCTGCAGCTCGGCTTCGTCAAGGAGTTTTCCGCAGTTGCGAACCAACTCAGTACCCTCCTGAAACAACTTAAGGGATTCTTCCAAAGCCACATCGCCTCGCTCCATAGCCCGAACGATCTGCTCCAATCGCTGCATATTCTCTTCAAAGCTCTTTGATTTGCTCATGATCTATTCTCCTTTACACCGCACACCCGGGCATCAATTTCGCCATCGCTGACTTTTACGCATATATTCTCATCCACAGAAATCTGCTTAACAGAGCGCAGGACTGTCCCCTTCCCTGTCTGCACCATGGCATACCCTCTTGTTAGGACCTTTAGAGGGCTGAGTGCATCCAGCTTTGCTGTAGCGGTTAAAAACCGTTGCTTATGCTTATGCACATTCCCCTCTTGCGCGGCAGCCATCCGGTTTGCCAGCAGTTCCAATCCTTTTTTTCGCTGCTGAAGGTATCCAACGGGACTTTTCAGTGCTGGGGATGCCCGTAGTATCTCCAACTGGCGTCTGGAGGCCTTCAGGTGGCGGGTGAGCACAGTTTCCATTGACAACAACATGGAATCCAATGTCTGCCGCAGGGCGTTCTGGTCGGGTACAGCCAGTTCTGCTGCATTGGATGGAGTTGCCGCCCGCAGATCGGCAACATAGTCGGATATCGTCACGTCCGGCTCATGGCCAACTGCAGAAATCACGGGAATCTGGGATGCAAAAATTGCATGAGCCACCCGTTCGTCATTAAATGCCCACAGGTCTTCAATGGATCCTCCCCCTCTGCCTACGATCAGAAGATCCGCTAAACGGTGACGATTGGCGTAGGCAATGGCAGCGGCAATTTCTCCCGGCGCTTCTACACCCTGCACCCGTACCGGCAGAAGCCGAACCTTGGCAAGGGGGTAGCGCTTATTGAGTATCCGCAGCATATCGTGTACCGCCGCACCTGCAGAACTGGTAACAATTCCTATGGTTTCCGGATACTCTGGGATGGACTTTTTATGGGCAGGATCAAACAACCCCTCTGCAGCCAGCTTCGATTTGAGCTGCTCAAAGGCGGCGTAGAGATCTCCAACACCATCCATGACCAGGTTGCTGCAATACATCTGATAGGCGCCATCTCTTGGGAATACAGAAATTTTACCCATGGCGATGACCTTCATGCCATTGTCAGGACGGAATTTGAGTCTTACAGCATTGCCACGGAACATGACGCACCGCAAGGCAGAGCCGTCTTCCTTGAGCGTAAAGTAGTGATGTCCGGAGGGATACACCTTATAATTGCTGATTTCGCCCCGTATGGCAAGACCAGAAAGCATCGGATCTGCGTCCATCATGGTGCGAATATATTCATTGACCTGCAGGACAGACAGAATCTCTTGGGCCATTTTTATGCCTCCTGGGTAAGATAAGTGAGTACGGCAACGCCCATGGCGTTATCGGTAGAATATTGTGGCTGTGCAAAAATCGGATCCAGCGGCGACAAAACCTGCCGGAGCATGCTGTTAGAGGCGACACCTCCGGAGAATACCACCGGCAAGCCTGGATATGCTTTCTGCGCGTTCTTCGTTGCTGTCAGAACTGCCTGACAGATACATCGTAGCGCATAGGCAGAGGTCTCGGTCTGGTTGTGACAATGATCGTAGTATTGTGTAACTTTGTTTTGAACGCCGGACAGAGAGAAGGAAAATTCCGGGCATTTGACCTGAAATACGTCCCGGTTCTGTGCCTGCTGCCATATGCTATCCAGATGCTTACCTGCGGGAAACGGAAGACCTAGGAGCTGGCCGGTCCGGTCGATCAGCTGACCGGCGGAGATATCGGTAGTGCCGCCAATTTTGGTACAGCGGACACTTTTCCCATCCGGCTCTACAAGAAGCAGCTCAGTGGTGCCGCCGGACAGATGCCAGGCAAGATGGGGCTGCCCCACCAAATCCAGGCGGTCGGCGCTCCAAAGAGAGGCTGCCACATGGCCCTGTTGGTGGGAACACTCCACAAGAGGAACGTGGAGGGCGTCTGCCAGGAGCTTTGCATGGGAGTATCCAACCATGAAGCAGGGCATATAACTGCCCTCAACCGCCCTTGGGCGGGTGCTGACGCCAATAGCTGTGATATTCTCCAGCTTTATATGGGAAAATAGCCTGCCGGATAGCTCTGGCAGGCTTTTTGTGTGTTGGAAGACAGCATCGCTTTGGCGTAATCCCAGCTCCCCTTCCTTTACAGGTAGGAGTTTTGAACAGTTCACACCGTCCTTGCCGTCAAAGAAGGCAATGGAGGTGGTATAGTTGCTGGTATCAAATCCAATGACACTCATGCTTCTACCTCTGCGGTCAGGCTTCTGGCAAATGAACCCAAAATACCGTTGACAAAGGCGCCAGCCTCACCGCCATCATACATTTTTACAATGCGGACAGCCTCTGAGATTGCCACGCCGGTAGGTACATCCTCAAGATATTGTATTTCAAAAATCGCAAGCTGCATCACCGTGCGAGCCAGCTTAGAGATCCGCGTGATATCCCAACCGATGGAAAACTTTTGGATGATTTCGTCGATTTCATCCACACGGTTTGCCACTCCGGACACTACCGTGTCAATGTAGGCCCGCTGGACGCTGCTGGGCTGTTCTTCATACACGTGATTCTCGGAAGAAAGCTGACCGTAGTATTCTTTTTCCAGCCGGGTGGTAATGAGCTGCTGCGGTTCTTCTCCGGTAAACGCACGGGCATAAATCAAATGTACTGCCAGTTCTCTGGCATTGGCTCTCGTCATTGCCATACCTCACTGACGGGCAATCCCGCAGACATTTACATTTACGGCAGAGATCACCACACCCGCCATGGTTTCCAGTGCGCCGGTCACAGCATCCTGAACAGCCTTTGCTACGTTTACAACACTCTGCCCGTAGGAGACGGTTACATTGCAATCAATGGAAACGGAATTATCCTCTGCGATCAGAATCTTCAGACCCTTGGCCCGGCTCTTCTTACCAATGAGATCCGCAATGTCTGCGCCGGGCTTTACACTCAGTCCGACAACACCCTCCACCTCGCCGGCGGCGTGTGCAACGATCTCCGCAATTACATCCTCAGAAATCATCACAGTGCCATTTTCCTGCGTCTGTGTAATATACTGCTTACTCTCAGCCATGGAAATACCTCCTAAAACTTCATCATGGATAACATGATATACTTTTGTTTATTGTACCACAGATCCCAAAAAATACAATACTTTTCTTTAACGACAGAAAAATCCCCAGAGTGCGCCTCTGGGGATTTCATTACTGTACTTCCACTACATGGATTTGGTCCATTGTGAATTCGGATTGGGTCATGACAATATCTGCGATGACAGCAACATCTGCTTGCTGTAGGCCACCTTCCGGAGTTGCTACAGCCACGGACACAGCGCCGTCAGAAATATAGGCAACACAGTCGGTGTATCCCTTAGCGATGACAAGACTTTCGATCTGAGCCTCGCACAGGGCAACCTCAACAAGTTCCTCCAGCTGGGCATTGGAAGCGGCGATTTCTGCGCCTTCATTGTATGCCATGGCCTCCTGCAGCAGTGTTACTGCGCTGTCACGCGCCTCCTGACGGGACAACCGTACGGCGGCAAAGTAATCCGTCATGGTATCGGTATCCTCAACACCGTCCAAGCTGCTGCCGTCTGCCATAACCAAGGTATCGGAGGATAAGATTTTATTCTCATCCAGTGTGTCTGTTAGGTCGGCTGCCGCCTGTTCACTGCTGTACACCCAGTTTGCGTAGATACCTCCGCAAACGGTGACAAGTACTGCCACAGCTACCAAATTCTTCTTCCAAGTTTTCATTGATATATGCCTCCATTCATTTCATTTTCAATACAACAATACAATCAGCACCGAGCCCCGTGATTTTGGAAACAGCCTCTGTAATTGCCAGCCGGACAGCAGAACTGTCTCCTCCCTGACACACCACAACAGCACCAAGATATACCGGTGGCTTCACCTGCCGCACAAGTCCGGATTCGTCTCTGCTGCTGTTTGACACAATCACCGTATCCACCCGGCCTGTACCGGAAGCATCCGTCTGGGTATCCGCCTGGTAGAGCATCTCCTCCCCTGTCTTTACAGACAGCATCACCTGCACCTTCCCCGCGCCTTGAATTTGTGCCAGAATTTCGGAAAGTCGCTCTGCTTCTGTATTGGATTCCGTTTGTTGCGCAATAGACGGGGCTGCTTCCAACTTCTCTTCCTGTTTTCCCGGCAGCAGCATCAAGCCGATTCCAATCAGTAGAACCAGAGCAGCATACCGGTATTTCGTGAAGAATGCTTTTATTGTATTAAAACTCAGTTTGTGCTCCATATTTGCTTTTCCTCCGGGATTCCCAGGGAGTCCGAGATGTATTCCCTTAGAACGGATTTTGCGTAGGGAGATGCTACTCCCAGTAGGGTAATGCTTTCCGGATGCAGGGAATCGTCCTGTGACAGCTGCACCTGCACTTGGAGTGTCAGACCTAAACTGTCCGCCTTGTCCAGAATATATGCTTCGCATTGCTCGGTTATGATACGTATGCGCTCACTTTGTCCAGCAAGATCCCCATCTGCTACCATTGCATCTGCGTCTACCTGCAGACCGCTCAAATAACTTGTAAAATCATCAATTTGGAGTTCAACCATCGGGGAGAGCACTGCAATAGCCATGAGTAAACCCGTCACCATGCGGACTATCGTTCCCAAGGCGCTCTTGCCATCAAAAAAGGAATGACAGATTCCACATAAAAGAGCCACAGCAACAATGCGTAGAATATAGGCTCGGATAGCATCCATTAGTTGATTCCTTTCATAAAGCACACCACGCTGATCAGAAGCAGCAGGCAGACCGTTCCTGTCATAGCCAGAACCAATCCCATTCCCGCAGAAATGTCTCCTACTAACCCACTGGATTGCTTGCTGCCGAATATACCGCAAATTCCGGCGGTCAGCTTTAACATCAAATACTGGATACCGATCTGTAAAAACGGGCCTATGCAGATTGCAAGTACAGCCAGAATCCCATACACACCGGCAGCGCTTTTCATAACTCCCGCACTGACCAAAACCGCTTCCGATGCATCCGATAGAATACCACCCACCACCGGGACCATGCCGGATATTGCCAGCTTTGCTGCCTTCATTGCAGAAGCATCCACCGCCCCGCTGACCACACCTGTGATACTGATATATCCGGTAAACACATACAAAATACATTTGAGCACCCAGGTCATCAGCCACTTGGTAAACTGTTGCATCGTCTTGAGTAGCTCATGACCGATGGCATGATTTGCAATACATAGGCAAAGATATACATATAAGATCGGTATCAGCAGCTTGGTAATAACGGCTGCCAGTAATGTGTTAAAGAACACTGTACCGGTACAAAGCACCGCTGACGCCGTAGCACCTCCCTGAGCGGCCAGAGCGGCTGTCATTACCGGAATCAGAAGCTTTCCATATTCACTCAACTCTGATACTGTCTGCGTTCCTAAATGCACCAACGCATTCACAGGCTCCAGCAGGATCATCCCGATCATCACAGCACCGACCATGTTGATCGCGCATTTTCCCCTCTGTAGAAAGGGATCTGCCATACTTAGCAGTATAACCACTGCGATCAACGCCAAACAAATTCCAGATGCATCGGCAATTTCTGGCTTCAGATTAAAAATTGCGGTTTTCAGAATATACCAAAGCCCGTCGCCGAATGATTCGGTATCCGGCGGCATGTATTCCTGCGCGGTTTCCGGCGCAGCCGGCGCCGTGAATTCCATGGCGGACACCGGAACTGCTAGAACGATCAGCAACACAATCAAAATCAATACACGCTTCATATGTTTCCCAATATCGTATCAATCAGTGATAATAGTTTTTCAAACACCGGAAGAGACAGCCATAAAACCATCCCAGTGGATAAAATTTGCAACGTCTTTCCCATTGATTCATTGCCCGCATCCTTGCAAATCATTGAGCAAATCTCAGTTAGCAAACTGATCCCCACGATTTTTAATACAATCTCTACAAAATCTGAATTCAGGTTTCCGATACTTTGCAGCTTATGAAAGAAATCCAAAACGGGACGCAGATAGGTCACTGCTGCCAGCATAACCATACAGCAGACTGCTACGGTTAATAGAAGGGATATATCTTTGCCATACTTATGTAAACACAGCCATAAAATTACACCGACCAAAATTCCGCCGCTGGCTTTTAAAAATAGTTCCATTACAAGTCAAACAAGGATTTCACTAAATCAAACAAATCGGCAATTTTCTGTGCAACCATCATCAGCACCACAACCACACCGATCAATGTGGTCATGGTGGCCTGCTCCTCCCTCCCTGCCCGGGAGAGTACCTGGTTTAAGATCGAGACAATAATACCAATGGCTGCTATTTTAAAAATAAGATCAATTTCCATACTTAAATGAACAAAATCACCAGTGCTGCACCGGCGCATAGTCCCAGTGTTTGATAATTACGCAATCGAACATCCCGATTTTTGCGAAGCTCCAGTAGATTACGGGAGCATACCTGATGCAAATATGCAATGCCGCTAAGCTGTCCTTCCAAATCAAATCGCCCGGCCGTATTTCCGAATTGAATCAGAATCTCTCTGGAAACAGGAGGTAGGCATGGGTATCGGCTTAGGGCGGCTAACATACACTGCGCTGCATCCGGTGCTGCCTGTGCTTCCAATTCCCGGGCGAAGGTATCAAATACCCTGCTGAGGATGCCGCTGCAGTTTCCTGCGGCCAATGCACATAATATCGGCAACGGTGTTAGCCGATACTGAAGCTCACTGCTCATTTGTGAGAATGCCATTTCCAGTGTTTGCAGGGTTGCTATTTCTGTACGATATCGTCCTGCCATTTTTAGCCCCATACCTCCGCAGCAGGCTATCACCAGCAAAGCACCAATCCACTTGATCGTCATAGGTTCATCCTCTCCATTTTCCATGTCTTATCGGAACGCAGCACTAATACTGTTGAAAACAGATTATTTTGTAGGAGTGTTCGGTACACCGGGCGGGAACGCAGGTCCTCCATACATCCGCCGTGTGCAGTGGCCAGCAAGTCCACACCGCACCAGCCGGCATGCAATAAAGCTTGGCAATCCTCCTGCGCTGTAATTTCATCCATTGCAATAATGCCAGGGGACATATTTCTTAGGGCGATCTCGATTCCCTGCGCCTTTGAGCATCCGCTTAGTACATCTGTATTTGGTCCGGTATCAAAGCAGAAAGTCTCCCCGGTGCGCGGGAACAGCTCCTTTCGCTCGTCGACCACCGCAATTTGCCTGCCCTGTGCCACGGATACCTGCCGAATCAAATCCCGCAGTAGCGTGGTTTTCCCACTCCCGGGTGGGCCGAGAACTAAGACAGAGCCAGTCAACAGAGACAAAGATCCGGCTAGGCCCGGAAAATCCCGCGCAACCCGGATGCACAAGGAATCCGGCCCTCGGAATCCGGTTATTTGCCCCTCTTTAATCACTACTGAACCGCAGATGCCAATCCGGTGCCCACCTTCTGCTGTCAAAAAACCATGAGCCATTGTGGCAGCAGCCCAGGGAGAATAGGCTGAGGCTGTATTTAGTATATAAGCGATATCGCTTTCGGATATGACTCTGTCCAGTTCACTGACCCCATGGGCTGTAATCAGTTGCGGCACTTTGTTTCTGCGGATTCGCAGCTCCTGCAGAGTATCCCTTCCCTGCTTGTCCACGCCTGGACGCATCCACCCAGGAAGCAGGCGTATCAGTCCCTGCCATGCACACTTCATTTGCATCACTCCTGCTTAAGCCTATGAAGGGACAGACTGAATATGCAAAAAAGTCCTGGTGGATTTCTCCACCAGGACTATGGTTCGGTTTATGCTTTTCGTATTGTGTGCAGCAACCGCACGATCACCGGACAGCACAGGACATTGGTCAGGAACTCTGCAATGAAATTAAAACCAATGTACGCAACAATTACATATAGTGCAACATTTTCAATTCCAGTAGCAGCCAGAGCATCCCAATAGAATGTGCAGCAGCCCAGGAAAAAGATGCCGGTATTGATAATGGGACAAATGACTGCTGCAAGCACAACACCCAAAATCGGTTTTTTGTGCTCCAGTGCTCGATAGACCAGGCCAGCCAGCCAGCCAGCCAGAACACCTTTCAAAAGAACGGTTACCACCGTGCCGAATACACTCATGCCATAAAAGAACGCTGTATCCGGCTGCAGCAGCACGACAACACTAAATGCCAGTCCTAAAATCGCACCTGCACCGGGTCCGTACATGGCTGCACCTACCACAATCGGCAGCAGTACCAGGGTTATGGACGCCGGACCGATTTTAATAAACTGACCCAGCAGTTGCAATACAATGACAATTGCGATCAGAACCGCAGTGCCAACGATGCGTTTGACTTTGTTTCTTTCCAAATAAATTCCTCCTTGCTGTCGCTCCGGATTTCCGGATGCGATGCAAAATATTTGCTGAAAGCTCAGCTGGTTCTAAAACGGGTGCACCCCGGAATAGATGGTTAAAAATCCTCAGGCTCTGCGGTGTCTTCGATGTCCTCTAAATCCTCAAAGGCTATTTGATCACCGCCGGAGCGCATGAGCGCCCATTGTTCCTTGGAAATGAGAATGTCACGGGGCTTACTGCCCTGGAAGGGTCCTACAATTCCCTTCTCCTCCATCTCATCCACGATCCGCGCGGCACGGGCGTAACCCAATTTCAGTCGGCGCTGAAGCATGGAAACAGATGCCTGCCCGGTTTCCAGAATGACATCCACTGCTGCGGGCAGCATTTCATCACCGGCCAGTTCCTCGCTGTTGGCTTCCGGGTCGGGTGCGGCAGACTTATTGCCGGTCTGTACCGCTTTCCGCTCGATCTCCTCCATAACCTGCTGGTCGTAATTTGTCACATAGTTCGCCTTTACATAAGAGGCAACAGATTCCACCTCCGGGTCACTGACGAAACAGCCCTGCACACGCTTGGGCTTGCCGTTGCCGATGGGAGCGTATAGCATATCGCCCTTACCTACCAGCTTTTCTGCGCCCTGGGTATCCAAAATGATGCGAGACTCCATGGCAGAGGCCACCGCAAACGCAATACGGGAAGGAATATTCGCCTTCATCAGGCCAGTGATCACATCTGCAGAGGGACGTTGAGTGGCGATCACAAGGTGAATGCCGGCTGCACGGCCCATTTGGGCAATACGGCAGATGGATTCTTCCACTTCTTTGGCTGCTACCAACATCAGGTCAGCCAGCTCATCGATGATCACAACGATCTGAGGAAGCTTGGTGCCTTCTGTTTCCTGCCCTTCCACAATGCTGTTGTAGGACTCAAGATCCCGGACACCCGCATCGGACATAGCCTTATATCGGCGCATCATCTCTGTCACCGCCCACTGCAGAGAGCCTGCAGCCTTCTTAGGATCGGTAACCACGGGAATCAGCAGATGAGGAATGCCGTTGTAGATACCCAGCTCCACCATTTTGGGGTCGACCATGATGAGCTTTACATCCTCCGGGCTTGCCTTATACAGCAGAGAAATAATGATAGAATTCATGCACACCGACTTACCGGAACCGGTTGTACCTGCAATCAGCATATGAGGAAGTCTTGCAATATTGCCAACAATACAATTGCCGCCTATATCTTTACCTACTGCAAAGGACGACTTACTCTTAGCCTTGGAAAATTCCTGAGAGTCGATAACTTCTCGCAGAGAAACCATGTTGACCGCCCGATTGGGAACTTCAATGCCCACAACGGAGATCTTTCCGGGAATGGCGGCAATACGCACACCGGTGGCGCCAAGACTCAATGCAATGTCATCCGCTGCGGTAGTCAGCTTGCTCAACCTCACGCCTTTTTCCAACTCTACTTCATACCGGGTCACACTGGGCCCTCGTGTGACATTGACAATATGTGCCTCGATTTTGAAGCTGGCCAAAGTCTCGTTGAGCCGTCTGGAATTTTCCCGCATTTCAACAGTTCCGTCAGCAGAATTGCGACCGGGTAGCTTCAATAGATCAATCGGGGGGAAGCAATACTCCGGCTTAGCTTCAACTTGTGCCTGCTCGATCTCCTTGGCAACCTCCGCCGCGGAAGCCTGCGCTTCCTTAGGAGTCACCTTGATGGGCTTCTTTTCCTGTACAGGTTCAATGAGTTCTTCTTTATCAAATGCCGGCATCTGTTCCGGAATCGAGGAATCTGCTTCCACCGCAGGCAGTATCTCAACAGTGTCAGCCGGAGCTTGATGACCGGCAGCAGCTGCCACTGGGGTATGGATATCTCCGTCGATCTGGCGCATCATATCTGCAACCTTGGATTCTGCGGGCTTACCATGGTGAAATTCCTCCTCAGATGGCACAATTGCTTCTGCCTTCCTGGAGGCGATCTCGGCTGCCTGTTGGCGGCGAATTTCCATGTGCTGGATATGCTTGTTGGCAATATGATTGACCACCATGGTTGCAGGCTCCGGCTGCTCGGGCTTAGGGTCATCTGCCCATTCCGGTCTGGGCCGGTTTTGAATGGCCCGAATAATACTGGGAATGGTAATTTGCATACCCCCAAGCAGGGCAAAAATACCGCCGAGGATCAGCAGAATATAGCTGATTGCTTTCCCGCACAGCCAACGGATCAGCATAGCCAATCCACCGCAGACGATACCACCAGTGGTTCCAATAATACCACCTTGATAAAGATCTCCCAACACTGCAAACCCGTTTGATAGATTTTTAGGGTTCAGACTTAAGTGTGCCACGCAGCCGCAGCAAAGGATAAACAGCAAAAGCGAAATGGTACGCATTTTAACCGGCCGTTTTCCGCTAAACGCGTGAATAATAAACAGATACAGCAGCGCCGGGATAGATACGATAAAGCCTACCCTGCCAAATAAGCCATGCAGGAATCCTTCCGTCAGCTTGATCAGAGCACCCTCCGGCTGGAAGAAAATCACCAGCAACAGGACAAACAGTGCCAGGAACAACACAGAAGAAATCAAGCGTGCAGGAATCTTCGGAGACTCCGGAACGGTATTCACAGAAACCTTATCCTTCTTAGTATTTTTATTCTTAATTCTTTTCTCTGCGGCATTGGTCTTCTTGCCTTTTACGGCAGAAGCCGCCTTTTCCGCTTGGGACTTATGCTTTTGTACTGCCATATAAGCCTCCTTACCAAGTGATCAAATACAAAATAACTGAGAACAGGGCTGCGCCCAGAGAGTAATATGCAAAACTGGAGAATCCGGATCGGTTTAGCACGATCTTAAGAAAAGTCATTCCCACATAAGCTCCACAAAAGGCAGCACCACCGCCCAGAACATAACCAGCAACCGTAGCAAAGGATGTGACAGCTGTGCCTGAAACAATCAAAACAACAACGTCCAAAACGATAACAACAGCCATTGCGGGTATGCCGAGCATAACAGCCCAATTTGCAGCTTTTTGCCTGTCCGCACCTCGACCCATGCAATAGGCGGTAATCATACCTGTCCGGGACAGACCGGGAAAGGATGCCAAAGCGCCTCCAATACCCATCAGTACCCCGTCCAGACCTGACATGGTGGATGCATCTCTGTTTCCGTGGCGCATATGCTCAACAATTAGCAATATCGTGCCGTTCAATGTTAAAAATAGCGCCAAAAGCAGCAACATCCACTCAAACTGCTTCGTTCCTGTGTATAGGAATGAGCCAATCACCAGCGGAACGGTAGCTGTGCGGATCAGCCGGAAATCGTATGCTGCCCTTTGAGTGTGGCTCCGTCCGTTTCTGCCGCGACTTCTGCGGCTGTGCTCACGGCGCATTTTTGCCAGCGTGGTACTGTTGAAGACCAAAATAGAAAGTAACACAGCCATATGTACGAGAAGATCCTGTAAGGGATCTCTGGCGGTCTTGCCGCTCAGATGCAGCATAAAACTCTGGTGCGCCCGGGCGGAAATCGGAAAAAACTCGGTAATTCCGGAAAGCAAACCATATACGATACAGACAATGATTGACATGGAA
>JAZOBL010000048.1:0-25090 GCA_045595945.1 Faecousia sp.
GTGTGTAATCCGTGTTATCTATATTTCTATCGCAGTAGAGCAGGTCAACCGGTTAACAACCGTTTCCTGGGCATATCCCATCACCTGGGCCTGCAGTTCCCTGGTGTTTCTTATCTACTTCCTAAAGGCAGACTGGATTCATGCCTTTGACCGATATGAGGAAAAACATTCACCCATGGTGTAACACAAAGAATACCGGCGCACCGCTGATCCGGTGCGCCGGCTGATATTATCCAAGTGATTCCTTCAATGTCTTCGTCATAGCCTGTGTTACCTGCGCGCAACGGCGGGCAGCCATGGCTTCAAAGGTGGGATAATCCATCTCCGCTGAGTCATCTGCCTTATCAGAGATGGCGCGAATCACCACAAACGGAATTCCATTTTTCCACGCACAGTGGGCAATGGCCGCACCCTCCATTTCCGTACACATAGCACCGGTGTCGGCAATGATCTTTTCTTTCAGCTCTTTCTGGCACACAAACTGGTCTCCGCTGGCCACCCGACCCAAATGGGCGTGACCGGGGCACGCAGCATTGGCAGCTGCAAAGGCAAACTTTACCAATGTATCATCTGCGGGAAACGCCCGAACAGCCAATCCCGGAACCTGGCCAACCGGATAAGCGGGATTGAGTGTGTGGCAATCAAAATCATGGTGCATAGCATCCCGGCTGATTACAAAATCGCCGATATCCAGTTCTGCATTCAGCGAGCCTGCTACACCGGTATTCACAATATGGGTAACACCAAAGCAGTCGCACAACGCCTGGACACACAGGGCAGCATTGACCTTTCCAACGCCGCATTGCACGATCACTACAGGCAGGTCCTCCAGTGTTCCTTCGCAGTACACCGAGCCGGCAATCGTCCGTTCTGTCTTATGCTCCATCATATCTTTTAAGGTCGCCACTTCCACATCCATCGCACCGATAATTCCAAGCTTCATACCGTATCTCCTTTATTTGGGATAAACCAATCTGGTATCGTCAGCTGTTTCCAGCAGGGCGGCATATCTTCTTCCCCAATAGTTCGCCATGGGAAGATTCATATCCAGGTAATTGCCGCAATCCTTTGGGCTGGCACCGGGCACCTGGTCGTGAAATGAACCGATAAACCGGAAGCAATCCCGTACCAAGGGCAACACCTCCCGGGAGGTGTAAGTGCCGCCCAAGAGCAGGTAAAACCCTGTCCGGCAGCCCATAGGACCGAAATATACAACCTTCTCTTTCCAGTTGGGCTCATTTCGTAAATAGGTAGCGGCCAGATGCTCAATGGTGTGCATCTCGGCGGTATTCATCACCGGCTCTTCATTTGGACTTGTCAGCCGCAGGTCGAATGTGGTTACTGTCTCACAGCCAACTGCATCTGTTCTGGAAACATACAACCCCGGCTGCAGCTTTATATGGTCAATGGTAAAGCTGGTTATCTTCTCCATAGTGCTTCTCCTCGCATACTTTTTGTATATCATATCGCAAAGATGTATTTTTTGCAAGCAAAACACAATCAACCTGCGGTTGTTAGGTCACAACTGAGGGTTGAAATAGATTTTTTTAGAATTTAACAGATAATTGATAGCTTTTTTACCAAATTTATGGCATGATTAGAACAGAAACAGAAAAGGAGGAATCATTATGGATGAAACATTGGGCAAACGCATCGTGTTCCATCGAAAGCGCTTAAAGCTGACCCAAGACCAACTGGCAGAAAAAATGGGCGTCACCGCACAGGCCATCAGCAAATGGGAGAATGACCAAACCTGCCCGGACATCGCGCTACTGCCTCGGCTGGCTGAGCTGTTTGGGATCACCACCGATGAATTACTCGGTCACCGCACGAATCAGAATGTCTATCAAGCAGAGGTGATCGATAACGAGCAGGCGGATCACGAGGACGGCATTCATGTACAAAAGGGCAATTGGGAATTTCACTGGGACAGCGGCAGGCGTGGCTCTTTGTGGTTTGCCTTCTGGGTGCTTGCATTTGGTGTCCTGTATCTGCTCTCACAGGTGCTTTCCTGGGATGTTTCCTTCTGGGATATCCTGTGGCCCACCTGGTTGCTGGCCTTTGGCTTCGGTGGGATTCTCGGGCCGTTTTCGTTCGTTAAAATCAGTTGTATCCTCTTTGGCGGCTATGCACTTGTCAGTAAGATCTGGGACTTTCCCATCAAATTGGAAAAAGGCGTCTTCTGGGCAGCCTTGATCGTTATATTCGGTCTGAGCCTGCTTGTGGATGCATTAAGAAAACCAAAAAGAGGAAGCGTTCAGTTCCGTAATAAAAACAGCAAAACCTGTAACGACTACAACGCTGATGACACATCCTTTACTTATCACGCGCGTTTTGGCGAGACGACGATTCCTGTTATGGTCCCCAATTTACAGCACGGTGATATTGAAGTAAGTTTTGGTGAGTACACAGTGGATCTGACACAGGCTGGCGCTATCCAGCCGGAGTGCCGCATCTGCGCTGCGTGCAGCTTTGGCGAGCTGCGACTGCTCATTCCAAAGTCCTGCAAGCTCACCCCAGCCTGCAGTACCTCTTTTGCCGAATTTGCAACAAAGGGTTCTTATAACGAGCATTATACATCCGAAATATTTCTGGATGCCCATGCAAGTTTCGGCGAGATCTCCGCAGAATATGTATAATTTGCCATCGCCCGGAGAAACTGCTCCGGGCGGTCTTTTTATGTTCATAGGAAAATTCTTGCAATTTACAGAAAATAACGATATAATAACAACAAATCACAATTAAGAAAGGCGGCGACAGTATGGATGAACAACGCAATGAACCCATCCGTCCGGTAAATCCACGACGCAAAAAGCGCAGTAAAATGCAAATTTTCAAGGAAGCCTATCTTCCCGTGATCATCGCCGGTGTGGCTGTGCTGCTGATAATCATTTTCATTATCGGCTCCATCACCCGTGCCGTGCAGCAAAAGAAAGCTGACCGTCTGGAAAGCATTGCTGCCTCCTCTTCTCTGGCAGAGGAAGAGGCACGCCTTACCCAGCAGGCAAACGATTTGATCGCACAGGCTGACCTGCTGGCTGCAGGATATGACTATCAAGGCGCGATTGATCTTCTGAATACCTTCACCGGCGATCTCAATAATTTCCCGGAGCTCTATGACAAGATCGTCTCCTATGAGTCGAGCATGAGCCATCTGGTGGCATGGGATGACCCAAGCAAGGTTGTGAATCTATCCTTCCAGCTTTTGATCGCAGATCCGGCCCGGGCATTTAACCACGCTGTATACAGCACCTCCTTTAACCGTAATTTTATTACTACTGAGGAGTTCTCCAAAATCCTGCAGCAGCTGTACGAAAACAACTATGTGCTGGTAGACCTGGACGATGTGTTTACCACCGAAACTCTGGAAGACGGCACAATTGTCTATAAAGCTAATACCTTCTATCTTCCCAGCGATAAAAAGCCTTTGATGCTGACCCAAACCAATGTCAATTACAACTACTACCTGATCGACAGCGATGGCGATAAAGCGGCGGATGCCGGCGGCGGTGGCTTTGCCAACAAGCTAATTTGGGATGGAAATACCTTCACTAACACCCTGGTAGACGGCAGTGGAAATACCATCAGCGGCAATTTTGACTTTGTGCCCATTTTGGAGGCATTCCTTGCCAGAAATCCCGCATTCTCCTATCAAGGTGCCAGGGCAACTCTGGCTTTGACCGGCTACAACGGTCTGTTTGGCTATCGGACTCACCCCGATGCCAAGGAGGTCTTCGGCGAGGATGTCTACAACGCAGAAATCGCTGAGGCACAGAAGGTTGCCGATGCTCTCCGCACTGCGGGGTACAAGCTGGCATGCTACAGCTACGAAAACATCTCCTATCTTGACAGCAGTGTCACCCAGATCCAAGCAGACCTCAGCAACTGGACTTCCGAGGTTGTACCTGTGATCGGTAATCCGGATATTTTCGTATACGCTCAGCTTACCGACATCACAGACGAGCCCACCTACTCCGGTGAGAAATATGAGACCCTTAAGAATTTGGGATTCCGCTACTTCCTTGGTTTCAGCAATGACGGTAAGACCTGGGCAACGGTTACGGATACCTATGTACGGCAGGGTCGTATTCTGGTAACTGGCGCAAACCTTGCGTATCACGCGGATTGGTTTACCGGTATGTTTGATCCCGCCATCGTATTGGACGGTAGCCGAGGAGACGTTCCCCAGTAAAGCCTGGCCTGAAAGAGGTAACAACATGGATATCAAGCTCGGTAAATATCGCCATTTTAAGGGAAATGAGTACTGTGTTCTGGGGATTGCCAGTCATTCGGAAACCCTGGAGCCTATGGTTGTTTACAAAGCCCTGTATGGCGATAGCGGTCTCTGGGTCCGGCCTGCGTCCATGTGGAACGAGCTCGTCAGTAAGGATGGGTATAGCGGTCCTCGTTTTCAATACATTGGACCAATGGATGCATCATAATTTTAAGAACAGGCAGACACTGTATGTGTCTGCCTGTTCTTGTATAATCGCTTCAAAAAGCTTTCTCTCTAGCATTTTCCCAAAAACTGTGGTATACTACAAAAAATGATAGATGGAGGAATATCGCAGATGCGTTTTTTGCTTACTCTCTGGATTGCCAAGTTTGTTGCGTTTGCCGTCAACCTGATCGACAAGCAGCGCGGCAGCAACTATTCCGGCAAAATTGCCGTAAAGCTAATGCCGAACTTTGTATCCCGCTTCCGGAATATCGACTACGATAAGGTAATTTTCATCTCCGGCACAAACGGCAAATCCACCACCACAAATCTGCTTTACCACACCCTTCTAAAGGCAGAAAAAAAGGTCGCAGCCAATGTGGAAGGCGCCAATATGATGGGTGGCGTAGCAACCACTCTGATCAAAAATTCGACTCTCGCCGGCGCATTCAATAAGGAATTTCTGGTTCTGGAGATCGACGAACGCAGCTTCCCCTTGATCCGCAAGCAACTGCCCGGGCGTCATATGGGTCTTACCAATCTGCAAAAGGATCAGGTACAGAGAAACGGCGATCCGGATTTTATTCTTCGCAAGTTCAAGGGCGCAGTGGGCAAGGACATGACCCTGTATCTGAATAACGAAGAACCCCGTAGCTTCTCTCTGGGCGCATTTGCCGGAGACACCAAGTATTTCAGCGTAGCGGAAAATAGCAGAACCTATTCAACAGAGGATTTCTATTCCGTTACCCTGCCCTGCCCGATCTGTGGGCATCCCATTGCCTACCGGAATTACAATCTTGCCAACATTGGGCCGTTTCATTGCAAAAAATGCGCCTATCACTCTACCGATACGCCAGATGTACGGATCGACTCTGTAGACTATGAAAATAACACCTTCTCCTGCAGCGATTCTCAGTGGAACGTTCCCTACAACAACCCCTTCTATATCTATAATTTCGCGATGTGTATTGCTATATGCAGAAACATCGGACTGACAGACAAGCAGATTCAAGCAGCATTTGCGACCTTCCAAAACCCTGCATCCCACGAGGATGTCATTCATTACAAAGGCAAAGAGATCCACTATCTGCGTGGTAAGCAGGAAAACCCGGAGGCGCTGCAGTCTGAGCTGGATATCATTGCCGCTGACAGTCGAAAAAAGGCTGTGTTTGTGGGTTTGTACCGGGTTGCTGACTTCTTCCCTTATTATGCCGGTACTTTCTACTTCTTCGATTGCGATTTCCGTCGGGTAGTGGAAAGCAATGTTGAGCACTATGTGGCATTTTCCGAAACCGTTGCATACGACATCGCCAGCCGCATGATCCTTGCAGGTGCGCCGGAAGAAGATGTTACCATCGTAGATAGCGATGAAATGGATAAGGTATTTGCAAAGCTGAATGAAATCGAGACAGATATCATCTATGTCCTAACGAACCCCAAACATGCCAGAATCGTAAAGAGTTATTTGACTCGGGGAGGTGCCGATCATGCCTAATATAACAGTTGGATGGATGTATCCGGATCTGCTGAACCTCCACGGTGAGCGTGGCAGCGTACAGGCGTTGGTGCAGGTAGGCAAAAAAATGGGTGTTGAGGTGGAGGTTATCAAAATAGAGGATTTTGACGACCCCATCCCCTTTGAAAAACTGGACCTGCTGCTGTTTTTACCCGGCGAGATCGATGTATTCCGCCATCTGATTCCTGCGCTAAAAACCCAGCCCTTGACCGACTATCTGGAAAAGGGCGGCTATGCCCTGGCTCTGGGTACCACCGGCCTTCTCTTTGGTAAAACCATAGTCCGGGAGGATGGCTCTGTATTGGACGGTCTGGGACACTTTGACATGACCGCAAAGGAAAGAAAATTTGTCTGGGGTGATGATCTGCACTTCCGAATCAACGGCTCTCAGATTGAGCTGATAGGCTCACAGATCATGATGGCCGATGTAGATGTCCGGGAGCCTCTGGGCACGACGATTTACGGTCGAGGAAACAACGGTACAGGCAACGAAGGCGCCCGCTGGAAAAATCTGATTTACACAAACTGCATGGGCCCCCTGTTTGTAAAGAACCCCTGGTTCGCGGAAAACATTCTGAAGGATATTCTAAAAGCAAAAGATGTCGAAATGGATGTGGATGTGGACCACCCCATTGCCGCCAACTCTTTCAGGGCAACCCTTGCGTTCATCGAGAAGAAACCCCAAAAATAATGATACGCCGCACCTTACTAGGTGCGGCGTTCTTTAATTGTGTAATCTTTTTTTACGGGGCAGGTCCGTAGGTTCAAAGTTCAAGCCCTTCCCCTGCTCCAGACCGGCAATGCCGTTGATGGTGTTCTCCTGCTCTCCCCGGCAGACAGCACAGTTGCACCGGGACTGATAGGTGGGCGGCTCTGTATAAGTGGTGATCACACCTTCAAAGTTTCGTAAAACGACCTTATTGGGTGCTTGGCTGAGCACATAATTGGGCATTACCGGGATCTTACCGCCGCCGCCAGGTGCATCCACCACAAAGGTAGGCACGCAGAAGCCGCTGGTATGACCGCGCAAGCCCTCAATAATCTCAATGCCTTTGCTGACAGGGGTGCGGAAATGAGATAGCCCCAGGCTCAAATCACAGGCATAAATGTAATAGGGCCGGACGCGAATCCGAACCAGATCATTGACCAGTTTCTTCATCACATGGACGCAATCGTTGATACCGGCCAGCAGAACGCTCTGGTTGCCCAGAGGAATGCCCGCATCAGCCAGCATCGCGCAGGCTTTAGCAGATTCCGGGGTAATCTCATTGGGATGGTTAAAATGCACATTGACCCAGATGGGATGGTACTTTTTCAGCATATCACACAGATTCTGGGTGATTCTCTGGGGCATGACCACAGGTGTGCGGGTTCCCAACCGGATGATCTCCACATGGGGGATCTTCCGCAAGTTGGCAATCACATACTCCAGCATATCGTCACTCTGCATGAACACATCACCACCGGAGACCAGCACATCCCGAACCTCCGGATGCTGGCGGATGTAGTCAATGCAGGCGTCGATTTGGGCTCTGGGCATGGCATTGTCTGTCTGGCCCACCATACGGCGGCGGGTGCAGTGACGGCAATATGCCGCGCACCGGTCAGTAATCAAAAACAGAACGCGGTCCGGATACCGGTGGGTCAGACCCTTGACAGGAGAGTCCGTATCCTCGTGCAGAGAATCTGCATCCTCCTCCGGGGCAAAATACAGTTCATCCTCCGTGGGAATGCACTGCTTTCTGACCGGATCATTAGGGTCACCCAAATCGATCAGTGACAGGTAGTATGGGGTGATGGCCATACGAAAGGCATTCAGACACTTCTGAATTCCGCGCTCTTCCTCCTCGGTAAGCATAATGTATTGTTTCAGCTCATCCAGAGTCTCCACACGGTGCTTTGCTTGCCAGGTCCAGTCATTCCACTGCTCCTCAGGCACATCTGCAAACAAACCGTTGTGTGTATTCATAAGGAATTCTCCTTCCAGGTAATCATTCGAAACATTCTGCTAGTATTCACAGAACCATACATGATAAATAATATATATAACAGGGCAGAAAGTCAAGAGATTTTCCGTTTCTGGTGTTGAAGCACAACAATTGTCTTCATCACAGGAACCTCCCTTTTGTATCGAATCTACCTATGAAAAAAGGCGGACCACTGTCCGCCTTTTATTATATCACATATTTAGAAGTTTTTCCAGCGCCGCAAGCTTCAAACAGGTGCAGAACACATCCATTGCTTTTTCAAGTTCTTCCACAGGAGGAAAACTGGGTGCAATGCGGATATTGCTGTCCTGGGGATCGTTTCCATAAGGGAAGGTTGCGCCGGCAGGGGTCATCATCACGCCTGCATCCTTGCACAAAGCAAGGGCTCTCTTTGCGGTTCCGGGCATGGTATTCAGGCTGACAAAGTAGCCGCCCTTAGGCCGGTTCCAGCTGGCAAATCCACAGGGGGCAATTTCCTGTTCCAGCAGATCAGACACGACACGGAACTTCGGTGCCAGCACGGAAGCGTGTAGCTTCATGATTTCCAGAGTATGGGCCTTATTCTTCAGATATTTCACATGGCGCATCTGGTTGATCTTGTCATAGGAAATGATCTGAACACCAAAGAGCTTGGTCAGGTATGCAATATTCTCCTCAGAGGCAGCAATCACGGAAATACCTGCGCCTGCATAAGTGATCTTGGATGTAGAGGCAAACTCCATAACCATATGGGGATTTCCGGCCTGCCGACACAGCTCCAGAATATTGGGAAACTCCACATACTCACCATCAAACTCATGGACACAATATGCATTATCCCACATAATAATGAAATCTGGTGCGGCAGGTTTCAGGGCAGCAAATCGGTTCACTACCTCCTGGGAATAGATAATGCCATCGGGGTTGGAATACTTAGGCACGCACCAAATGCCCTTCACAGCCGGATCCTTTACCAGCTGCTCCACCACATCCATATCGGGTCCTTCGGCGGTCATGGGAACCGTGATCAATTCCGCACCGAAAAATTCCGTCACGCGAAAATGCCGATCATAGCCGGGACTGGGACACAGGAATTTTACCGTCTCCTCCTTGCACCAAGGCTGCCGGCTGTTTAGAAGGCCGTGTGAGTAGGCGCGGGAAATTACATCAAACATTAGGTTCAAACTGGAAGAACCACCTACAAAGGTCTGCTCCGGACGGCAGCCGAGTATGTCTGCCCAAAAGGCTCTTGCAGCAGGCAATCCTGCAAGTTCGCCGTAATTTCTTGCATCCAGACCATCGCTGATGCAGTCATCGCCGTCAGAAATACAGGTCAACATGTCGCTGATGAGATCCAGCTGGTTTGCCGCAGGCTTGCCACGAGCCATGTTTAGCTTCAGATTCTGAGCCTTACATGCTTCATAATGACCCTTTACCGAAGTGTAAAGCGCCTGCAATTGTTCTTTGGTCATAGTTTCAAACTTCATACAGATCACCCTTTTCACAGTCAATATACATTGTGGATATGATACACCTAATTTATGTAAAATGCAAGTTCCGTTTCCAGAAATTTCATTTTTCGTCTATTTCGCAAGATTTTTGTTGGAATGTCCAATGGTATTTGGGTTGGATTGTCAAATTTATGCATTATTATCCCTTGCTTTTTATGCAAGTATGGAATAAAATTTATATAAAGTAAATTAGAATTGGTCATGGAAACAAATTCATTTTGAAAGGAAGCATCAAAATGAGCGAAATCTTAAATGTACCGGAGATTTTTGGCAGCGATGTTTTTAACGAGGCTGCTATGAAGCAAACATTGCGGCCGGATATCTTCCAGTCCTGGAAGCATTGCATCGAAACCGGCACGCCCCTGCAGTTGGATGTTGCCAATGAAATTGCGGAGGCCATGAAGCTGTGGGCCATCGAGAAAGGCGCGACCCACTACACCCACTGGTTCCAGCCGATGACCGGCATTACTGCGGAGAAACACGATTCCTTTATCTCCCCCGCCGACGACGGTCGGGTCATTATGGAGTTTACAGGTAAATCTCTGGTTCGGGGAGAACCGGATGCCTCTTCCTTTCCCTCCGGCGGTCTGCGTGCTACCTTTGAAGCCCGTGGATATACTGCCTGGGACCCAACTGCCTTTGCCTTTGTAAAGGACGGAAGTCTTTACATACCCACCTGTTTCTTCTCTTACACCGGTGCTGCTCTGGACAAAAAGACGCCTCTGCTGCGCTCGGTCAGTGAAGTATCCCGGGAAGCCCTGCGGATTCTCCGCCTGTTTGGCGACAACGAGACAAAGCGTGTAGAGACCTGTGTTGGCGCAGAGCAGGAGTATTTTCTGCTTCCTAAGGATATGTATGCCAAGCGGGAAGATCTGCGGCTGACCGGCCGTACCCTGTTTGGCGCACTGCCCCCCAAGGGGCAGGAACTGGATGACCACTATTTCGGAACGATCCGCACCCGGGTATCCAAGTTCATGCAGGATCTGGACGAACAGCTCTGGAGGCTGGGAATCCTGTCCAAAACAAAGCACAACGAGACCGCTCCCTGCCAGCATGAGATCGCACCGGTATACACCAGCGCCAACAGCGCCTGCGATGCCAACCAAATTATCATGATGGTTATGAAGAAGTGCGCAGCCAAGCATAATTTGGTGTGCCTTCTCCATGAGAAGCCCTTCGCTGGGGTGAATGGCTCCGGCAAACACAATAACTGGTCTCTTGCCACCGACACCGGTCACAACCTGTTCTCCCCCGGTAAGACCCCTCGGCAAAACGCTCGTTTTCTTTTGTTCCTGTCCGCATTTATCAAGGGTGTGGATGAATATCAGGACTTCCTGCGCTGCACTGTCGCCTCCGCCGGCAATGATCACCGGTTAGGTGCCAACGAAGCGCCCCCCGCCATTATTTCTATCTTCCTGGGCGATGAACTGACCGCTGTGGTAGATTCCATTGTGAACGGCACGAACTATACCGAATCGAAGAAAAGCCTTATGCGGATCGGTGTGGATGTCCTGCCGGCGATTCCCAAGGATACCACAGATCGCAACCGCACCTCTCCCCTGGCTTTTACCGGTAATAAGTTCGAGTTCCGTATGCTTGGTTCCTCCCAGTCCATCGCTGACCCCAACATAGCTCTGAACACCATCATGGCAGAGGAGCTGGGAAAATTTGCCGATGAGCTGGAGCAGGCCGAGGACTTTGAGACCGCTCTGCATGAGCTGGTTTGCAGGACACTTACAGATCACCAGCGCATTATTTTCAACGGCAACGGCTACTCCCAGGAGTGGAAGGAGGAAGCAAAGCGCCGCGGCCTGAGCAATTACCCGTCCACCGCAGAGTGCTTGCCCACATATATTCAGGATAAGAACATTTCCTTAGTAACCAAGCACGGCATTTATTCAGAGGATGAGTACCGTGCAAGATACGAAATTTATTTGGATTCCTATCGAAAAATGGTGGGCATTGAGGCAAAAACCTGTATCGACATGGTGCAGCATCAAATTCTGCCTGCATCCATTCGTTACACCAAGACTCTCTGCGACGCAATTTTGGCTAAGAAAGAGCTTGGCCTTGCCTGTGAGGCAGAAACGCGCATTGCCGCGCGGTTGTCTGATGCAACAGATGCCTTGTACGGCAACTGTCGAAAGCTGCAAAACGATTTGGCAAAAACCCCAGACGGGAAGGAATCTGTTGCCAGATACTACCATGATGTGATCGTTGCGGATATGAATGCCATCCGGACAGAGGCAGACATCCTTGAGAGTCTGACGGATAAGAGTCAGTGGCCGTATCCCACCTACTCCGATCTGCTATTTTACTAATATCCAATATACGAAAAACCGGGATGATATCATCCCGGTTTTTTATGTTACGGTTATGCACCCACGATCACTGAAGTTCTTTTAAGGGTTTCAGATACTGCTCCCGTCTGCGATTACGCTCTGCATTGTAGAGCGCATTGTCGCCACGATGCAGTTCTCTGAGGTAGTCATAACGGTTCTCTTGAATTTTTTCATCAAACTGTGACATCATCATGACGCCGATAGAGGAACACTGATCGGACGCACGCTCCATATAGGTTAGGGTTTCAATAAATACCAGTCCGCTTCCTACCGTGCAGATGCCCTTCTTAAGCCGCTGTGTGTGCCTGTCACGAAGCATCAGCACCATATCATCAATGGTTTCTTCCAGTGGCTCAATATAGCCGGCGGAAGCACCGTCACCATCAGTAAATGCTTTGAGTGTAAGATCAATTACTTCTCTAACCGCTGTGTTCAGGATTCTCAGTTCCTGTCTTGCCGTCTCAGAGAAGCTGGTTCCGTCGTCATGCATTTTTTGTGCCAGCTCTACAAAGTTCGTAGCATAGTCGCCTATACGCTCAAAATTCGGCACCGTCTGCATCAGTAAGTCAAGCTGGCGTACATCCTGCTCACTTTCCAGCAGCTTGGATAAGCCGATCAGGAAATGGTCCGCCTGATCTGCAAACTGATCCAAGGCTTCCTCGTCCTTGTTAATCAGATCATGCACTTCTTCCTTATACTCCAGCAGCTGACTACAGCCACGTTCAAAATTCAGCATAGCAACCCTGCCCATAGCGGCAACGGCCTTGGTAGCCTCGCTTAAAGCCACAGCAGGCGAGATATACAGCTTCTCATCCAGGGTATGCAGTTCCGGATTGTCAACCTTTTCCCGTGTATCATCACGAACGATCATCTTGGATATCTTAACCAGTAAACCGGTAAACGGCAGCAGCAATACTGCGGTAATAATATTAAAGACCGTTTGGAAATTTGCGATTATGCCGCTATCCGCAGTTTTTTGCCAGAATTCGACACCAAAAACAGAAAAATGCTCCATAAGGGACATCACAACCAACAGAACAACTGTACCAACAGTATTAAAGAAAATATGTACAACACCGGTACGCTTTGCATCCTTGGACGAGCCAATGGAACACACCATGGCAGTTGTAACACAAGTGCCCAGGTTGATGCCCATAATAATCGGATAGATCATACTAAAGGTCATAATACCGGAAGCTGAAAGCGCCTGTATCATACCCACCATAGCAGAAGAGCTCTGGACGATCACAGTTAAAACCATGCCTACGATAATGCCCAGGAAGGAATTATCCATAGAACTCAGTGCCGTTCTAAATGCTTCCGTCTCAGATAACGGGTCTACTGCACCTGTCATCAAATCCAGACCAATGAACAAGACACCGAAACCGATACAGATATCTCCGATCGGCTTAGTCAACTTCTTCTTAACAAACATGATCAAAATCATGCCGGCAACCAAAGCAATGGGAGCCAAAGTATCCGGATTACACAAGGTAAGCAAAAAATTGTCACCAGCTTCAATATCTGCCAGCCGAATGATTTGCGCAGTGATGGTAGTACCAATATTTGCACCCATCACAATCGAGACCGCCTGCTTCAAATTCAAAACGCCAGCACCAATCAGTGCAACTGTCAGCACGATTGTAGCCGTCGAGCTTTGTATCACTGCTGTTACCAGTGTGCCGGTCAGCACGCCGATCAGAATATTTCCGGTAACCTTTTCAAGCACACGCTTCAAAGCCGTGCCGGAACTGTTCTTCAGTCCATCGCCCATGACCTCGATGCCATACAGAAACATAGCAAGGCCACCAAGCAGTCGAACAACCGCAATAAAGATATCCATAATTTTCTCTCCATCTGTAGAATTAGGAAGATACCCTTTTACAAATAATAACAAAAAATTTCTAGGATGTACAGTATTTTCAGAATAATTTATTTACCTGTGGAACCAAAGCCTCCCGCACCCCGAATGGTATCCGAAAGTTCCTCTGTTTCACAATAGCCAGGGGTAACCACGGGGGTAATCACGATCTGTGCGATTCTCTCACCGGGCGCCACACATTGAGCCTTATCACTGTGATTCAGCAGTACAACCTGGATCTCCCCACGGTAGTCGCTGTCAATAACTCCGACCTTGTTAGCCGGCGCAAGACCCCGCTTGGTGCCCATGCTGCTGCGTGCATAAATCAGCCCGGCGCAGCCTCTGGGAATCTCCATGGCAAGTCCTGTAGGCACCCAGAAAGTTTCTCCCGGGGCAATGGTTACTTCATTCTCCAGGCAGGCATACAGGTCTGCACCCGCAGCCCCGCCAGAACCGTATGTAGGCAGGATCGCATTGGGTCTGAGTTTTTTTACGCGGATCGGTTCCATCATTTCATTCCCCTTTCATGTCCAAGCCAGTCCTCCCACAGAACGATTTCTCCCCGTGCAAGAGATGCTGGCACATCGATAATTCTTTGATTGGATGAGCCCCTGAATCGAAGATTCAAATCCTTCTTTTCCAAGACAAATCTGCCATCCACCAACACATCCAGGTAGCTGATATACTCTTTCGTGATCTCCCACGGTCCCAGTTTCCCTGCCAGAATATCTTTATCGAACAAGTACCCGGAGAATGCCCATACGGTCTTATTAGGAAATTTTGACTTCATCTGTCTCAGAAATTCCACGATCGTTGGCTGATTTTCCGGCTCGAAGGGCTCTCCTCCCAGCAGTGTAATCCCCTTTATGTGGTCAGGCTCCAGCATTTGCAGGAGTTCTTCAACGGTCTGCTGGGTAAAGGGTTGACCGTAGTCGAAATCCCAGGCGACCTCATTGAAGCAGCCCTTACAGCGGTGGGTGCAGCCGGAGACAAACAGGCTCACCCGCACGCCGGGTCCATTTGCAATATCACAGTTTTTAATCATTGCGTAGTTCATAACCGCACTCCCATACAGGCAAAAAAGAATTCCTTTACCGTCTTCCTATAGCGCTCCGGGTCAACCAAGAAACTGACTCCATGCCCTGCGCCTTCCACTAGCAAAAGCTCTTTCGGCTCGGCGCAAACCTGGAAGGCCTCCTTTGTCATGGCCCAGGGTACGAAATCATCTGCCGTTCCATGCACCATGAGAACCGGAATTCGGCTGTGAGGCAGGATTCTTCTGGTATCCCGTTCCCGCAGGTCAAATCCCGCCAGCAGATTGGCAAACAAATTTGCAATCCAAATTGAGAGTCCAGCGGGCAAGTGTGTCACATTGCGAAACACCGAGGATAAAATTTCCCAGGGGGAAGAAAACCCACAGTCTGCAATAATGCCCTTTACATTAGGCGGCAGCTGCTGATCCGCCAGATACAGCATGGTGGAGGCACCCATGGACAGGCCGCTGAGCATGATCGGTTGTTCGGGATTATTTTGGTTAAGCCACCGGATCCAACACTTCATATCCCGACTCTCTTTCACGCCAAAGGTAATAAATCTCCCCTGGCTTTGTCCATGAGAACGCTGGTCAGGCACAAGAATATTGAGTCCCCAATCATGATACATCCGGTACACCATGGAAAAATCAACCAGCTTTGTGCTTCTGTACCCATGAGCCAGCAGGATCGTTCCCATGGCATTTTCAGCAGGAATCCAGTGAGCATGGAGCTTCAGCCCGTCGTGGCTCTGAACCCACACATCCTGCGCCTGCTGTTCCCGCAAAAAGCGATCAGAAGCCTGAATGGCATCGTAGTATTTTCCATATGAGGTCTTCTTGATCGACTCCTCCAGCCAGGGAAGCTCCTTCCGGCGGGCGCAGGCTACCCAAAATACATAGAAGCCACTGAATACGGTCAGCAGGATCAGCCCAATCAACAAATAGATCGCCAGATGCATGCAACATTACTCCTTGTTACCAAGCTTTGAAAACCAGCGGAAGGTCAGAGGCCATATGATACCGGCTACCACAACGATCAGAAAATATCTGACAGATCTTCCGGCTTGCTCCCCAAGCAGTCCGTTAAGTAACTCCTTTGTACCGGACTTCACCGCAAGCACCAAAATAAGGCCACCGGCAACCTTTAGGATCTGTGCCCACCACACTGCTTTTGTAGAGAAATGTAGCCATTTTTTATCCGCAATATACACCGCAACCATACCCATCAATGCGCCAAGCAGTGTGTATGCGTTCTTAAGGCCAGATTGATAGTTATGGGTATCCAAATCTGCCGGGAATTTATAGAACTCCACAAACAGCATAAATGCCACCGACAGGCAGATCATCACTGCAAACAAAATCGGCAATCCTTTATTGGAATTTCCCAATACAACTGGGCGCATCAGGAAGATCAACCCCAAGGCGACTACAACGGAAACGCCCACATCCAAGGGCGTATGGACACCTAGATACATTCTGGAAATCGGTACCAATACCGCAAGAATAATCGTTAGGATTCGAATGAATTTATCCTTTGTGGTCAGGGCAATTCCACCCAGCGTACCAACAGCGCTTTGGGTGTGACCGCTGGGAAAGCTGTATCCGGATGCCGCTTCTCTTGCCTGCTCCAGAATCGTAAAATTCTCATCCAAAACCCATGGCCTGGGGATCCGAAACCACAGCTTCATAAACTGGTTGGCAATTGTTCCCACAAAACCTACCGACAGAATATAGTATCCCTGATATTTATTAACGCACCAGAAAAGGATCAACGCGATCACAAGAAAGGCCGTTTCCTCTCCCAGGGTGGTAACCGCCAACATAAATTCATTCAGACCCGGCATACGGATCTTTTCAAGCAGGTAAAGTAGTTCCATGGACAAACCTCCCCAATTCACTACTGTAAATTATAGCAGGATTTATAAAAATGTAAAGTTTGTGTTGGGCAGAAATACCGATACCGCCTTGTGTTTTTTACGGATTGGGGGTATACTATAAAAAAAGCCTTAGGAGGTTTCTATGTTTTACCCCTACTATTACGGTTTTGATTGGACATATATTGCCATCATTTTGCCATGTCTGTTACTGTCTCTGATTGCCAGTGCCCGGGTCAACAGTACTTTTAAGCGATACTCCACCCAGATCTCCCAACGGAGAATCACCGGCGCTGAGGCAGCGCAACGGGTTCTGTCTGCCAACGGAGTCCGAAATGTACGGATCGAACGGGTGTCAGGGAAACTCACCGATCATTATGATCCGAAAAGCAATGTGATTCGCCTGTCCGATGCTGTATATCAAAGTGCTTCCACCGCTGCCATCGGTGTTGCCTGCCACGAGGCCGGGCACGCAGTGCAGTACGCCAACAATTACTACCCTATTAAGCTCCGCGCAGCGATCATCCCCATTACAAATATCGGATCCAGACTTGCTATGCCGCTGATTCTTTTAGGAGTTCTCTTCTCCACTCTGGGGAACTACTCTTATACTTTGGTATACTTGGGCATTGCCTGTTTTTCCCTGTCTTTGGTCTTTCAGCTGATTACCCTGCCTGTGGAATTTAATGCCAGCCGGCGGGCTATGCGGGCTATTTCCGATACTGAAATCCTCACCGAGGAGGAGCAACGGGGTGCCAGGAAGACGCTGACCGCTGCAGCTATGACCTATGTTGCCGCGGTTGCGGTGGCTGCTGCCCAGCTGCTGCGATTAATTCTTCTGTTTGGCAACCGAAATCGTAGAAAGTAACCAAAATATGCCGTCCCGGTCTTGACAGCCGGGACGGTTTTGACTATACTTTTAAGGTATGAAAAGTATGAAAAATATGAAAGGAGTGGCGCCATGGCCAGTGGCAAACATATTCTGGGTAAGCAAAATGCACAACGTGCCTTTGGAACTGCAAAAGTGGGCGACCGTGGGCAAATCGTGATTCCAAAGGAAGCGCGGGAACTGTTCGGCATCAAGCCCGGAGATACCCTTTTAATTGTTGGTGAAGCAGAGACCGGCTTGATTGTTTCCCGTCCAGAGCTACTCAATAATATCGCCAACGAAATCTTAAATACAGTGAAGAATGAGGATTAACTCTATGGAACAGCTAAATGAATTATATATGACCATGGGCATCTCACCTGCTGTATACCAATACGGCGAGAAAATGCTCACTCAGTTGCAGGAGAGATTTGCAGCGATTGACAAAATTGCGGAACACAATCAAGCAAAGGTAATCGCCGCTATGCAAAAGAACCGGGTTTCTGCCGCCTGCTTTGCCGCATCCTCCGGCTATGGTTATGATGACTTTGGCAGAGATAATTTAGAGCGGGTATATGCGGATGTGTTCCACACAGAAGCAGCCCTTGTCCGCCCCCAAATTACCTGTGGAACACACGCCTTGACTGTTGCACTGTCTGCAAATCTCTTGCCCGGGGATGAGCTGCTCTCCCCCGTAGGTCTTCCCTATGACACCCTCCAAGAGGTTATTGGCATCCGCAGCAGCCCCTGCTCTCTAGCAGAATACGGCGTTACCTACAGGCAGGTCGACCTGCTGGCCGATGGCAGCTTTGACTACGAGAATATCCGTAAGGCAATCAATGCAAAGACCAAATTGATAACAATTCAGCGATCTAAAGGATATGCTACCCGCCCCACCTTCTCTGTCAAACAGATCGGAGAGTTGATTGCATTCTGTAAAGGCATCAAGCCGGATGTGATTGTTATGGTGGACAACTGCTACGGCGAGTTTGTGGAAACTATTGAACCTTCCGATGTAGGCGCGGATATGACGGTTGGTAGCCTGATCAAAAACCCCGGCGGCGGTCTTGCTCCCATCGGCGGATACATTGCCGGTACAGAGGAATGCATCAACCGCTGCGCATATCGATTGTCTGCCCCCGGGCTTGGCAAGGAAGTGGGCGCAAACCTGGGCTTGATGACCAGCCTCTATCAAGGCTTCTTCCTAGCTCCTACAGTGGTAGCCAGCGCGGAAAAGGGTGCAATCTTTGCTGCAAATATCTATGAATCCCTGGGTTTCCGCTGCGTTCCCAACGCCACAGAGAGCCGTCACGACATTATTCAGGCGGTGGAGCTGGGTAGCGAGGAAGGTATGATCGCCTTCTGCAAGGGCATCCAGGCCGCTGCGCCTGTGGACAGCTTTGCTACCCCCTGGCCCTCTGAAATGCCCGGTTATCTGGATCGAGTGATCATGGCCGCTGGTGCATTCGTACAAGGCAGCTCTATTGAGCTGTCTGCCGACGGCCCTATCCGTCCTCCCTATGCGGTCTATTTCCAGGGCGGACTTACCTGGTATCACGCAAAGCTGGGTATCCTAATGAGCCTGCAGAAGATGGTCGATGCAGGCTTGGTAACACTATAAAGAGAGAGGTAATATCATGTCTTGGTTATTCTTCGCCATTGGTACCGCTATTCTATGGGGTGCTGCAGAACTTTTTTATAAGAAAGGTGCTCGGCCTGACGAGAAATACTCCCACCTGAAAATCTGTGTTTGGGTTGGCGTAGTTATGGGCGTCCATGCCATCTTCACCCTGCTGACCCAAGATATTCACTATAATCCCATCAACATACTGATCTACCTGCCTGTTTCACTTTTTTACATCATCTCAATGGCATTCTCCTATTTTGGAATGCGTTTCCTGGAGGAATCCATCTCTGATCCAATTGAAAACACCGCAGGTGTCATTTGCGTTCTCCTGTTTGCCCTGTTTATGGGTGATACATTCCACTGGCTCACCTGGCTTTCTGTTGGTGTGATCGCAGTTGGTGTTATGGGGGTCAGTTATTTAGAAAACCGCGGTGAAACCCCGAGAAAAAAGACCTACGGCAAAAAGCTGGCCATCGTCGCCTTCTGCATGCCCTTTGTGTATGCCACGCTGGATGCCTTTGGCACATTCTTTGACGATGCGTATTTCCTGGTGGAGGATATCGCAAACGCGCCTTTTGTGGATGTAACCGAGGAGACCATTGAGGCGGTAGCCAATACCAGCTACGAACTGACTTTTGCCGCATTTGCCCTTGGCCTCTATATCTTTATGAAAGCAAAAGGTGTCAAGTTTGGGCCTGTTTCTCAGAACAAGGACAAAGTCCTGGCTGCATTGTTTGAAACTGCCGGTCAATTTACCTATGTCTACGCACTTGGCGCAGTAGATGCCGTTGCCGCCCCGATTCTTTCCTCTGTTTGTGTTGTGTCCCTGTTGCTTTCCCGGATCTTCTTGAAGGAAAAGCTATCCTGGAAGACCTATGTCTTTATCACCGTTGTGATTATCGGCATTCTCTTGCTGGCAGTCAGTGAAGAGCTCTAATATACCGCAATCGGTATTCTACCTGTAAATTTATGAAATGCAGCAAAAAGCGCTTTAGAGTCAGACTCTAAAGCGCTTTTGTTACATAGCTATCACAAAGTTGTAATTTTTCATTTCTTGTAAGAGATTTTACTGCATACTCCCGTTTCAGCGCGTGGGAATGGCTCTCACATTCTTCTGAATATACCAAAGTCAGAGGTCCTCTGCCCCGGGTGTATTTTGCGCCTTTGCCGCTTTCGTGCATTTGGATCCTGCGGGAAAGGTCATCGGTAATGCCGGTATACAGGGATCCGTCCTTACACTCCAGAATATATAGTATCCACTGCTTTTCCATACTTCCACCTTTATTCTAACGCCTTCTGTCCAAAATTGTCAGGAGCTTATCCAGCAGAAGGAATGTGGCGTTTCCAAGCAGCAGCATAATTCCGAGACCGATAAGCCCCACTTCCCTGCTCTCCTGCAGCAGTTCGGCCATGCCAAACAGGTAGATCAGCAGGCTATACATAACGCTCACTGCCCCATTGAAAAGGACAAGCTTTCCGATCCACCCCAGCTTATGCTTTGTGAATACATTCCTGATATAGGGATAATATCCGAGAAAGCAATACAACGCAGCTGCCTCCTTATCCGGAGAGAACAAAACGGCCAAAATACTCACCGTCCCGTACCACGCCCAGGCGATCCGTCTGCCGCACCGGTGAAAAACTACGTATCCGGTTACGGTGCACAGTAGCGGACAAATAAATGTGGCAACCGGGATCAGCCCACCAAGACACATGATCGCCATGGCGAACGCCGCCAGCATGCCTCCCAAAGCAATGGCATGTATGCTGCTATTTCTCATTTCTTTCCGTTCTTCTTCAGCAGGCCATACTTAATATCCCACAGTTTCTGGGACAGGTCCACATAGTAAGTATGCGGATTGTCAAACCGCTTAACCTCATCCCACAGGGTATCGATTTGTTCCAGGCAGTACTTCCGCACCTGATGAATATCAGGGCACTGATAGACCAGTTCACCGTTCTTGAAAATGGGAACCTGCAATTCCTTGGCGGTAAAATCATACACATTCTTCCGCTTCCAGGTGGCATCCGGATCGAAGATCTCCATTTCTCCGCTGTCATCCACCGTCTCATCATAGACACACAGGTAGTCAGCGATGGCTTTTCCCGTATCATTGCCAAAGAACCGATACAGCTTTTTATAGTGGGGATTGGTGATCTTTCCGGTGTTCTCAGAGATCTTGATCTTGGGAAGCACTTCCCCATCCTCCGTCTCCACCGCAGTCAGCTTGTAAACACCGCCGAAAACCGGTTCACTCTTAGCGGTAATCAGCCGCTCACCAACGCCAAACATATCAATCTGGGCGCCTTGGTGAAGCAGATCCTCAATGATATACTCATCCAGGGAATTGGAAACGGAAATTTTGCAATCTGTCCAGCCGGCGTCATCCAGCATCTTTCTGGCCTTTCGACTCAAATATGCCATATCACCGGAATCCAGCCGAATTCCGCATTTGGTGATGCCCATAGGCTTCAAGACTTCATTGAACGCCCGGATGGCATTGGGCACACCGGATTTCAACGTATTATAGGTATCCACAAGCAGAGTAGCATTGTTGGGATACATCTGGCAATAGGCCTTAAATGCCTCATATTCTGTGTCAAACATCTGCACCCAGGCATGGGCCATGGTGCCACCGGCATAGACACCGAACAGCTGGTCAGAGATGGTGCAGGCTGTGCCGTTGCAACCGCCGATATAAGCGGCTCTTGCGCCCAGAATGGCCGCGTCAGCCCCCTGGGCCCGGCGAGAGCCGAATTCCAGAACTGTCCGCCCCTGTGCCGCTCTGACAACACGGTTAGCTTTGGTGGCAATCAGGCTCTGGTGGTTCACCGACAACAAGATGAATGTTTCGATCAGCTGCGCTTCAATGGCAGGAGCGCGGATGGTCATAATAGGCTCTTTGGGGAACACCGGTGTTCCCTCGGGAACCGCCCAAATGTCGCCGGTGAAGTGGAAATCTTTCAGATAATTCAAAAATGCTTCGCTAAACATACCCCGGTTGCGCAGGTATGTAATATCCTCGGCAGAAAAGTGCAGATTCTGAATATAAGAAACGATCTGCTCCAATCCGGCGGCGATTGCAAAGCCGCCCCCATCCGGGCACTGCCGGAAAAAAACGTCGAAATAGCAAATACGGTCCTTGTAGCCCTTTTCAAAATACCCATTACCCATAGTCAATTCATAGAAATCGCAGAGCATGGTCATATTCAGCTTATCACTTGATACCATAAGTTTGCACCTCGTTTTGTAAGAGTGAGTTTATTATAAAATACATTGATAAAAATAGCAATCCTTTTATTGACACTTTGCTAATTTTGGTCTATATTGGGATCATAAAAATTCAGGAGGAAAATCATGGAGCTTGTAAAAGGAATGAAGGGTGAAGCATCCACCACTGTGGAGAGGGAGGATACCGCCTACGAGGTGGGCTCCGGCAGTCTTTTGGTCTATGCAACACCCTGCATGGTTGCACTGATGGAAGGTGCCGCCTGCGAGGCCATTGCCCCCGCCCTGCCGGAGGACAAGACCTCTGTTGGCACTACCCTGAACATCGCCCACCTGTCTGCAACACCGGTAGGTTTGGAGGTTCGTGCCGAGGCTGAGGTTACGGAAGTAGACGGCAACATGGTCACTTTCCAGATCACCGCCTATGACGAGTCCGGTAAAATCGGCGAAGGCACACATAAGCGCGCAATCGTCAACACCCAGCGTTTTTTAGATAAAGTATACGCAAAACTTTAATTTTTAAGAAAGCAGATGATGAAAATGGGAAAAGTAAAAGCATTTTTGCAACGGAAGGATATTATTTTTTCCGGAAAGCGTTACGGCATCGATGCCTTGGGCGCAATGGCGCAGGGTCTGTTCTGTACCTTGTTGGTTGGTACCATCCTCAACACCATCGGTCAGCAGTTTCAAATTGAATTTCTGAACCGGATTTTGGTCACTCTGAAAAGCGCTGACGGCACCAATGAGATCCCCTATAATCTGGGTGGCATTGCCTCTGCCATGGTCGGCCCAGGCATAGCCGTTGCCATTGGCTTTGCCCTGAAGTGTCCTCCTCTGGTTCTGTTTTCGCTGATTCCTGTCGGCTTTGCTGCCAACGCCATGGGTGGCGCTGGCGGACCTCTGGCTGTTTACTTTGTAGCCATTGTTGCCGCAGAATGCGGCAAGCTGGTCTCTAAGGAAACCAAGATCGACATTCTTGTTACTCCCATTGTGACGATCTTGGTGGGTATCGGCGTTTCCTCCCTGGTCGCTGCCCCCATCGGCACTGCAGCCAAGGCAGTCGGTACTGCCGTAATGTGGGCAACGGAGCTGCAGCCCTTCTTCATGGGAATTCTGGTGTCCGTGATCATCGGTATCGCGCTGACCCTTCCCATTAGCTCCGCTGCCATTTGCGCCGCATTCTCACTGACTGGCCTAGCAGGTGGCGCTGCGGTGGCAGGCTGCTGCGCTCACATGGTTGGCTTTGCCGTCATGAGCTTCCGGGAAAACCGCTGGGGCGGCCTGGTGGCCCAGGGCATCGGCACCAGCATGCTGCAAATGCCCAACCTGGTCAAAAACCCCCGGTGCTGGATCCCCCCTGTTTTGGCGTCCGCCATCACCGGTCCTCTGGCAACCTGCCTGTTCAAGCTTGAAATGAACGGCGCGCCGGTATCCTCCGGAATGGGCACCTGCGGTCTTGTGGGACAGATCGGTGTATACACCGGTTGGGTCAACGATGTAGCTGCCGGCACGAAGGCTGCTATCACTTCTATGGACTGGGTGGGCATGGTTCTGATCTGCTTCGTGCTTCCGGCGATCCTCAGCTGGGTCTTCTGCCAGATCCTGCGGAAGTGGAACTGGATCAAGGAAGGCGACTTAAAGCTCCCCCTGTAAGTACATACAAAAACCCGTACGATCTTGGATCGTACGGGTTTTCTTATATCTCTTGTCTGCCCTCCAGGGCGCGGGAGAGTGTTACCTCATCGGCATATTCCAGTTGACTACCGACCGGTACACCGTAGGCAAGGCGTGTCACCTTGACCTCCATAGGCCGCAGCAGGCGGGAAATGTACATAGCGGTAGCCTCGCCCTCTGTATCCGGGTTGGTAGCCATGATCACTTCCTGCACATCGGTGGTTGCCACACGATGCAACAGTTCCTTCACCCGGATATCATCCTGTGTCACATGATTCAGCGGTGATATCACACCATGCAGCACATGATATACGCCGTCAAACTCGCGGCTGCGCTCCATGGCGATCACGTCCTTTGGCTCTGCCACAACGCAGATCACAGAACGATTACGCATATCATCATCACAGATAGGGCATACATCCCGGTCTGTCAGGTTCTGGCAAATCGGACAGGTATGCACGGTGCGTTTTGCCTGCAAAATCGCTTCCGCAAATTCCTGAGCATCCTCCAGCGGCAGCTCCAGCACATGAAACGCCAACCGCTGAGCGGTTTTACCACCAATGCCCGGTAGTCTTGCAAACTGATCGGCAAGGTTCTGTAAAGCAGCGGGAAAATACTGCATATAGCCTCCTTAGAACAAACCGCCCAGATTCAGGCCGCCGGTCAGTCGGGACATACTGTTTGCAGAATCCGTATCTGCCGCACGCATTGCTTCATTGACAGCAGCCATCACCATATCCTGCAGCATCTCCACATCATCGGGGTCCACAGCTTCCGGATTGATTTCTAAGGAAACAACCTCATGCTTACCGTTCACACTGGCTTTTACCATACCACCGCCAGCTGCGGCAGTGTAGGTTTTATTTTCCATTTCCTCCTGCATACGCAGAAGATCCTGCTGCATTTTCTGAGCCTGCTTCATCATATTCATCTGGTTGCCGCCACCGGGGTAGCCACCACGAAATCCACCTTTAGCCATTGTATATTTCCTCCATTATTATATAAATCTAACTTCCTTAAAGGCCTTGAGATCATCAAGGCTGCGCTTTTCTCTGGGTTTATCAATGAGTTCAGTAAGATTTGCCCTTATTTCACGGCCGGTGAGCTCAGACGCGGCCGCAGCAAGCTTGTTGAGCACTTCACTCTTATT
>JAZOBL010000049.1:0-20167 GCA_045595945.1 Faecousia sp.
GAAAAAGCCTCCCTTGTGTAAAGGGAGGTGGGTCGCCGAATGGCGAGCCGGAGGGATTGTTATACATCGAACCAAAACAATCCCCCAGTCATTTGCTCGTTCCTCACAAATGCCAGCCCCCTTTACACAAGGGGGCCTTTACGCAGCTGACGGACCGTCTTACGCGTTCACGTGTTACGCGAGGAACAGAGGGCTATGCCCGTATATGAAGAACCCCCGGTTTTACCGGGGGTTCCTTTTGATTTGTTGTATTACTTTCCTTCGTACAAATTCAGCCAGGCGTAGTAATAGGGATTCTCCCACACATTGCCCTCTGTGTCTTCATAATAGTAAGCAATTGCATCGAATTTGGTAACCTTTGCGCTGTCCTTGTGAAGGGCGACACCATGATCTGCGCCATAGGACTCACCGGGCGCTACAGACAGATCATCCAAAAGAATCTTTACAACATTAGAGTCCTTTACCTGGCCGTCCTTCAATGTAACAATCACAGGCTTGTTATCTGCATCCCAAGTGACATAGGCGATGTAGACTTTTTTAATGGTGGCAGTGCCATTATTGGCAATTGTTGCGCAAAGCAGATCACCTTCTGCCCACTGATCGATCGCACAGCTTGTGGTTACCAAAGGTTGTGTCTGTAGGGCAGCAAGCAGATCGGTCTCAGACATGACCAAATCCTGGGGGAACTGAATCTCGCCAAGGTCGCTGCGTTCGTTTTGTTTGTTTTCGTACTTGTAGAGCCAATCCTCTTCGTAGGGGTTGTAACCCTTTTCGCCGTCAGAATAAGTCCAGCTCACGGGAATCGCTTGGATTCGCTCAGGAATCGCGCTGCTGCTGCTCAGTCCCAAGCCTTGATCGTTATAGAGTGTGCCGTTAAGCCAGATCAAATAATTCAGATTCAGATATGTAACATTTGAGGCATTGATGAACTCGTTGTTAGCCGGTGTAAGGGTTACTGGGCTGCCATCTTTGTCCCAAGTGGCAATGGCAATTCTTACATTTGTAATGCTCTTGCCGGAGGTATTCTTCATATATACCTGCAGGAGCGGTCCGGTTTTGTCATCCTCTTCCCATTCACCGCGGTTATAACCGGTTACGACGATATCCAGTTCAGACATCATAGTGTCCAACTCTTCGTAGGTTTTTTCCTGGATAGCATCTATGGAATCGCCTACAAAACCAAAGAAACCCTCTATGCCGTTCTCAAGTGCGTGACGAATGGTAAAGGTTGCAACAAATACCAACAAAGTAATAAAAAAACCTTTTACTTTTCTGGATAGTTTCTTCAATTTCTTTTTCTTTTTCTTTTTCTTGGCCGGAGGCGTGGGTGTGGAGCCACCAAAGTTGCTGGAGAACATCTCCCCAAGATCAATTTGTGCGGCAGGCGCGGCCTTCGGCGTTTCAGCAGGGGTTGCCTCCGGTGCTTTTACAGGAGCTGCTTCCGGTTCTTTAGCAGGGGCGGCTACAGTGTCGGGATTTTGGCTGGCGCCACAGCTGCTGCAGAATCTTGCGCCCTCAGGGATTTGTTTGCCGCAATTGATACAAAACATAGCATTTCTTCCTCTCTTATTTGATGAAACACAGTATAGTTTATGGTGGATCGAAAGTCAAGAAAATCAACGGGTTTTGCTTTGCAGACCTTTTATAATGTAGTTTGATAAATCACCCGTCGGTCTTCTTCCGGATAAGGCGCAGAGCCGTCGATTGAAAACAGACTGTAAATCAAACCTGCGCGATGCTCCAAATCCTGATAGGGAGAGCCTATATTCTCTCCGGTGTTGGGAAAACACCCTGTTTTACGGGCGGTCTTCAAAATCTCCCGCCCCTTTTGATTGAAGGCCAGCACTCGGGTGTATGGGGCAGGGCACTCCAGATCCTTTTGTGAGATTCCTAAGAATGCGCACATCACCATCCGATCCAGACGGGTGCGGGTGTAGCGCTTGGTCTTGGTGGCGGTGAGAATCTCCTCCAATGTAGACAGTGACATAGCATTATGCATCAGCTTTCGCCACAGACCCTCGCTGCCAAAGGGGAGCGCTTCATATTCCGCTTTCGTCATCGTGCGCAGCCGGTACAGAATCGCCTTTTCTCCGGCAGACAGGGCATGCAGGTTCGCCTGGGAAAGGATAGGTCTTGCTTGTGCTGGCACATAGTCCAGCCAGGCACTGCCTTCCAGCATCAAGCGGCGGACGGCTGTGGCAGAGGGATTCTCTTCATCAGCCTCCCGGTCGTGATACCCACCTTCCCGGCGGATCACCATAGGCTCCATAGAAAGTCCTTGCTGCAAAATGGCCTTGCAATATTCGGTGGCAAGAATGTCATTGGGCTGGGTCAGTGTGTGGGTATCTGCACCAAGGTCTTCCAGCGCCGCCTGACGGGCGGCAGGGAAGGAGAGCCCTTGATCCAGATGCTTGCGCAGCGCTTCAGGGAAAGCCTCTGAAAGTAAAATCCTTGCGGTGGCAAGAAGCGATTCTTTGCTGCCGCTTTCTGAGCCAAAGCACAGCCGGCTGCAGAAACTGCCCAGGATCCGCACGCCTTCCGCGGCAAACCCTTCGGCAGAGGACAGGGCGGAGGTTACCGGCAGCTCCAGCACCAGATCTGCGCCGCAGCGAACGGCCGCTTCCGCCCGGATGGTTTTGTCTACCACCGCAGGCATGCCCCGTTGCACGAAGTTACCGCTCATCAGACATACGATACCTGTGTCCGGGTGCAGCCGACGAATGATATCCAGCTGCTTTTTATGCCCGATATGCAGAGGGTTGTATTCGCAAATAATACCGGTGATATCCAAAATATCCCTCCTTTTAGAAAATATTTCTTTTAAGGCTTGCTTAATTTTGGAATTTGGTATAGAATATTCCTAGCTATGGTTATATTACCACAAAATGCGCGAAAAGAAAACCATATTATTTAGGAGGACGATTCCCATGAATATTTTGATTATCAATGCCGGTTCTTCCAGCCTGAAGTATCAGCTGATGAATCCCGAAACCGGCGAAGTCTCTGCCAAGGGTCTGTGCGAGCGGATCGGCATCGACGGCCGCCTGAACCACAAGGTGGGTGACAATAAGGTGGTTAAGGACATTCCTATGCCCACCCACTCTGAGGCTATTGCAGCCACTCTGGACATCCTGGTGGATCCTGTTGACGGCGTGATCAAGACCGTAGACGAGATCGATGCTGTTGGCCACCGTGTTCTGCATGGCGGCATGGAGTTCTTTGACTCCTGCATTATCAACGACGAAGTCATCAAGGCTATCAAGAAGTGCATTCCTCTGGGACCCCTCCACAATCCTGCTAACCTGATGGGTATCGAGGCTTGCCAGGCAGTCATGCCCAAGACTCCCCAGGTTGCTGTGTTCGATACCGCTTTCCACATGACTATGCCTCCCAAGGCATACCGTTATGCCATCCCCACCGAGTACTACGAGAATGACTCCATCCGCCGCTACGGCTTCCACGGCACCAGCCATAAGTATGTGGCCCGCCGCACCGCGCAGCTGGTGGGTAAGACCGAGTTTAAGATGGTCAACTGCCATCTGGGCAACGGCTCTTCTATGTCCGCAGTGAAGGACGGCAAGTGCCAGGATACCACCATGGGCCTGACCCCTCTGGCCGGCGTGCCTATGGGTACCCGTTCCGGTGATATCGACGCTGCTGTGGTGCAGTTTATCTGCAACAAGTACGGTATGAGCGTGGACGAGTGTCTGAATATGCTGAACAAGAAGTCCGGTATGCTGGCTATCTCCGGTGTCTCCTCTGACTTCCGTGATTTGGAAGACGGCGCTAAGAACGGCAACGAAAATTGCGCTCTGGCCCGTGATAAGTTCTGCTACGAGGTTGCCAAGTATGTTGGTGCTTACGCCGCAGCCCTGAACGGCATTGATGTGCTGACCTTCACCGCCGGTGTTGGCGAAAACGACTGCGCCGTCCGCGCTGCCGTCTGTGAGTACCTGGGCTTTATGGGCGTAAAGATCGATCCCGAGCTGAATGCTAAGCGCGGCAAGGAAATGCTGATCTCTACTCCCGATTCCAAGGTTCAGGTTTGGGTGGTTCCCACCAATGAAGAGCTGATGATCGCTCAGGATACCGCCGAGCTGGTCAACGCTGCTAAGTAATTTATCACACACCAAATGAGGCGGAGTGAGCTCCGCCTCATTTTCTTTGGAGGAAATTATGACTTCTGTATCTGAACGCTTTTTGCGCTATGCCCGTATCCACACCACCCCCGATGAGTTTTCTGAAACTTGTCCTTCCACCGACCGGCAGAAGGTCCTGGGTGCAGCATTGGTTGAGGAGATGCTGGCTATGGGCATCGCTGATGCCCACATGGACGAAAACGGCTATGTCTACGGCACTGTGCCCGGAGATCCTAAGCTCCCCACCATTGGCCTCATTGCCCATATGGATACTGCCCCCGATGCCTGCGGCGAGAATGTGAACCCCCGGGTGGTGGAATACAACGGCGGCGATATTTTGCTGAATGAAGAGCTGGGCCTATATCTGCGTGAATCGGAATTTGAGAGCCTCCGACGGCACAAGGGCAAGCACCTGATCGTTACGGACGGCACAACTCTGCTGGGTGCTGATGACAAGGCAGGCATTGCCGAGATCATGACCACCGCGGAATTTCTCTTGACCACCAAGATGAATCATGCCACATTAAAGATCGGTTTTACCCCCGATGAGGAGATCGGCCGGGGCGCTGACCGATTTGATGTAAAGGGGTTTGGCGCGGACTACGCCTACACTGTAGACGGCGGTACGCTGGGAGAGATCGAATATGAGAACTTTAACGCCGCCGGCGCTAAAGTGGTGTTCCACGGACGGAATATCCACCCCGGTTCTGCCAAGAACAAGATGGTCAATTCCCAGTATATTGCTATGGAGTTTCAGAGCCTGCTGCCTGAGGCTCAAAAGCCGGAGCACACGGAGGGCTACGAGGGCTTCTTCCATTTGACCGACATGGAAGGCACAGTAGAGCAGTCTGCCTTGCGGTATATCATTCGTGATCATAATATGCAGAAATTTCAGGAAAAGAAAGCCCTTCTGAAATCCGCCACCGACTTCATCAATGCTAAGTATGGCGAGAATACCGCGGAGCTGACTATCCGGGACAGTTATTTCAATATGCGAGAAAAGATCGAGCCCTGTATATATATCGTGGAGCGGGCCATGCAGGCGATGAAGGCTGTGGGCATGGAGGCAGTGGCAGTTCCCATTCGTGGCGGTACAGACGGCGCACGGCTGTCTTTCGAGGGACTCCCTTGTCCCAATCTGTGTACCGGCGGCGAAAACTACCATGGCCGGTTCGAGTATATTCCTGTGGAGGACATGGAACTTTGTACCAAACTGCTGGTGCAGATCCTAACAAGTCTGTAACCGTATCCCCCGGCTAGGCCGGGGGATGTTTTGTATCATGTTACAATTGGGTAGGCTTTATACAGGACGCTTTCGGCTAAAATCAAGAAAATCCATTGGGAGCAAAATACAACAGAGAACCTGCTTGACAGAAATTGCGTTTATCGGTATAATACTATCGATAAACAGAGGGGCGAATGCCCTTTGCAAAACGTGAAGTAAGGAGTTGTTGGCAGATGAGCAAGATTAGTGTCATCGGTGCCGGTAGTGTAGGTGCCACCGTTGCAAACGACCTGATGGTACAGGGCGTTGCTTCCGAAATTGTTCTGATCGATATCAACAAGAAAAAGGCAGTGGGCGAAGCGCTGGACATCTATCAGGGTGCCCCCTTCCATTCTCCGGCGATTGTGCGCTCCGGAGACTATGAAGATGCCGCTGACTCCGATATTGTGGTCATCACCTGTGGTGTTGCCAGAAAACCGGGCATGTCCCGTCTGGATCTGGCACAAACCAATGTGGATATCCTGAAGGATGTGGCGAAGAATTTGGTGCAGTATGCCCCCAAAGCCATTTATGTCATCGTTTCCAATCCTGTGGATGTGCTGACCTATGTGTTTCACAAGGTGTCCGGCTTGCCTGAACGGCAGATCATTGGCTCCGGCACGATTTTGGATACCAGCCGGCTGCAGTCTGAGCTGGCAAAGCGTTTTTGCATCAGCCCCAAGAATGTCCATGCCCATGTGTACGGTGAACATGGTGACAGCTCCTTCGTGCCTTGGTCTCTGGCCACCATCGCTAACAACCATGTAGACGTTTACAAAGAGAATTCTCCCGACAAGGACCGCATCGACTGGAACAAGGACTATGAAGAGGTGGAGACCTTCGTAAAGAAGTCCGGCGCTATTGTGATTGAAAACAAGGGCGCAACCTTCTACGCGGTTGCTATGTCTGTGTGCCATATCTGCAAGTGCATTTATGCCGGCGCAGGCACAGCATTGACGATCTCCACTATGATGCATGGCGAGTACGGTGTAGAGGATGTGTGCCTGTCCACCCTGGCACTGGTGGATCGCACCGGTGTACGCGGCAAGATACTGAACAAACTGACCGACGTTGAGGTGGAAAAACTCCATGCCAGCGCTGACAAACTGAAATCGGTGATTGCGCAGATCGACCTGTAATCTTCCAAATAACAAGAGGACATCACAGTGATGTGATGTCCTCTTTTGCTGTCTCATAGGGATTGCTGTTCCAGAAGCTGCTGCAGATCCATGCAAATATCCTCCGGTAGTCGGGCAGAGCCCACAGCCTGCTGCAACGAGCCGGTATCGAACCGACAACCGATGAAGGCCTTTGTCAAGGCCTCCGGCATAGACCAGTCCATAGCGTCGGAATAGACCTTTGCATCTGTGACCGTTCCGCTTTTTGCGTCCAGTTGAAGCTGAATATGTCCCCAGAGAAACTGACCTTCGCATTGGAACGTAAATGCCAGGGGATTGCCATACAGATACTCCCAGGAGCTGTATTTCTGCGCCAACTGCTCGATCCGGTCCTGATCCTCACTGGTCAAGACAACAGGGGAGAGGGGGAAGTTGTAGACCTGCCGGAACGCCTCCTGCATGTAAGTGGCCATAGCGGAAACGGTAAGCGTGGGGCACAGCTCCTTCAAATTGACCACCCGGGAGCGGACGGAGGCAATGCCCTTGGCCTCCAGCTTGGCTTTGGGCGGGCTAAGGTAGCGCCCCAGCTTTTCCCGATCCACATCCACCATCAAGGTGCCGTGGTGATAGGCATGGAGACGGTCCTGATAGAATGCGTTGCCGGAGAACTTCCGACCCTGCGCCAGCAGATCGTTTCTGCCGGACTTTTCTACCGGAATACCTGCAAGGGCGCAGGCCTGCCGAATCACCTCGACCTGCCTGTCCAGATCATAGTCCTCCTTGCACATTAGAAAAGTAAAGTTCAGATTCCCTACATCATGAAATACCGCGCCGCCGCCGGATAACCGCCGGGCCAGCCTTCCACCCTCCTGCTCCAGAAGGGAGGTGCGGCACTCCGCCCAGGCATTCTGATTTTTGCCGATGACTACGGTGTTCTGGTTTTGCCACAAATAGAGAATACAAGTCCCGGGCTTGACCGAGTCCAGAAGCAGCTTTTCCGTAGCCAGGTTGATATAGGGATCGAACCCTGTGCCCATATAAATGCCAATGGTTTGAATCATGCTCATTCCTCCTGATGGAATCCACCCCTATTATAAAAGGCGGAATGGCGTCCGTCAATGCTTATCTTAAAAAGGGTCTTGACAACACCAAAGAGAAAGTGTTATATTGGTGTTATAAATCTACACATATAACATTTGAGGTAGCATGATGAACCATATTCGTCAAGATAAAATGAAGGAACTGATCGAGCGAAAGAACATTGTCACCATTAAAGAGCTGCAGGAAATGTTCCCGGAGGTTTCACTGATGACCATTCACCGGGATCTAGACACTCTGGTGGATGCCGGGGCGGTGGTGAAGTTCCGGGGCGGTGCCAAATCTGTCCGCCATAATGTGGATCCCGAGTTCAACGTCCGGGTGGCTGAGAACAATTCCGGCAAGCGGATCATTGCCCAGAAGGCTCTGGAACTGATCCAGCCCCACAGCGCTGTGTTTTTAGATGCCAGCACTACCAATTTGGCTCTGGCCAGAAGCCTTCCGGATATCAATTTGAATATTTTTACCACCGGCCCCAGTATCGCGCTGGAACTGTGTCGGCTGCATAATCCGGTGGTGACCCTGTGCTGTGGCACGATCAATCGGAAAAATCTGGCACTGTCCGGCCAGAACACCCTGGAAATGCTGGATAAGATCAACATCGACATGGCCTTTATCGGCGTGTCCGGCTGCAGCATAGATGCGGGCTTCACCTGCGGCACCGAAAGCGATATGCTGGTCAAGCGCCGTGTGATCCAAAAAGCGCGCACCAGTGTGGTAATGTGCACCCAGGAAAAGCTCCGCTGCCTGATGCCGTATACCTTTGCTACAATGGCGGAAGTGGACTGCTTGATCACCGATGCGCCCATGCCGGAGGCTTTCCAAATTGCGGCCCGGGAAGCGGGTCTGCGGCTATTGTAAAACAAACATCCGAACCTGACTGAAAAGAGACAGGTTCGGATTTTCTCTTTTGGTGTAAATGCCTATTGACGGATGTTGTTCCCAGGTGTTATAATTAACAAGCTATAACAATGGGTGGACTATGGGTAATCCCTTAAGTCGACCTGAGAATAAAAGGAGGCTATACCTTTGGCAAATGCAGTTATCATGCCCAAGGCGGGCATCACAGTTGAAAGCTGTATCATTGGCGAATGGCTGAAGAAGGTGGGCGACTCTGTCAACGTAGGTGACGTTCTGTTTACTTACGAGACCGATAAGGCCAGCTTCGAATGCGAATCCACCGCAGCAGGTACTCTTCTGGACATCTTCTTCCAGGAAGGTGACGAGGTTCCCTGTCTGCAGAATGTCTGTGCGATCGGCAACCCCGGCGAAGACACCTCCGCTCTGAAGGGCGGCGCTGCTTCCACGGAAGCACCTGCTGAAGCTCCCGCTGCTGCACCCGCAGCCGCACCTGCTCCCGCTGCCGCTGCCTGCGCTACCAAGGCACAGGGCATCCTGATGCCCAAGGCCGGTATCACCGTAGAGAGCTGTATCATCGGCGAGTGGCTGAAGAAGGTTGGCGACCAGGTAAAGGTCGGCGACATCCTGTTTACATACGAAACCGACAAGGCTTCCTTCGAGTGCGAGTCTACCGCCGAAGGCGAGCTGCTGGATATCTTCTATCAGGAGGGCGACGAAGTGCCCTGCCTGGAGAATGTCTGCGCTGTGGGTCCCCACGGCGAACCCACCGAGTGCCTGAAGGGCATCGGCGGTACGCCTGCTCCCGCTGCTGAGGCTGCGCCTGTTGCTGAAGCTGCTCCCGCTGCTGCGCCTGCTGCCGCCGGTGCGCACACAGTGATCATGCCCAAGGCCGGCATCACCGTGGAGAGCTGCATTATCGGCGAGTGGCTGAAGAAGGTTGGCGATTCCGTTAAGGAAGGCGACATTCTGTTTACTTACGAGACCGACAAGGCTTCCTTCGAGTGCGAGTCCACCGCTACCGGCACCATTCTGGAGATCCTCCATGAGGCCGGTGACGAAGTGCCCTGCCTGGATGCAGTTTGCACCATCGGCGTGGCCGGTGCTGTTGCTGCACCCGCTGCCAAGTCCGGCGCTCCCGTATCTCCCAGAGCCAAGAAACTGGCCGCTACTGCCGGTGTTGACGCAACTCTGGCTACCGGCACCGGCCCCAACGGCCGGATCATCGAGCGGGATGTCCGGGAACTGATGGCCAATCCCCCCGCTGTTGCTGCTGCTCCCGCTGCTGTGGCTGCACCTGCACCCGCTGCTGCACCTGTGGCCGCCGCTCCCGCTGCTCCCGCAGCTGCCGAGTCCGAGGCCGAGTACAAGGATGTGAAGTTCAGCGGCATCCGCCGTGCCATCAGCAAGTCCATGACTACCTCCCTGCACACCATGGCGCAGCTGACCCACAACACCTCCTTCGGTGCTACCGCGATCCTGAACTACCGGAAGACTCTGAAGGCTGCCGGCGGCGAGTACGCAGGCATCACTCTGGGCGATATCGTGCTGTATGCCGTTTCCCGTACTCTGCTGAACCACCCCGACCTGAACGCCAATATGCTGGATGATAACAACATCCGCCTGTTCAAGCATGTCAACCTGGGTGTGGCTGTGGATACTCCCCGTGGTCTGATGGTTCCCACCATCTTCCATGCTGACGAAATGAGCCTGCTGGAGATCTCCAAGGCTGTGAAGGATCTGGCTGCCCAGTGCCGCGACGGCGCTATCAGCCCGGACAAGCTGTCTGGCGGCTCCTTCACCGTGTCCAACCTGGGCAATATGGGCGTTGAGTCCTTCACTCCTGTCATCAATCCTCCCCAGACCGGTATCCTGGGCGTTTGCGGTACCACCGACCGTGTCCGTAAGGGCAAGGACGGCAGCATTGAGCTGTACCCCGCAATGGGCTTGAGCCTGACCTACGATCACCGTGCTGTGGACGGCACTCCCGCCGCTAAGTTCCAGAAGGAACTGGGCTACAACCTGGAGAACTTCACCGTTCTGCTGTCCAAGTAAGGAGAAACGCCCATGGAACTGTTCGATTTACTGGTCGTGGGCGGCGGCCCCGGCGGATACCTGTGCGCCGAGCGAGCTGCCCAGAGCGGTATGAAAGTCGCCTTGTTTGAGAAGAAAGCCCTTGGCGGAACTTGTCTGAATGAGGGCTGTATCCCCACCAAGACCCTGCTGAACTCTTCCAAGATGTACCGTCACGCCACGGAAAGCGCCGCCTTCGGTGTCACCGCAACCGGTGTCACCTATGACCACGCCAAGGTGGTGGAGCGGAAGAATAAAGTAGTGAAAACCCTGGTCTCCGGCGTTGGCGCTACTATGAGCGCCAATAAGGTCACGGTCATTACCGGCGAAGCAAAGATCGCCGGACCTGCCGCCGAAGGCTTTGCCGTAGAGGCAAACGGAACAACCTATACCGGACGCCGCCTGGCAATTGCCAGCGGTTCCGAGACCGTGGTGCCTCCCGTACCCGGCCTGAAGGAAGGTCTGGCATCCGGCTTTGTGGTCACCAACCGGGAAGTGCTGGATCTGAAGACTCTGCCGAAGAACCTGGTGGTGATCGGTGGCGGTGTCATCGGCTTGGAAATGGCCTACTACTTCGCCTCTGTGGGCGTAGCAGTCACCGTCATTGAGATGATGCCCAAGATCGCCGGCGCAACCGACCCGGAGATCTGCAAGATTCTGACCGATGCCTTTATCAAGCGGGGTATGACCTTTAAGCTCTCCAGCAAGGTTCTGGAGGTGAAGAAAAACTCCGTCATCTATGAGGAAAACGGACAGAAGCAGGAGATCGTCTGCGATCAGGTCCTGCTTTCCGCAGGCCGCCGTCCTGCCACCGCAGGCATCGGTCTGGAGAATCTGAATCTGCAGATGGACAGAGCCGCCATCGTCACTGACCGGCATCTGTGCACCACAGTTCAGAATGTTTACGCCATCGGCGACTGCAATGGCAAGGTAATGCTGGCCCACACCGCTTATCGTGAAGCGGAGGTGGCTGTGAACCATATGCTGGGCAAGACCGACGAAATGCGTTACGACGTGATCCCCGCTGTGATCTACACCGATCCAGAGGTGGCCTCCGTTGGCCACAGCAAGGAGGGTGCCGAGAAACTGGGAATGCGCGTCAAGGAAGTCAAGCTCCCCATGTCCTACGCAGGCAGATACCTGGCGGAGAACGAGGGCGGCAAGGGCTTCATCAAGCTGGTGGTGGATACCGACCGGAACCGTCTGGTTGGCTGCCACATGGTAGGCTCCTACGCCTCTGAGATCATTATGACTGCAACCATGATGGTGGATACGGAGTTGACACCCGAGCGCTTAAAGCGGCTGGTGTTCCCGCACCCCACTGTTGCGGAAATCATTCGTGAAGCAATTTTCCATATTTAAGGAGGAGAAATAAAATGCCCAAGAGTTTGTATGTGGATCCCAACGTGGTGCGTGCACCCGGTAAGGTCACCTTCAACGACATCCCTGTCAACCAGTACAACAAGACCGTCAAAGAGGAACTGAAGTCCGGCAAGTACACAAAGGAAGACCTGATCCGTATTTTCCGCGATATGACCGTTCTGCGTGAGTTCGAGACTATGCTGAACTCCATCAAGACCCAGGGCGGCTACAACGGCATTGACCACACCTATCCCGGCCCTGCCCACCTTTCCATCGGTCAGGAAGCAGCCTGCGTCGGCCAGGCTTACCTGCTGGACGAGAACGACTTCGCCTTCGGTTCTCACCGCTCTCACTCCGAGATTCTGGCAAAGGCTCTGTCCACCATCAACAAGATGAGCGACGAGCAGCTGATGAACGTGATGGAGAACTTCCTGGAAGGCAAGTGCCTGCGTTCCACCCAGAAGCTGGGCGAAACCAAGGATGTGAAGGAACTGGCTATCCGCTTCATCCTGTACGGCACACTGTCCGAGATCTTCGCCCGTGAGACCGGCTTCCACATGGGTATGGGCGGCTCTATGCACGCCTTCTTCCTGCCCTTCGGCATCTACCCCAACAACGCCATCGTTGGCGGTTCTGCCACCATCTCCACCGGTGCTGCACTGTACAAGAAGGTCAACAACAAGAAGGGCATCTGTGTTTGTAACATTGGTGACGCTTCCATGGCCCGCGGTCCTGTTTGGGAAGCTCTGAACTTCTCCGCTATGGATCAGTACAAGACCCTGTGGGAGTCCCACAATGATGGTATGCCCATTCTGTACAACATCTTCAACAACTCCTACGGCATGGGCGACCAGACCCGTGGCGAGACCATGGGCCAGGGTTGCATGTCCCGTATCGCTTCCGGCGTCAGCCCCACTCAGTTCCATGCTGAGACTGTCGACGGCTTTAATCCTCTGGCGGTGATCGAGGCTATGGAGCGCAAGCTGGAGCTGCTGCGGAATGGCCAGGGCCCCGTCATGCTGGAAACTCTGACCTACCGTTTCTCCGGTCACTCCGTCTCCGACCAGAACGCTTACCGTACCAAGGAAGAGATGGACGCTTGGAAGGAATTCGATCCTCTGACCACTTATCCCGCATCTCTGGTTGAAGCCGGCGTTATGACCCAGGCCGAAGTTGACGCCATCCTGGCTGAGACCAAGGAGCGCATGACCATGATCTGCAAGGCAGCTGCCGATCCCGAGATCAGCCCCTACTGCGACTTTAAGGCCGACCCCGCAGTTGTGGAGCGCCTGATGTACTCCAACCAGAAGGTCAAGGCATTTGACGATCGCAAGCCTGAGGTCACCATCGAGAAGCTGGAGGACGTCCCTGCTTACAAGAAGCTGAAGGAGAAGTCCCGCAGCCCCATCGGCCCCGACGGCAAGCCTGTTTCCAAGATGAAGCTGTTCAACCTGCGTGACGCCATGTCCGAGGTTATCTATGACCGCTTCTACGAGGATCCCACCCTGATTGCTTACGGCGAAGACTGCCGTGACTGGGGCGGTGCATTCGCTGTCTACCGTGGCATGATGGACGCTTTGCCTCACTGCCGTCTGTTCAACTCTCCTCTGGCTGAGGCCTCCATCGTGGGTACCGCTGTTGGTTACGCCCTGTCCGGTGGCCGCGCTCTGGTAGAGCTAATGTACGCTGACTTCATCGGTTGCGCCGGTGACGAGATCTTCAACCAGATGTCCAAGTGGCAGTCCATGTCCGCCGGCATCCTGAAGATGCCTGTTGTCCTGCGTGTTTCCGTGGGCTCCAAGTACGGCGCACAGCACTCTCAGGACTGGACCGCACTGTGTGCACATATCCCCGGCCTGAAGGTTTGCTTCCCCGCTACTCCTTGGGAAGCTAAGGGTCTGATGGAGACCGCTCTGATGGGCACCGACCCTGTTGTCTTCTTCGAGTCCCAGAGAATTTACGACGTGGGCGAGCAGTTCCACGAAGGCGGCGTTCCCGCTGAGCGTTACGAGATCGAGATCGGTGATGTGAACAAGGTCCGCGAGGGTAAGGATGTGACCATTCTGACTCTGGGTGCTGTTCTGTACCGGGCTATGGACGCTGTGAAGACCCTGTCCGAGAAGTACGGCATGGAGGCGGAAGTGATCAACCTGCACTCCCTGGCTCCTCTGGATTACACTAAGATCGTGGAATCCGTCCGTAAGACCGGCCGTGTGGTTCTGGTATCCGATGCCTGCGCCCGTGGCGGCTTCATGAACGATGTTGCCCGTAACATCACCGAGCTGTGCTTCGACGATCTGGATGCACCTCCCGTTGTGATCGGTGCTAAGAACTGGATCACTCCTCCCTTCGAGTTCGACGAGTTCTTCTTCCCCCAGGCTTCCTGGATTATCGACGCTATCAACGACAAGCTGGTTCCTCTGGAAGGCCATGTCTCCACCACCGGCTGCACCGAAGCAGAGCACATCCGTCGCGCTAAGGAAGGCGTGTAAGCCGCAATGGAGATACAACGCACAGCCAATGCGGGTGTCTTGCTAAAAATGGATGGGGTGTCTGTTCTGCTGGACGGATTATGCGATGCAGTAGGGGAGTACCTCCCAACCGCAGAGCATATCGCTCAACAACTTTTGGACAATCCTCCGGATGTTTTAGCATTTACCCACTACCACGCTGATCATTGCTGCAAAGCGTTGCTTCTCCCATATCGCAAGCAAAATCTCCGGCCCATTTTAGGGCCGGAGTCCTTGCCTTTGGGTGCCGTTAAGATCGGAGAAGTGACCATTACGCCGGTGGCAAGCCGCCATTTGGGAAGAACCGAGCCGAATCTGCAGCATGTAAGCTACATTGTGCAGGGAACAAAATGCGTGTGGTTTGTGGGGGATGCTGCCCCCCTGCAGTGGAAGAACAGAACGGATTTGCCCAAACCAGATGTGCTGATAGCCCCCTATGCCTACGGCAACACGGAGTCGGCATGGAATCTGGTATGCAATCTCACAAAACAAGTGGTTTTGGTCCATCTGCCGCCCCGGGAGGCAGATACCTATGCTTTGTGGAGCGCGGTGGAAAAGACCACCAAAAACAGAGAAGATATAGCACTTTGGATTCCTCAAATGGGCGAAACTATTTCCCTTTGACGCGCTTTTACGCCAGAAAAACCCAAGAATTTTCTATGTGCTTTTTACAAGAAAAGTCTTGAAAATACAGCATAATGGGAGTATACTATCTGCGATGCCGGAAACACGAACGGCAACGAACTCATAAAATAGGAGCACGACAAAAATGAAATTGATTATTAAGAATCATTACGACGACACTTGCGCATGGGCAGCGCAGCACATTGCTGACGCTATCAATAATCACAAGGAAAATCGCCCCTTTGTGTTGGGTCTGCCTACCGGATCTTCACCTTTGGGTATTTACAAGCGGCTGATCGAGATGAATAAAGCAGGTGAGGTTACCTTCAAGAATGTGGTGACCTTCAATATGGATGAATATGTGGGCCTGCCCCGGGAACACGACCAGAGCTACTGGTATTTTATGCACGATAATTTCTTCGATCATATTGACATCCCTGCTGAGAATATCAATATTCTCAACGGTATGGCTGAGGATCTGGAGGCAGAGTGCCAGCGGTATGAGGATAAGATTGCCTCCTATGGCGGTATCGATCTGTTCCTTGGCGGCAGTGGTGTTGACGGCCATATTGCTTTCAACGAGCCGTTCACCTCTTTGGTATCCCGCACCGGCATCCGTGCTCTCACCGAGGATACCTTGATCGTGAATTCCCGTTTCTTTGATAACGATCCCAACAAGGTGCCCAAGACCGCTCTGTCTGTGGGAGTTGGTACGGTTTGCGACTCCAAGCAGGTGCTGCTGATCATCACCGGCCATAATAAGGCCCGGGCTTTGCGTCATTGCGTAGAGGGCGGCGTGGACCACGCTTGGACCATTAGCGCTCTGCAGATGCACCCCGATGGCATCGTAGCCTGCGATGAGGCTGCCTGCGGTGAGTTGAAGGTAGATACCTACAAGTACTTCAAGGAAATTTACAAGAACGAGAAGTAACACAAAATCCCAATAGCCTATTATAAAGCCCCGGTTTGTACCATCCGTACAAACCGGGGCTGTTTTGCGAAACCGGGTTTTTATTTGTAATAGTTTGCGGTGAGCAGGAGATTGCTGATATCCCGGAAGTCGGCCGCCAGCTGTGCCATTCGGTCGATCTCTTCCTGGGTGACCTCTCGGTTATGCTCATTCATAAGGATCTTTTCATCCTGCCATGCCACTCCATCAGCGATCCAACTGCCGTCGGGGAAGATGACATAGCCGGGGTAGCTGTCGTCAAAGGCATCCTGCCCCAGATAGTGATAGGGGCTGTCAACACCAAGAAGATTCAGCATGGTGGGCAGGAAGTCCGCCGTACTCATCAGCTTATCCACTTCCATATCCGGGCCATCTGCTGCCCACACAAAACAGGGAACCTTCTCCAGCAGCAGATCTTCTGTTACGCCGGAGTGGGCATAGAGCTCTTCCATGTTCTTGTAGCCGTAGGTATAGTGGTCGGTCATGCCGATGATGACCGTATTTTCCAGCTGTCCCTGGGCTTCCAGCTCCTCCAGCAGCCGGGCAAACATATCATCCACCAGCCTGGCTTTTACTCTGGCACAATCCTCTTCTTCGCTGCCGTAAAGGCCCCGGTACTCTGGGTACTGCTTCAGGGCATAGTGGCTCAGGACCTCTCTATACTTGTAGCTCAAGTGGGCAGAGCGGGTGATGATCGTATTAAAGGTAGGGCCTTCACGGAAGAACAGATCCTGCAGCTGAGGAATATCAAACAGAAGATTTTCATCATACAGTTCATCATCGTCAGACACATAATCGCCATAGCAATGATAGGCCAGATACCCCATAGCCGGCTCGAATACGCCCCGGGAGTAAAACTCGGGAGTGTTATAATGGAAGACCTGGGCACTATAGCCGGCGTCCGTCATCTGGGAAGCAAAGGACTGGTTAAAGGCATTGGTCACATAGTCAAACACATAACTGCCGGTAGTGGGCAGATAGATGCCGGTGTTCATGCAGAATTCGGAATTGAGCGTCCGGGCGCTGCCGTAGCCGGGAGTATAGAAATTGGTGAAGCAGATGCCTTGATCCATCAGCCGTGTCAGGACGGGAGTGTCCTCCGGTGTGATCATCCAATCGTCCATGGACTCCATCAGCACCAAAACCACATTTTTGCCTGCCAGAACGCCGGTCATGGCGTTGTCACCGGAATCGCCCCGTTGTTCAAAATAGTCATCGATGTGGTGGGTCTGGGTGCGCAGAGACTCACGGTAGGCGGGGGTCAGGGGATACAGCTCATGCATCCACAGATCTCGCAGAGCCATCTGATAGATACCGGTGATGTTGTATACCGCCTTAGCATCGTACATGGTGTTATATGTGGCACGGTAAGAGGAGGACTGACCGTACTCCGAACGGGTGCCCCATACATCATTATCCCTTAAGAATACCAGCTCCGGCAGAAAACAAAGGCCTGTGATACAAACACCGGTACCCAGCAGGAAGGGCAGGCGGGACAGGAATTTCTCGGGCAGGCGTGGATATTTCCAAATAAGCAGGCCGCCCAGAGGGAGCATGACCACCAGAAGGACCCACCAAAGCGCAGGGAAGGAGCCTAACACATCCCCTAAAAAAGCCGCACCTTCGCCGGCATACTTTACGGTGGACAGCCACATCATTTTATCAAAGACCTGGTCGTATCCGGCCTGGGCCAGCGTCCAAAGCAAAGCGGCGTAGTAGAGAACACCAAATACAATTCTGCTTACCTTCCGGGGCAGGAACATAAGAAAGGATGCCAGAAGGAAAGACCATACGGCTCCAAAGAGAAGTCCGTTCAGGCTTTCCGGCTTTAGCAATAAGATGCCAATGCATTCGATCAGCAGAAAGGTTAGTGTTAAAAGAAAGAAACCGACCAGGGGACCGGGACAGGAAAAAGAACCGGTTTTCCGGGCGGTGGAAGCTTGGGTTTTCACGGAATATACCTCCAATGCGAAAAACTATGACAAGCATATCATACCTTACGACAAAATACAATTATCCAGGTGCTGATTTTATAAAAACTTCAAAAATTGTGAAATAAATTCCGGTTTGCGGAGCCTGTGGAATCTTTTGCAGAATAACGAAAAAAAGGCTTGACAAAAGGGTAGGGGGTGGCTATAATAAGCATGTTCTGTTTGAGCTGCCGGTATAGCTCAGTTGGTAGAGCAGCTGATTTGTAATCAGCAGGTCGGGGGTTCGAGTCCGTCTACCGGCTCCATACAGGCGTCAACAGAATGTGAATATTTGGGGGAGTTCCCGAGTGGCCAAAGGGGACAGACTGTAAATCTGCTGCGTATCGCTTCGATGGTTCGAATCCGTCCTCCCCCACCACAAAGAAGACCAATCCAGATGGATTGGTCTTCTTTGTGGTTATGGGTATTCGGAGGGCGGATTCGAAAGGCGGCTCTTGGCGACAGTCCGGGAGACTGTCGCAACCGCCGTGGCTTTTCCGCAGAAAAGCGAATCCGTCCTCCTAAAGGCAAAGACTGACATCAAATTCTGGCATCAGGTATGTGTATTCCTATTTTACTTCGCTGTTTTCTATTGCATAATCAAGTAATATATTGATAAGTTCATTTCGTGAACGGTTGGTTTGTTCTGATAACTTATCAAGTCTTGTAACCGTTTCATCTTTTATTCTGATTGAAAAAGTTTTATAACCATCCTCACCTTTTAGGGATTTTTTGTTTATGATGAGTTTTTCTTTCATAAAATCACCTCACCATTATTATGACTTGACAAGTGTTATAATAATATGTTATATTTTATAACATAAATGGAGGTGTAGTAATGGGTTATTTATTCTTGGTATTAGCAATAATAGCTTTCCTTGCTTTCGAGTGGGTGTTGGATAACATCTTGTGGATTGGCGGTATCTTTATTTTGTTGCTAATTATTTCAATTTTTCGCGCATCTTTCGATTACAAAGAATTCGGATTTGATTTTGCCGACTTTATGATGCTCTTTATGAAGATAGCTGGAATAATTGGTATGATTATCTTAATGTGCGCTGTTAATTAGGAGGAATTATGGATAATCAGAATAAAATAAATGATTACGAAGCTTTAGTGCGCAGAGCCAATAAAATTGTTACAGAGTTCGATAGATTCCCTTTGATGCCGGAGGGGAATTTTTCTGTTGACTTTATTAAAAATGTATTTAATTATAACCCGCTGTTTGTTTTAGATGAATTGCGTAAATATTTACTAGATACACTTCTTGAGGTAACTCAATATAGATACAGCGAAGAAGAGTTGCAGCCAATTATTGATGAAACATATGCAAAACACGAAGCAAGACATAAGGCAAGAATACTTAAGACATTGGTTGAGAATTATAAATATGATGCTCAACATTTTCGGTATAAACATTGGAGCTATATGATGCTCCGTCCTGAGGAGACAGTAATTTTTTACTATGCATTTAGTATATATTATATTGCAAAGGAATTAAAAAATGGCTCGGCTTTGTTGTTTGCTAGACAAGCTCTGAAGGCGATTGATTTGATCCATTGCGAAAAAGGAACGAATCCAATAGATGGAATAAAGCATACCGGTAAATTGTTATCTCTTGCTGAATTTGCAGAAGATAGGGCGGTATATTATGATTTGTTGAATATGATCGAATTCGAAATAGAAAATGTAGCAGACGAAGAGATTAAGCAAAAACTATATGAAATTAAAAAAGGAGAAAATTCTTCCAACGGATGTTATGTTGCTACATGTGTTTATGGCTCCTATGATTGTCCGGAAGTTTGGGTTCTGAGAAGATTCCGTGACAATATGCTCGCAAATAATATTTTTGGCAGAATATTCATCAAAATTTACTATACATTAAGTCCAACCATTGTAAAGAGGTTTGGTAAGAAAAACTGGTTTGTGCATACTTGTAAATTAGTTTTAGATAAAATGGTCTCCACATTACAAACAAAAGGATTTAATAATACTCCATATAAGGATAAATTTTGAATTGCCATATGGCATCTAAATGGTTCGGAACAGCCACAAAAAGTACAACACCTTTTGGTGTTGGACTTTTTGTATTGAGGATGGATTCGAACCCATAGCAGTGCAACATGCCGGTGGCATGTTGCTTCGACCAGTGCAAACACTGGTCGATACCATAATTTTCTTTGGCGTTTATAAAGGAAAATG
>JAZOBL010000050.1:0-12285 GCA_045595945.1 Faecousia sp.
CCTGTCGCATCGACAATATAAGCCCCTCTACGGCTTTCAGATGTGTGTATTTTCGTTTCTCCATAACAATACCCCCTGTGTAGTTATTATCCTACACAGGGGGCCTTTTTGTCTATTGTCCAGTTTTACTGGTTCGGTGCAGGCATCGTGCCTTTTTATATTACTGATATTTGGCTGCGCTTTGGCGAACCAAGGCCCGTTTCAGCCGCGCCTCTGCCAGGCGTATGTCTACATCGCCCGCGGCGGTGTTTTGCAGGATCTCCCGGGCACGGTGTTCGGAAGCCTGCGCTCTGGTAACATCGATCTTATCTGCCCACTCAAAGGTGGTAGGCACCAGCTTCACCGCACCGTCTATCACGGACACCATACCGCCGATGCAAGCACCGTAGCGCTTACTTCCATCGAGCAGGATCGTTGCCACGCCCATCCCCAGAGGTGCCACGCAATTGATGTGACCGGCCATAATTCCCAGGTCGCCGCTGACCGTGCGAACGATCAGTTCCTCTGCCTGTCCGTCATACTGCAGGCCGTCGGGGGTGACGATCTTCAAAGAAAACGGCTTCATTTTACTTCACCCTTCCACTTGGCAACCACATCGTCAATGGTGCCGGCGAACAGGAAGCAGGATTCGGGGATCTGGTCGTGCTTACCCTCAATGATCTCCTTAAAGCCCCGTACGGTCTCCTTAAGCGGCACATACTTACCCTCATAACCGGTGAACTGCTCCGCCACAGAGAAGGGCTGAGACAGGAAACGCTGCACCTTTCTGGCTCGGCTGACGGTGAGCTTGTCCTCTTCGCTCAGCTCGTCCATACCCATAATGGCGATGATGTCCTGCAGTTCCTTATACCGCTGCAGGATCCGCTGCACATTCCGGGCCACATCGTAGTGCTCCTGGCCCACCACCTGGGGAGTCAGGATCCGGGAGGAGGAATTCAGCGGGTCAACCGCAGGGTAAATACCCAAAGAGGCGATGCCACGGTCCAGAGCGGTGGTAGCATCCAGGTGAGCAAAGGTGGTGGCGGGAGCCGGGTCGGTATAGTCGTCGGCAGGCACATAGTCCGCCTGGACGGAGGTAATAGAGCCGTCCTTGGTGGAGGTGATCCGCTCCTGCAGAGCGCCCATTTCCGTAGCCAGGGTCGGCTGATAACCAACGGCGGAGGGCATACGGCCCAGCAGCGCAGACACCTCAGAACCGGCCTGGGTGAAACGGAAAATATTATCAATAAACAGCAGCACATCCTGGTGCTTTACATCCCGGAAATACTCTGCCATGGTAAGTCCCGACAGGCCCACCCGCATACGGGCTCCGGGAGGCTCGTTCATCTGACCGAAGACCATGGCGGTCTTCTTAATGACGCCGGACTCGGTCATTTCCAGATACAAGTCGTTACCCTCACGGGTACGCTCGCCCACACCGGTGAACACAGAGTAGCCGTTGTGCTCGGTGGCGATGTTGTAGATCAGCTCCTGGATCAGCACGGTCTTACCCACGCCTGCGCCGCCAAACAGGCCGATCTTACCGCCCTTGGCGTAGGGGCAGATCAGGTCGATGACCTTGATGCCTGTTTCCAAAATCTCGGTGGTAGTCTGCTGGGCGTCGTAATCCGGGGCAGGTCTGTGAATGGGCCAGCGCTCCGCAGCAGCGGGTTCTTCCCCGCCGTCGATGGGCTGTCCCAGCAGATTGAACACCCGGCCCAGGCAGCTTTCGCCTACGGGCACGGTAATGGCTGCGCCGGTATCTTCTGCCGCAGCGCCCCGCTGCAGGCCGTCTGTGGAGGACATGGCGATACAGCGCACCACATTGTCGCCAATGTGCTGGGCTACCTCTGCCACGATGGTATCCTCTCCGTTCTTTACATGGATCGCGGTGAGCAGTTCCGGCAGGTGCTCCTCCGGAAAGCGAATATCCAGAACAGGACCCACCACCTGGATCACAGTTCCCAAATTGTTAGCCATTGAATTCAACTCCTTATCGGTTGAAATATATCGTTCTCATAGAAAACCTTACGAACCGGCGACGATCTCCGTGATCTCCTGGGTGATAGCCGCCTGCCGGGCCCGGTTAAACTGCAGACCCAGCTGCTGGATCATCTCATCGGCATTGGAGGTGGCGGAGTCCATAGCGGTCCGCCGGGCAGCCTGCTCGGAGGCGCGGCTCTCGCACAGAGCGCCATAGAGCACACCGCCCAGATATTCCGGCACGATGGCGTCAAAGACGCTTTCCATATCCGGTTCATAGATGATATTGCTGCCTTTTGCCCCAGTCTTTTCCACATCATACCGGATCAGCGGCAGCAGCCGCAGGGCCGAAGGCTTCTGGGACAGGACAGATACGAAATTGGTATACACCACATGGATCTCGTCCAACTCCCCCTGCAAAAAGCGCTTGCACAGCTGCTTGGCAACGGAGAAGCAGTCGCCCAGGGTCATATCCTCCGCGTCTGCGTAATCCGCGGTGAGCATGCTTACATTGTGGTGGCTCAGGTAGTCCACCGCCTTTTTACCTATGGGCAGAACCACTGCGTCCTTACCCTCCATCTGGCCCATGACCAGTTTCAGTACATTGCTGTTGTAGCCTCCTGCCAGACCTCTGTCACCGGCGATGACCACATAGGCGGTCTTCTTCACCGGCCTTGCCGTCAGATACGGGGAGGACATATCCTGCCCGGCATCGGCGATATCGTGGATGGCGGCATACAGGGTCTCAAAATAGGGGCGGGAGGCAAGCACCTGCGCCTGCGCCTTGCGCAGCTTGGAGGACGCCACCATCTCCATGGCTTTGGTGATCTGCCTGGTGGACTCCATACTGCGGATGCGGTTTTTGATTTCCTTGGTAGAAACGCCGGCCATGTGGATCCCCCTTCCTTAGCCGAAAGCTGCGCACAATTCCTCGAGAGCTGCTTTCAGGCGTTCTTCTGTGGCGGATTCCAGCTTGCCGGTGGTGCCGATGGCCGTCAGCACATCCTCATACCGGCGCTCCATCAGTTCCCGCAGCTGCTGCTCAAACTCAGGAATCCGCGCAACTTCAATATTATTCAGATACCCGCCGGTGACCGCGTACAAAATACAAACCTGATGGGTCACATCCACGGGAGCGTTGTTTTTCTGCTTCAGCACCGCCACGATCCGTTCACCCAGCGCAAGCCGCGCCTTGGTGTCTGCATCCAGGTCAGAGCCAAACTGGGCAAAGCTCTGCAGCTCCCGGTACTGGGAATACAGCAGCTTCAATGAGCCCGAGACCTTCTTCATGGCCTTGATCTGTGCCGCGCCGCCTACACGGGACACGGAGATGCCAGGGTTCACCGCAGGCATAATGCCCGCATTAAACAGCTCGCTCTCCAAAAAGATCTGACCATCGGTGATGGAGATCACATTGGTGGGGATATAAGCGGACACATCGCCGGCCTGGGTCTCGATAATGGGCAGAGCCGTCAAGCTGCCGCCGCCCTTGGCCTGGCTCATGTGGGCTGCCCGCTCCAGGAGTCTTGAGTGCAGGTAGAACACATCACCGGGGTACGCCTCCCGTCCGGGAGGACGGCGGATCAGCAGGGAGATGGCGCGGTATGCCACTGCGTGCTTGCTCAGGTCATCATAGATCACCAGCACATCCTTGCCCTGGTGCATAAAGTGTTCGCCCATGCTGCAGCCGGTATAGGGTGCAATGTACTGCATGGGTGCCAGCTCCGAGGCGGTGGAGGATACCACAATGGTATAGTCCATAGCGCCACCCAGAGTCAAAGCTTCCACGATCTGGGCCACAGTGGACCGCTTCTGACCGATGGCCACATAAATGCAGATCACATCCTTGCCCTTCTGGTTCAGGATGGTATCGGTGGCGATGGTGGTCTTGCCGGTCTGCCGGTCGCCGATGATCAGCTCCCGCTGTCCTCTGCCGATAGGGATCATAGAGTCGATGGCCTTAATGCCCGTCTGCAGAGGTACGCTCACCGGCTCTCTGTCAACGATTCCGGGGGCGGCGCACTCAATAGGCCGGTAGCCTTCGGCTGCGATAGGTCCCTTGCCGTCGATGGGCTCGCCCAGGGCATTGACCACCCGTCCAATGAGCCCGTTGCCCACAGGAACGGACACCACCTTACCGGTGCGGCGCACTGTGTCGCCTTCTTTGATGCCGCCGTCAGAGCCTAGAATCACAACAGAGACCGTGTCCTCCTCCAGATTCTGGGCCATGCCGTAGGCGCCGTTGGGAAACTCCACCAGCTCGCCTGCCATGCACTTTTCCAGTCCGGAGACCCGGGCAATGCCGTCACCCACCAGGATGACCACGCCGGTTTCGCTGGTCTGCAGCTTATTCTCGTAGTGTTTGATCTGACTGCGGATGATTTTTGTAATTTCTTCGGGTCGTAATTCCATATTCTACCTACCCTCTAATCAAAGTACGGTATTCTTCAGCAAGTTTCTTACGGATTCCAGCCGGCTTTTCACCGTGCCGTCCACCTGCTTGCCGTCGTAATCCAGCCGGATACCGCCCAGCACCGCCGGGTCTATCCGGCAGCTTAGCTCTACGGTTTTTCCGGTCATGGTTTGCAGTTTCCGGGTCAGCTGCTGTTTCTGGGTATCGCTTAAGGCCACGGCGGAGACCGCCTTGACCACCAGAATGCCGTGATCAGCATTGTACTGCTCCCGGTAGGCATCACAGCAATGGGAAAAGTGGCGGATATAGCCCTTTTCCGTCAAAATCTTCAAAAAATTCAGCACATAAGGCTGCACCTTCCCCCGGAAACTCTCATCCAGGATCCCGGTGCGCTCTGCCTTGGATACATTGGGGGCAGCCAGCAGATGAAGAAACTCCGGTGTCTGGGCAAAGCTCTGCCCCAGCACCTCCAGCTCCTCCAGGATCGTTTCGGTCAAGCCCTCTTCCTTTGCCAGGGTATACAATCCCTGGGCATACGCTACACCGACCCGGGTCATACCTGTTCACCCAATTCTTCCAGGAAGCTGTCCACCAGACGGGCCTGGTCCTCTTCATTCAGGCTGCGCCCAACCACCTTGCCGGCGATCTCCATTGCCAGAGAGGAGATCTCGTCCTTGGCGTCGTTGAGAGCCTTCTTTTTCTCCTGGGCGATGTCCGCGGCAGCCTTTTCCCGGATCTTCTCTGCCTCCAGATTGGCCTGGCGGAGGATCTCCTCCTGCCGGGACTGTCCCCGAGCAGTGGCCTCCTGCACCAGCCGGTCACCGGTTTCCCGGGCGACGGAGAGCTGATCTTCATACTCTTTTTGTAAAGCCTGCGCGTTTTCCTTGGCTGCGCCGGCTTCGGCGTACATGGCATCGATCTCCTGCTGGCGGCTGTCGATCATCTTTTTTACCGGCAAAAACAGAAACTTCTTTGCCACGAAAAACAGAACCAAAAAGTTCAGCAGCACAAACAGCGCCGTCCAGAAATTGACGCCGATAAAACTTTCAAACACGATTTCCGCTCCTTTCTATCCGAAATTGTAGATAGAGGGAAGCTTATACGTTGGTTGCAAACAGGATCAGGAAAGAGATCAGCAGGGCGTAAATACCGGTGGTCTCGGTAATGGCACAGCCCAGGATCATGTTGGTACGCAGGTTGTCGGCAGTTTCAGGCTGGCGGGCCATGCCTTCCAGGGCGTGGGAGACCGCATTACCTTCACCGATAGCAGGGCCGATGGCGCCGATGCCCATACACAGGCCCGCGCCGATAGCACACATAGCCTTCAAAAAATACGCATTGAATTCCATAATTGTTTCCTCCTAAAAGTAAATGATATCCTTAATTTTATGATTCACAAAGTTCTTCTGCCTGCTGGGCAGGGGGACAGGCGCCGGCAATATACACCATGCTGAGCAGGGTAAATACCAAGGCCTGCACAAAGCCGGAAAATACATCGAAATACACGCTCAGCAACGCAGGGACGCCCAGCGCCAGCACCGGCACACCGGACAGTACATTCAGCGCCTGCAAAAGGCCAAACAAACCTAATACAAAGCTCACAATTGCCAGCAGTTTCCAAATTAGCTTTTTCTTTTTCCGGGAATTGACGATCCACAGGGCAATGCCTGCCGCCATCAAAATCACACCCATCAGCCAGCCTACAGAGGCTATGGCGTCCAGCACCAGTGCCGATACCAAGGCAAATGCGGTGTAAATAATGGAAGTGATCACGCCGCCGCCAGCCACATTGCCGAAGTGACGGAAGGCCATAGAAATGGGCTGCGCGATCTCTGATATCACGTTCATGGGGGTCATGACTACGATGGGCTCTGTGAACCCCTTCAGCCAACCGCCAAGGCCGTTGCTCTTGATGTTATTATACCAAATGATCACCGTGACCATAATAGCCCAGGCGAGAGTGCAGCTTAAATCTGCCGTTACCGATCGCAAAAAGCCGGTCATACCGATGAGACTGCCGCAGATACTGCTTAGGAAAAGCGTACCCATAAAAGGTGCCCAATGGGCATTGTGCTGTCCCATGGCGGAAACGGTCAGATTGTAGATCATGCCCACACCCTTTTCCACCAGCACCTGCACGCCGGTGGGTCGCCTCTGCAGATTCTTCCCCAGCCGGATACAGGCGATCACCAGGAGCAAGGTCACCACAAAGGAAGACACCGTGGTCTGGGTAATGGGAATCCCGCCGAATATGGGAATGGTGAAATAGACAAATGCGCCGTCAACACTTACATTCATGCAGCTTTGTCACCAGGCTTTCTTCTGAAAAATTCTGCCACCGTCAGAGTGAACCGGGAGAAGATCAGCGGCACCACCAGAGCGATTGGATTGCACAGGCCGCTTCGCGCAAAAGCAAAGAGCACCACAAACAGCACCACCATCCGCCCAAAATAGGAGGCTTTGATGGTAGCCTTGCCGCCGTTTACATTCTGCTCTGTTGCCTTGTCCGCAGCGATGTTCACGGTAATGGCCATCACAAAAAAGTTCAGCACCGTCATCACACCGCCAACCAGACCGCCCAGCAGCACTGTATTGTCATACCGCCCCAGCAGGGCAAAGATGCCCAGCATGGCACCCACACCCACGGCTTCACCCATGACTACCATGCCGGTCTGCCGCAATACAAATTTTCTGTGATCCATAGGGTTCTCCCTTAATTAGTCATGTTCGTTATAGGAAACCGGCGGCGGGTCTTGTTTCTTACCCGCGCTCAGCCGGTGCAGGAGCTTCAAATTTCGCCGGAAACCGTCTGCCGCCAGATAAAGCCCCAGAGCCACCCCCAAGAGGATCACCCAAGCTCCCAGGCTGAACCGCTCCCGCAGCCAGACAGCCAGCAGAATACAGCCTGCCAGCGGCACAGCAACGGACAAACCCAGTTGGGTCAGCCAGGTCAGCAGAGACAATTCCTTCATCGTCTTTTCGCTCCTTACCAATTCTTCCCATTCTATCTTATTGCATAACATTATATCGAAATCCCCTGGAATATGCAAGGTGATTTTTCCCTTATTTACAGTTTCTTTACTTTGTTGACTTTCCTTTGCGAAAAGCCCTTTTCAATTGGCGAAAAATATAGTAAACTGTTAGCAGTATGCCGCAAAGAACAGGAGAGAATGTATTGAATCAGCAGGAATTGGAAATTTTACAGGGCACCATCTCCGCCGTTGTCTTTCAGAACTATGACAACGGCTATGCGGTGCTGCGCTTGCAGCTGGCAGATACCCAGCATGTGACCGTGGTGGGCACCATTCCGCTGCCATCTGTAGGCGAGCGGCTGATGGTCACCGGTCGGTGGAGCAATCACAGCAGCTACGGCCGCCAGTTCGAGGCGGAATTTCTGGAGCGGCTCATGCCTCAGACCGCCATGGAGATCCTCTCCTACCTGTCCGGCCGGAGCATTAAGGGCATCGGTCCCCGGCTGGCTGCCCGGATCGTTGACCGATTCGGCGATCAAACTCTGCTGGTGATGGAGCGGGAGCCGGAACGGCTGAGCGAGGTGCCCGGCATTTCCGAAAAGAAGGCCATGGAGATCGGAGAGGCCTTCCGCCTGCAGGTGGGCATGCGGCATTTGATGGAATTCTTTACCCTCCACCATCTGCCTGCGGAGCTAGCGGTGAAAACCTACAAGCTCTACGGGGAGGCAGCCATCGACCTGCTGTATGATGACCCATACTTACTGATGGATGACGGTCTGGAAGCCCCCTTTGGCGCGGTGGATCGGTTTGCCGTGGAGCTGGGTGTGGCCGGGGATGACAACCGCCGAGTGGATGCAGGTATCCTGTTTGAGCTGCGTTACAATCTGTCCGCAGGGCACAGCTTTCTGCCGGAGAATAAGCTACTCGCCGCCACTGCGCAGCTGTTGAGCGTGGGGGAAGCTACTGTAGACGCCGCCATAGACCGGCTGGCAGAGGCGGAGCGGCTGGTGCGAGATCATCTGGCGGACATCGATATCGTGTACCTGCCGGAGCTGTACCGGGCAGAGACCTATTGCGCCCGCAGACTTTATGAGCATGGAACTGTCCGGCTCCCTGCTCCGGCGTTTTTGAGCAAGAAACTTCATCAGGCAGCCAAAAACAGCGGCCTGGAGTATTCTGACCAGCAGGAGCTGGCATTGCAGGAGGCCGCCACCGGCTCTTTGCTGATCATCACCGGCGGCCCGGGCACCGGTAAGACCACCGTGCTGCAGGGTGTTCTGTCCCTGTATGACCAGATGGGTCTTTCCTGCCTGCTGTGCGCTCCCACAGGCCGTGCCGCCAAGCGGCTGGCGGAAGTCACCGGGCGAGAAGCCTCCACCATCCACCGGCTGCTGGGTGCAGGGATCGATCCCCACACCGGAAAGCTGTTTTTTACCCACGATGAAGCTGACCCGCTGAAAGCCGACGCAGTGATCGTGGATGAGATGTCTATGGTGGATGTGCAGCTGCTGGCTTCCCTGCTACAGGCTATCCCCGGCAACGCCCGGCTGATTTTGGTGGGCGATCCGGATCAGCTGCCTCCCGTAGGGCCGGGCTTCCCTCTGCGGGATATGCTGCGCAGCAATATGCTGCCGGTGGTCCGGCTGACGGAGATCTTCCGGCAGGCTCAGGAGAGCCTCATTGTTATGAACGCCCACCGGGTCAACCGGGGCGAAATGCCGGAGCTGAAGAATGTGAAAAGTGACTTTTTCTTCCTTCCCGGCCGTTCGGAAGAACAGGTAGCCCAGACCATTGTAGGTCTGTGCGCCACCCGCCTGCCCCAGAATATGGGCATCCCTCCGGAGCATATCCAAGTGCTGTGTCCTACCAAAAAAGGCCCTGCGGGCACCGTCTGCCTGAACCGCCTGCTGCAGGCCAGCCTGAACCCCCCTGCCCCCACCAAAAACGAGCGTTCCTTCGGTGACATCCTTTTCCGGGAGGGAGACCGGGTCATGCAGATCCGCAACAACTACGATCTGCTCTGGAAAAAGAGCGACGGCTCCCAGGTAGGCGCCGGGGTGTTTAACGGAGATGTGGGGATCATCCGCGCCATCGACAGCCAGACGGAGCTGGTTACGGTGGAATTTGATGACAGGCTGGCCGACTATGACTTTACCCAGCTGGGTGAGCTGGAGCTGGCCTACGCTATGACCGTTCACAAAAGTCAGGGCAGTGAATATCGGGCGGTAGTCCTGTCTGCCTGGAACGCATCAACATATCTACTCAGCCGCAGTATTCTCTACACCGCCATTACCAGGGCGCGGCAACTGCTGATCATCGCAGGCCAGGAGCAGACCCTGCTGACCATGACCCAAAATGCGAAAACCGGCCGCCGGTACTCGGGACTGAAACTGCGTCTGCAGCATAAGGAGGTATAGGCGTGTTTTACAAGATTGCCTCCCTTCTGTTTCCGCCCAAATGCATTTTGTGCCGGCGTATCCTCAGCAAAGACGAGACCGATCTATGCCATGTCTGCCGCGCCAATGCTCCGGAATTCGGAAAATCAAAATTCAATCTTTCTTTCCTTGCAGAATGGACCGCTGTGTGGTATTATAAGGATGATGCAAGAAAAAGTCTTTTGCGGTATAAGTTTTCCGGTCGGCGCAGCTATGCCTCTGCTTACGGCAAGCTCCTTGCCATGAAGCTGGAGCGGGAGGCGTTTTTGGACTTCGATGTGCTCACCTGGGTTCCCATTGGGCCCCTGCGGCGGTTTCGCCGGGGGTATGACCAGGATGAATTGCTGGCCAAGGCCCTGGGCGCGGAGCTGGGTCGCCCTGCTGTGCCGACTCTCCGGAAGATTCGCAACACCCCGCCCCAGTCCGGTCTGAAGGGTGTCTCCCGCAGGCGGGCCAATGTACTGGGTGCTTACCGGGCATTAGATCCGGAAGCCGTCCGGGGAAAGCGGGTCCTTTTGGTGGATGATATCATCACCACCGGCGCTACCGTATCCGAGTGCGCCAGAGTCCTGCTCACCGCCGGTGCAAAGGAAGTTATCTGTGCCGCCATGGCTGCGGCCAGTCACGATACCAAATGATTTGTAGGTGAAAAACGATGGCATTACAACTGTTTTCCCATGACCTGGGCGTAGACCTGGGCACATCCAATGTTTTGATTTACATGGACGGCAGCGGCGTTGTCACCCGGGAGCCCTCTGTGGTGGCTCTGGACAAGAACTCCGGCAAGATCCTCCAGACCGGTGCTGCTGCCCGGAACATGATGGGCCGTACCCCCGGAAATCTCTTGGCCATGCACCCGCTGAAGGACGGCGTGGTCTCCGATTTCGATATGACGGTGAAGCTGCTGCAAAAGCTGTTCCGGGACACAGGCAAGTCTACCCTGTTCACCCCCAAGCCCCGTGTGGTAATGACCGTGTCCTGCGGCGTCACCCAGATGGAGGAGCGTGCCTTTATCAACGCCGCCATTGAAGCCGGTGCCCGCCGTGTCTATTTGATCGAAGAGCCTTTGGCCGCCGCGCTGGGCGCAGGCCTTGACATCAGCGGTCCTACCGGTCACATGGTAGTGGACATTGGCGGCGGCACTACGGATATCGCCGTGCTGACCATGAATGGCATTGCCACCTCTTCCTCGCTGAAACTGGCAGGCAACCATTTCGATGAGTCCATCGCCCGGTATGTCCGACGGAAGTACGGTGTGATCATCGGCCAGGCCACCGCAGAGGACGCCAAAATCCAGATCGGTTCTGTCTATCCTCGCAGCGAGGATGCCAGTATGGTGGTTCGCGGCCGGGATTATAAAACCGGCATGCCCCGGGAGCTGACCCTGACCTCCAGCGAGATCTGTGAGGTGCTCCAGCGCCCCGCCCGGATGATCGCTGACGAGGTGCTCTCCGTACTGGAAGACACCTCTCCCGAGCTGGTGGGCGATATTGCCGACAGCGGCATCGTTCTCACCGGCGGCGGCAGCCAGATCTACGGTATGGCACAGCTGCTGTCCGAGCGCACCGGCATTGCCTGCCATGTGGCAGACGACCCTGCCTCCTGCGCGGTCTACGGCTGTGGCAAGAGCCTGTCCTGGATCACCCGGATGACCGAAGGCCCTATCAACATCGCCCGCAAGCGGCTGATGCAGCAGTGATATTCTCTAAAAATTAAGCCCCTGCCGAATGGCAGGGGCTTTTGTCATCCAATGGTTGTGTAGCCGCAGGTGTCCTGTTCCTTTTCGCAGTTCCTGTCGCAGCCCCGGGGGGCAAACTGCCGCTCCGGGAAGGGAATCCGGGAGAACATCTCGCAAGGATCCTCCCCGCAGCCGGCGCTGTCGCAGCACTCCTTGGTGGGGATGCTGTAGTCCAGCACCGGCACCACCAGCTGGGCATCCCGCTCCAGCCGGATGATAGAGAACTGTCCCAGAGTCACCAGCAGCCGGCGACTCTCCCCGGAGAGCACCAGCTCCTCCTCGAACAGATTCCGGATGCCCTGAGGTACCTGCTGCAGGGGACACTCCGTGGGACAATGGCACACATCCACTACCCTGGAGCTAAGCACCATAGGATCCAGCACCTCCACCACGGACACCAAATAGGTATGTGGAAGATCACTCATTTACCAGGTCTTCTATCTTTTTCAGCGAAACACGAATATTACCGTCTTTGTTCACGGAAATATGATCGATGACACGGCGCATATCCATGTTGGTTACAGTCTCTAATTCCAAGAAACGAACGATTTCTTCAGTATATTGGCGGATGAGATCTTCTGCATTGCTGATGATCCGTGTGGACTGCTCAATATGCTCCAGATCCATGTCAACCGCTTTCAGTTCGTTCATAACGCGAGCGAGTTTTACCTTCAGCTCAGACATGGTAATCAAATCATTGGCATACATTTCTTGATAACGATCTTTTTTTGCAAGCAGCTTTTCACGTTTGGCTTCCACGTTCTT
>JAZOBL010000051.1:0-2922 GCA_045595945.1 Faecousia sp.
GGATACATTTTTCAGGATTTTAAGCTCATCAACGAAATGACCGTTGCCGATAACATCGGCATTCTTCGGTTGGAAGGCATTGATGTTTCCGGTTTGGATTCGATACTGAAAGCTCTGGATATCTATGAAAAGAAAAACGCAAAGATCAAGCACCTGTCCGGCGGTCAGAAGCAGAGAGTTGCCATTGCCCGGGCGTTGGTAAAGAAACCGGATATCATTCTGGCAGACGAACCCACCGGCAATTTGAATTTCGCCATTGGTGAGCAGGTGATCCGGCAGCTGGTGGAGGTTTCCAAGGGTAAGACCCTGATCGCGGTGACCCACGATGACCGGCTGGCAAAATACTTCGACGAGGTCATCGATATGAATGAAATGACCGGCGGTATGCAGGACATTCCTTCTGAAAAGGAGGGCTGCTGATATGCTGAAATTTGCGCTGAAGAATATGGCCATCAAGAAGACGCAGGTCATATTGATCATTTTGTCTATCGTAATCTCTGCCGGTATCGCAGTACTGGCATTTAATGTAGCCACCCAGGTGGACGAAGGTATCACCAATAACGCCGGGTATTACTCTGCTATCGTAGGTCCTGCCGGAAGCAGTACCCAGTTGGCTATGAATTCTATGTATTTTACCGATGAGCCTGTGGGCACGGTCCCTTACAGCATCGTAACCACCCTGCAGCAGGATTCCCGGGTCACGCAGGTGATCCCCTTTGCGATGGCAGATAATTATAACGGCTACGGAGTCGTTGGCACAACACCGGCATTTTTGCAGAGCAAGGATCTGAGGGCGGGAGAAATGTTCGCCGCCGATGAGACTTTGCAGGCTGTTGTCGGTTCCAATATTGCAAAATATAATTCTCTGGAAGTGGGAGATGTGATTTATACAAGTCACTCGGCCAACGGATCTGACCTACATACAAAAGGAATCACAATCGTCGGCATTCTGAAAGAAAGTCACTCCTCCTATGATAATATTGTGTTCACCCAGCTAAAAACCCTTTGGGAAATGCACGAGCATGGGGAGCAGGAAGAAAACAGTGCAGAGGAGCACCATCACACCCACGGAACGGTTTGCGCGGTACTGGTAAATACCAAAAACCCCGGCTTTGCTATGCAGCTGGTGGAAGAATATGACGGAAAGATCATAACCGCTGACGACGGCGACAACACCACCTTGCAGGCAATTGAGCCTATGAGTGTTGTCCGGGATGTGCTCAATGATGCGGATGATACCAAGTATATCGTGTTTGTTCTTTGCGCCGTCATTTTGGTAATGAATATCATGATCATTTCCATCATTACGCTGCTGAATATGTATCACAGTGCAAAAGAAATATCCCTCATGCGTCTGATTGGCATCAGCATGAAACGAATCAATCTTCTGTATGTCATTCAGAACGGTATTATGGGTCTTTGTGCGGTCATTTTGGCATTCTTTGTGTCCAGAGGCTGTATGGTGCTGATGAATGACTATGTGGAGTCAATGGGCGTGGTTTTGAATATGAGCAAGGTCTACGCTGCGGAATTTTTGATTCTGCTTGCGGTATTTATCATCAGTGTGCTGCCTACCGTGATCTGGACCTTCTCCATGTCAAAAAAAGACGGCATCACAGATTGAGGTAACCCTATGAAAAGAATGAAAACAATATTCGCGGTGTGTCTTGTACTGACCCTGTTATTCTCCTTCACAGGTTGCAAGCAAGCGCAAAGCGGTGAGGCTACCAAGCTGAGCTTTCAAGCGGCTTCCGGATATGACTATTTGAAGACCCTGGATGGGAAGCAAGTTACCATCAGCGGTTATATGGCTACCAGTTCTCCGGTGGATGGCTCGTTTATGTTTCTAATGAACCTACCATACCAAAGCTGCCCCTTCTGCGTGCCCAATACATCCCAGCTGTCCAATACGATGGAGGTGTATCCCAAGAAGGGAGAAAGCTTTGGCTTTACCAATCAGGCAATCAAGATCGTTGGCACACTGGAGGTAGCAGAAAGTGAAGATAAGCCTTTCACAGATATGTACGGCTATGAGTTCAATTATAAGATCGTAGATGCCACCTATACCATCATTCAGGCGGACGAACTTTCCGAGGATATGGCTCTTTGGCAGAAGATCGCGGAGACCGATGTTGTCAGCGATATCTACAGGATGTATGACTATGTGAATTTCCTGTGCGCGTGGAATACTTACTATGTCAACTCCGGAACGGATGAAAACGGCAACGTTGTTCCCGGCTACTATCTGTACCCGACAGATGCCGTCTACCTGATAACTACCGATGGTGCACAGTATAATTACGGTTATAAAGACGGCTATTTCGACAGTATTATTTCCAAAATTGAGGCAGTTGATCCCAACGCCTTTGCGGATCTGGTTGCCAATGTTCGCAGTGCGGAAGTGTTAGCGCAGAAAGCGTTGGCTGAACTGGAAAACGAGCACTATACTTCCGAAAAGAAGTACCTGGAACAATTCGGTACAGAAGATCTGGTATACACCCTTACCATTGGCGAAGAACTGACAGCCGAAATGCAGACGCTCTATTCCGCATTTGCAAACTGGTTAGGAAGTTGGGAGATGTAATCACACAGACAGTCATCGAAAAACGCCACTTGTAGGATTACCTTACAAGTGGCGTTTATGTGTGTCAATTGATTGAAATAGAATTGAATATTTTACTTGTTAGTCACAAAAACAGCCTGTGCTATCTTGCACAGGCTGTAATCCTACGGCACAATGGATTCGTATATATCCTCGATTTTCTCCGCAAAGTTACTTTTATCAAAGGAGGATGCAATCTGCGCACTTTGGTCTCCTGCGGCTTGTCGCTGAGCCGGGTTACGCATAATGGCATCAATGATATCGCAGAATTCTCCCTCTGCTTCGTATTCCCAACCATTGCAGCCTTCTATCAGCACACC
>JAZOBL010000052.1:0-11425 GCA_045595945.1 Faecousia sp.
CAGCAGGGCCTCTGCCAGCACCTTGGCGTTACTGACAATATTGGCCGCATAGGTCTTAAAGGAGGGATCCATAGCTTCCTTAAAACAGATCGCCTTGGCTGCGATCACATGCTCCAAGGGACCGCCCTGCGTACCGGGGAACACGGCTGAATTCAGTTTCTTGGCAAATTCCTCCTTGGCCAGAATCAAGCCGCCACGGGGGCCACGGAGTGTCTTGTGGGTAGTGGTTGTTACAATATCCGCATAAGGAACGGGATTCTGGTGGGCACCACCGGCTACCAGTCCGGCGATGTGAGCCATATCCACCATCAACACTGCACCCACCTCGTGGGCAATATCCGCAAACACCTTAAAATCAATGGCTCTGGGGTAGGCAGATGCGCCGGCAATGATCAGCTTGGGCTGATTCTTCTTGGCCATATCCCGAATCTCATCATAATCAATCAGACCAGTTTCGTGGTTCACATCGTAGGAGATCACATTGTAGTACTTACCGGAGAGGTTGGCAGGACTACCGTGGGACAGGTGTCCGCCGTTGGCTAGGCTCATACCCATCATCGTGTCACCAGGCTGCAGAATTGCCACCTCAACGGCCATATTGGCCTGGGCGCCGGAGTGAGGCTGCACGTTGGCAAACTCTGCGCCAAACAGATCCTTGGCACGCTGGATACAAAGGCTCTCCAGCTCATCCACACACTGACAGCCGCCATAGTAGCGCTTGCCGGGCAGACCCTCAGCATACTTATTGGTCAGAACAGAACCCATAGCCGCAATCACCGCAGGAGAGGCAAAGTTTTCAGATGCAATCAGCTCCAAGCCATCGTTCTGCCGGGTCAGCTCCCGACTCATCATTGCCGCAACTTCGTTATCGTATTGAGATACAAATCCAATGGAATTCAAAATCTTACCGTACATATCAAGTTCCTTCTTTCTCTAGTATAGCAACAAAAAAGACAATCCGGAAAAAGGACTGTCTTAACACACAAATGCCACTATTGGCGTCTCCGTCCGTTTGCCTGAGAGATTCAGCTTTCGCCTTGCACCTTCGGCACACAATTGAATGTGTTCTCCAGAGAGTCCTCCGCATTCGGTTCTGACACTGCATATCCGAATGTTTCACCGGTTTATTCGGTTGTTATCACTAGTATACACCCTTTTCGGCAATTGTCAAGTTATTGATAAGAAAACCTTTGCAAAGCCAATATATTGTGTTATGATAAACACAGATTTATGCAAAGGAGAGTATCATTATGCTTTTCATCCAAAACGGACATATTAAGCCCATGGTGGGTAACGAACTGGAAAACGGCTGTATCCTCATCGGCGATGACGGAAAAATCGCCGCCATCGGCGCTTCCCTGTCTGCCCCGCAAGGTGCTGAAGTAATCGATGCCGGGGGGAGACTTGTTACACCCGGCTGTGTGGATGCCCACTGCCACATTGGACTTGACAATGAGGCAATGGGCTGGGAGGGTCACGACTACAATGAGATCGTAGACCCCCTTACTCCCCAGATGCGAGCGATCGATTCCATCAATCCCCAGGATGAGGCTTTTGGTAACGCCATTCGGGGCGGTGTCACCTCTGCCTGCACCGGTCCCGGCAGCGCCAATGTGGTGGGCGGCACCTTTGCTGCCATTAAGCTCACCGGCAACCGGGTGGACAATATGGTCATCAAATCCCCTCTGGCTATGAAGTGCGCCTTCGGAGAAAACCCCAAGCGGTGCTACGGACAGGGCGCCAAAAAGAGCCCAATGACCCGTATGGGTACTGCCTCCTTGCTGCGAGAACTGCTGTTTAGGTCCCAGCGGTATCTGGAAGACAAAGAAAATGGCAAGAATCCTGCCTTCGATATGAAGCTGGAGTCTATGATCCCTGTTATGAAAGGTGAAATCCCCCTGAAAGCTCACGCGCACCGGGCAGATGATATCCTGACCTCCATCCGGATCGCCAAGGAGTTTGGCGTGGATATCACCTTGGATCACTGCACCGACGGTGCTGTGATTGCAGAGGAGCTGGCCAAGGAGGGACGACCCGCATTCGTAGGTCCCAGTTTGGGCAGCAAGACGAAAATCGAACTATCCAACAAGAGCTTTACCACCCCCGCTGTGCTGCATAATGCCGGTGTTCCCATCAGCATCATCACGGATGCCCCGGTGATCCCTCTGCAGTACCTGCCTATGTGCGCCGGTCTTGCGGTGAATGCAGGTCTGGACATTGAGGAGGCTTGGCGCGCCATTACTATCAACCCTGCCCGTCAAACCGGTATCGGCAACAGGGTGGGCAGCCTGGAAGTGGGTAAAGACGCCGATATTGTCATTTGGACTGCTGACCCTCTGACCACCATTGGCGGTGAAGCCTACATCACCATCGTAGACGGCAAGATCGTCTATCAGGCAGAATGATAAATCCTTAACGGTACATACAAAAAGCTCTGTTGCCTGCTGGCAACAGAGCTTTTTATTAGGTTTCTTTGGGCAGGTTCTTCATAGTCAGGCCTATACGCTTGCGCTTTTCGTCCACTTCTAGAACACAAACCTTTACCACATCGCCCACCTGCACTACTTCCGAGGGGTGGCGGAGCTTTCGGTTACAAACCTGGGAGATATGCACAAGGCCATCCTGATGGACGCCGATGTCAACAAACACGCCGAAGTCGATCACATTCCGCACAGTACCGGAAAGCACCATGCCGGGTTTCAGATCCTTCATCTCCAGAACATCCGTACGGAGGATCGGCGCAGGCAGATCATCCCGGGGATCACGGCCCGGCTTCATCAGTTCCTTGACCACATCCTCCAAAGTTGGTACGCCCACACCACAGCGGGCAGCGGCATTCTCTTTACCCAGAGTCTCGAAGCGGCTCTGCAGCTCCGCGATATTACCGGATGCCACATCCTTTTTATCGTAACCACACAATGTCAGCAGGGTTTGCGCCGCCTCATAGGCTTCCGGATGGACGCCGGTATTGTCCAAAATTTCTTTGCTCTCCGGCACACGCAGGAAGCCGGCGCATTGCTGGTAAGCTTTAGGTCCAAGTTTGGGTACTTTCTTCAGTTGACTTCTGGCTGTAAAAGCACCGTTTTCCTCCCGGTAGGCAACCACATTCCTGGCAGTGGTGGTGTTCAGACCCGACACCTGCTGCAGCAGGCTCATAGAGGCTGTGTTGATATCCACGCCCACCGCATTGACACAATTCTCCACAACCGCGCCCAGTGCCTCATCCAGCCGCTTCTGGGGGCAATCGTGCTGATACTGTCCCACGCCGATGGCCTTGGGATCGATCTTCACCAGCTCTGCCAGAGGGTCCTGGAGCCGGCGGGCGATGGACACCGCAGAGCGCAGGTTCACATCAAATTCCGGAAATTCTTCTGCTGCCAGCTTGGATGCGGAATATACGGATGCGCCCGCCTCATTGACGATCATATAGCTGACTTCGGGGAGCTTTCTGATCATCTCTACAGTCATGGCCTCTGTTTCCCGGGAGGCAGTACCGTTGCCGATGGCGATATGCTTGACATTGTACTTGTGGATCATCCGGGACAGAATCTCGATAGCCTCCTCCTTTTTCCGCTGGGAAAAGGTGGGATAGACCACATTGGTATCCAAGACTCTGCCGGTACCGTCCACAACCGCCACCTTACAGCCGTTGCGGTATCCGGGGTCAAGTCCCATAGTCACAAAACCCTTTACAGGGCGCTGCATCAGCAAAGGCTTCAAATTCAGGGCAAAATTGGAGATGGCAGACTCTGCTGCACGGTCAGTCAGGGTATTTCGCAACTCCCGTTCTACACTGGGAGCGATCAACCGGTCATAGGCATCCTCTGCGGCGGCTTTTACAAAGCTACTGACCCACATGGTGGGTTTCAGTGCTTTCCTGCATACCAACGCCTGTCCCTCCAGTCCCGGAAGGGCTGCAGAGACCTTCAAAAAGCCTTCCTTCTCGCCCCGGTTGATAGCTAGGATCTGGTGGTTTTGCAGCCGACTCACAGGGGTAGAAAACTGATAGTACAGCTGATAGACGCTCTCCTTTTCCGGATCGACTGCCTGCACGGTCAGCACGGCCTGTCGTTGCATCTTTTCCCGGAGCGCCTTGCGGATCTCCGGGTCGTCAGAGATCATCTCCGCGATAATATCGGATGCGCCTGCAAGGGCATCCTCCAAGGTTTCGACGCCCAGGTCGGGATTGATGTATGCCTCTGCCAATTTGGCTGGATCTTCCCCGGTCTGTTCATAAATCGCCAACGCCAAAGGTTCTAACCCTTTTTCCTTCGCTACGGTTGCCCGGGTGCGGCGTTTTTGCTTATAGGGTCGGTACAAGTCCTCTGCCTCTGCCAAAGTAGCAGCCGCTTCAATAGCTTCTGCCAGTTCCTCTGTTAGCTTGCCCTGGGACGCAATGGCTTTGATAATCTCCTCTTTGCGCTCTTGCAAATTGCGGAGATAGTGCAAGCGGGTCTCCAGATTCCGCAGGGTTGTATCGTCCATGCTGCCGTGCAGTTCCTTCCGGTAGCGGGCAATAAAAGGAATGGTGTTGCCCTCATCCAAAAGGGTCACCACATTCTCTACATAGGCTTCCCTTTGCCCCAGCTCCAGAGCAAGGGCTGTGATCAATGTATCCATAAAACGCTCCTGTTTACAAGAATATAATCAGTATATCATATTTTTGCAGATTTTCAAACTATGGAAAATTCTTCTGGGTTTTTTCGATATATCTTGCGTCCGGCTGTCAATGGTGCTATAATATTTCAAGAATTTATGTTCAGGAGTGACTACATATGAGCCTGTCTCTTTTGGTCAGCGCCCAGGCGCTGAGCATACGTTATCAGCAGATGAAGCCCGCACTCATCCTGATGGTTGCCATACTGGCAATCCTGCTGGCCAGCTGCGTTGTATTTCCGCAGATCAGCGCCCGGGTGAAGACCTCCCGAGGCACCCGCAAGACCCACAACATGATCCTTTCTTTCATGTATTTGGCAACAGTATTGGTTTTTGTATGTACCTTATTTTGTTTTATCCGGTATCGTCAGGTACGTCATGATCTGGCCGCCGCAGATTCCCAACCGAGTCACAGTTCCTCTACAGAGAATACTGCCTTAGAGCCGGACGAATCCACCGGTACTGAAGATACCCAACCGGATGAGACCACGGCCCCTGTGGAAACTCAACCGGAGCCCACCTACACACCTATGCATACCGATTCCAGTAATCCGGAGAATTGGGAAATTCGCTGGGATATTATCGCTGAGGGTACCATTGTGGATACCTTCCAGCGGGAAGAGTCCATTTCCTTCGGTGCGCCGGAAGACTACTTTGCCCTGCCGGGTATTGCCACCTTCCGAGGTAACAACCACCGCAACAGCGCCGTTTATGGCACAGCCAATGTAACCGAACAGACACTGGAGCAGATCTGGTCTAAGCAGATCGGTTCTCTCAACGGCTGGCCCGGCAGCGGCTGGACCGGTCAGCCTCTGATGGTACAGTGGGACAAGGACACCAAGTCCATTATGAACATGTATGCCTCAAAGCAGGCAAAAGATGGGCTGGTTGAGGTGATCTACGCCACCCTGGATGGCTTTGTTTATTTCTATGATCTGGAAGACGGCTCTTACACCCGGGATCCCCTGAATCTGGGTATGAACTTTAAGGGCGCAGGCTCCCTGGATCCCCGTGGGTATCCGATCATGTATGTTGGTTCCGGTGACTATATGAGCGGCAAGGCTCCCAGATTCTATATCGTCAGCCTGATTGACGGCAGTATCCTTATGGAATACAGCGGCAATGATTCCTTCTGCCAGCGGGATTGGGTGGCATTTGACTCATCACCCCTGATTGACGCTGAATCCGACACACTGATCTGGCCCGGTGAAAGCGGTATTTTGTATACAATGAAGCTGAACACCGTTTATGACAAAGCCGCCGGCACCTTGACTATGGCACCGGAGGATACGGTCAAGACCCGCTACTACACTTCCCGCTCCAGCTCCGGCGCGTATTGGATCGGCTACGAGCCCAGCGCAGTGATCGTTGACCGGTATCTGTACATTTCCGAAAACGGCGGCATGTTCTTCTGCGTAGATTTGAACACCATGGAACTGGTATGGGCGCAGGACACCCGGGATGATTCCAACTCTACCCCTGTGTTTGAATGGAACGGCCTGGACGGCGGCGCTATCTACACAGCGCCTTCCCTCCACTGGACCAACAGCGGAGGTGCAGGCTACATCTGCATCTACAAGCTGGATGCCAAAACCGGCGAGATTATCTGGGAACACCGCTTTGATTGTTACACTGTGGACGGTGTATCCGGCGGCGTACAATCCACGCCTTTGCTGGGCAAACCCGGTACTGAACTGGAGGGTCTGATCCTCTACACCATCGCCCGTACGCCTAATGCCGGTGACGGCAAGCTGGTAGCCTTTGATACTGAAACCGGTGAGATCGTGTGGGAGAAATATATGGACTTCTACGCATGGAGCTCTCCCTTGGCAGTCTATAATAACGATGGCACAGCGCATATTGTTGTGTGCGACTCCGTAGGCAACATGGAGCTTCTGGATGCAGAGGGCACGGTCTGCAACAAAATCAGCCTGGGTTCTAATATAGAGGCGTCCCCTGCTGTGTATGAAGATACCCTGGTAGTGGGCACCCGTGGTCAGCTGATCTGTGGTATTAAAATCAAATAAGTATAGCCGGCAGGAATCCTGCCGGCTTTTCTTTGCCCAATTTACGCAAAATGCTGTAATGTTTGTTTGACTTTTTTGTGTGTAATAACTATAATGATAGTAGTAAAATTATAGGAGGGATCTCTGTGGAAAAGAAAATCATCACCATCAGCCGGGAATTTGGCAGCGGTGGCAGAACCATCGGCCGCGAAGTGGCAAATGCGCTGAACATTCCCTTTTATGACAAAGAGCTGGTAGATCAGGTGGCGCTGGAATCCGGCTTTGCACCTAAATTTGTAGAAGAACATGGGGAGCACTCCCCGGGTAAGAGCTTGTTCTCCTATGCTTTTGCGCCACAGGGCGTACCCGGTGTGATGAATGGATTGTCCACAGCAGATTTCCTCTGGAACATCCAATGCAGTGTGATTCTACAGTTGGCAGAGCAAGGCCCTTGCGTAATCGTGGGAAGAAACGCCGACTATATTCTGAAGGATCGTGCAGATTGTCTCCACGCCTTTATCCATGCAGATAAGGAATTCCGGGCTGACCGGATCGTGCGGTTGTACGGCGAGTCTGAAAAGACTCCTCAGGCCCGGCTGAATGAGAAGGATAAACGGCGTAAGGTGAATTATCAGCATTATACCGGCAGAAACTGGGGGCAGGCGCATAACTATGACATCTGTCTGGACAGCAGCAAGCTGGGAATTGAGACCTGTGCGCAAATCATTATTGATCTCATTAAAAACAGCAAATAACATAAGCAGGCACCGTTCCGGTGCCTGCTTATATTATTCTTCCCTATTAGGTTCCCGGATACAAATGGGAACACCGTTGACTTCCACATTTTCCTCTGCATTGATAAGTATATACTTTACCCCGCCGATTATGCGGGTTTCAATGAGGTCACTGCGCTCCGGTGCAACCTGGATGGCAACATCCGGCGTGGTAATCACAAAGCGCCTGTTGTTGATAATGTTTTTCGGATGCAGCTGCGCCTCGAAACCAAAGGTTTCATCATACTCCACGCTGAACTTACTTAAGGTGTTGTCGGCAATGCCACAGCCCTCCAGCACGCCCTTTACTTGTTCCTTGGAGATCAGCAATGGGTCTGCCACCCTACTTTCCTTATGCAGGTCAATACTCTGGCAGATCTGCTCATGGACTGTCTGCATTACTTCCAAGCTGCATTCCTTTCCCAATGTAGACCCAAGGAGCGCCTCAAAGGACTTTTTTTGTGTCTCGGCAGGTTGGGGCATCTTAACGCAAAACAGAGCGTCTATCAAATCCTGGTGGCTTTCCTTAGCGCTTCTGGTGTAAAACAGCGCATTGTAGATATTGGTTGCCCGGCTGTCGAACGCCGGGAACAGAAATCCCATCTCCGGAGGGCCGGGCACATGGGCAATTCCCCCATCGTGAAACGCCTTCTCCTCTGCAATATAGCGAAGGTTGGGCTTTGTCATTTTCACTGGGCAGATGCTGCACAGAAGGTAGGTATAGGTCTCTCCGGAGGCATCCGCCTGGGTAGTGTCGTCCTTACTCTTAAACGGAACATCATAGCTGTCACAGCCAAGGAGGATCAGGAATCCCTCATCAAAACGGACAGTATCGATGATCTTTTGGTAGAATGTATTGCGCAGTGAGTGATCCTTCAGCCGGCAAGCCCGCAGATCCATCAGCAGCTTATGCTCCGGGCTGTCTGCAACCTGGGATGTCTTGAAGCAAATGTCGATCAGATTCTTACCGATAGAGCCAGACAGCGTCCGCTTCATAAGGCCAAAGTAACGCTCTGCCTCATTTTCCGGCATAATTCCGGTGCTCATCTTAAACTCGGAGATGATCTCCTTGCTCCCATTTACATAACAGCAATAGATCTCGGTCATATTGGTACGGTCTCTGCGTACCCTGCGCCGAATCTCGCCTATTTCTTTTTCGTTCATAAGTACCTCTTTCACAACGTATGCCGGTGCTTAGCACCGGCATACGGATTATTTATCCCAAAGGCAGTTCCAGTTCTGTACAAAATACTCGATACCGGAATAGACGGTTGTCACGATGATCACGCCATTGACAACCGGTGCGATCCACCCGATAGTAGGAAATGCCATCAGCACGCACAGACCGATCATGGTGCTGGCAGTCTTCACTTTTCCACTCCATCCGGCAGCAATCACCTTTCCCTTGCCCACAGCCACCAGACGGAGACCGGTTACTGCAAACTCACGGGTGAGCACCAACATCAGCGCCCAGGCGGACATCATACCCCACTCACAGAACATAGTCATAGCCGCAATGGTTAGCAGCTTATCTGCCAAAGGGTCTAAAAACTTACCGAAATCGCTGACCTGATTAAAGCGGCGGGCGATTTGTCCGTCCACATAGTCGGTCATGCTGGCCACGATAAACACCAAAAGACTCAGCCACATCCACAGGCCGGGTTCTCCTCCACTTAAGTACATAAACACCATGTAAAGCGGGATAAATGCAACGCGTATCAGCGTAATTTTACTTGCAAGGGTCATTTTGATTCCTCCAGTAAATAACCGGACAGATCACCGTCTGTCACACCGTCAATGCATACTTGTACAAATGTGCCTTCTGAAAGCGCCTCTTGGGAGGCGATCCAAACGCGGCCGTCGATCTCGGGAGAGTCTGCATAGGTACGTCCGTAGAACTGCTCCATCTCTTCATCGAAGCCATCCACCAGAACCTCCACCGTCTTACCGAGCATGGATGCATTATATTCATCCATAATCCGGGACTGGAGGATCTCCACCTTCTGGGCCCGCCGCTGGGCCACATCACTGTCGGGGAATTCCATTTCCGCGGCGGGAGTGCCTTCCTCCGGAGAGAACGGGAATGCACCCACCCGCTCCAGACGCTGCTCCTCCAGAAACTCGCACAGCTCCCGGAACTCCTCCTCCCCTTCGCCGGGCAGTCCGGTGATCACACTGGTACGCAGTACGATCCCGGGGATCTGCTGCCGGAGCTTGGCAAACAGCTCCCGCAGGAACGGGCCGTCACCACGGCGGTTCATGAGCTTCAGGATATTACTGTTGCAATGCTGGATCGGAATATCCAGGTATTTGACGATCTTCTCCTCCTGTGCCATAACCGCGATCAGTTCATCGTCAATCTCATCCGGATACACATAATGCACCCGGATCCACCGGAATCCTTCGATCCGGCAAAGCTGCCGCAGCAGTTCCGGCAGCAGGCGCTTGTGACCGGGCAGGTCCGTGCCGTAGCGGCTGGTATCCTGGGCCACTACGATCAGTTCCTTGACGCCACCGGCAGCCAACAGTCGCGCTTCATAGAGCACATCATCCATAGAGCGGCTGCGGAATTTACCCCGCAGATACGGAATAATGCAGTAGCTGCAGCGGTTATCGCAACCCTCTGCAATTTTAATATAAGCATAGTGCTCCGGAGTGGTGAGGATTCGTCCGGTCTCCTGCTCAGGAGCATCGATAGAGCCGAAATCCGCAACCTGGTCCCCATCCAGCAGCTTTTCAATAGCGGGTACAACTTCCGTATAACTGCCGGTGCCAAGAATGCCGTCAACTTCCGGCATCTCCTGCAGGATCTCTTGCTGATAGCGCTGAGACAGGCAGCCGGTGACTAAAATCTTACCAATCAAGCCTTGTTCTTTTAACTGCGCCATTTGCAAAATAAAGTCAATGGCCTCACTTTTGGCTGAGTCAATGAAGCCGCAGGTGTTGATCACAACCACATCGGCCCCTATAACATCTCCCTGCACCCCGAATCCAGCCTCCTGGACACGGTACATCATGCGCTCGCAATCCACCTGATTCTTGGCGCAGCCCAGGGAAATAAATCCTACATTTGCCATTCCTGTTCCTCCCGGAGATCTGCATCCTCTGCATAGATCTGCAGCGCCTTACGGATCTCCCCATAGCTGTGACCCCGCCGCAGCAGACTATCGGTTGCCCGGCGCAGATCCTTTTCCTCCCACTGCTCGCCCAGCCGGGAGTGTAGATACTCCAGTATCTTTTCGGTTTGGTCGGGATATTCCGCCAAAGCCTCTTCCCAGTACTCTTTGGGAATTCGTTTTTCATACAGCGCCTGCTTGGCACGGGCAAGACCATAACCTTTCCCAATGCACCGGTCAACCACCTGTCTGGCGGTTTTTTGGTCATCCAGAAGGTTCAGTTCCTCCATCCAGGCAACAGCCTGCTGAGCATCGGCAGCCTTCTCCCCTTTTTGCACAAGGCGGCGCTCCAGATCTCTCTTGGAGACACTGCTGGCTGAAATAATCCGCACCGCCCGCATTTTGGCAGACATTTTACCCGCCGCAGCAAGAAGGTTCCCTTGTTCTTTTTCATCCAGTTCTTTGCCGGCATAGAGGCCAAAATCCTCTACCGTTTGCCGATAAAGCCGCAGAACACTGCCGTCTTCCAAGCACACCCTGTATCGCCCAGCTCGATCGGGCTGGGCAGATACAGACTCAATCCTCATCATCGAAATCGTCTGCGCTGATGGTAATGGGGCGCTCAGCAGCCTTCGCAGGCGTCCTGGAAGACGCGCCGGCAATCAGCCTCTCACGCACCTGGGCCTCCACAGTTTCTGCCACATCCGGATTTGCCTGCAGGAATGCTTTCACGCTGTCCTTACCCTGGCCGATCCGTTCGTCGCCCATGGAGAACCAGCTGCCACTTTTTTGGACAATGTCCATCTGCACAGCCAGATCCACCAGTTCACCCCACTTACTGATGCCTTCCCCATACATAATGTCAAAGTAGGCT
>JAZOBL010000053.1:0-7327 GCA_045595945.1 Faecousia sp.
ACTATTTTATACCCCTTACAGAGAAAAAGAGCTTCCGCAGAAACTGCGGAAGCTCTTTTTGTTCATTCAATTACAGGAATCAGACCTTGGGGCCAGCCTCAACCAGAGCCTTACCGGCATCGTTGCCGGTGTACTTGACAAAGTTCTTCACAAAGCGCTGTGCCAGATCCTTTGCCTTCTCATCCCACTGTGCTGCGTCAGCATAGGTATCTCTGGGATCCAGAATGTTGGTGTCCACGCCGGGCAGCTCGGTGGGAACTTCCAGACCGAAGTAAGGAATGGTCTTGGTCTCAGCCTTCAGAATGGAACCGTCCAGAATGGCGTCGATGATGCCGCGGGTGTCCTTAATGGAGATGCGCTTGCCGGTGCCGTTCCAGCCGGTGTTGACCAGATAAGCCTTGGCGCCGGACTTCTGCATCTTCTTCACCAGCTCCTCACCGTACTTGGTGGGGTGCAGCTCCAGGAAGGCTGCGCCGAAGCAGGCGGAGAAGGTGGGGGTGGGCTCGGTAATGCCCCGCTCAGTGCCGGCCAGCTTGGAAGTGAAGCCGGACAGGAAGTAGTACTTAGCCTGCTCGTCGTCCAGGATGGAGACGGGAGGCAGAACGCCGAAGGCGTCGGCAGACAGGAAGATGACATTCTTGGCATCGGGGCCTGCGGACACGGGGCGAACGATCTTCTCAATGTGATTGATGGGGTAGGAAACACGGGTGTTCTCGGTAACGGAGCCGTCAGCAAAGTTGCACTTGCCGTTCTCGTCCACGGTTACATTCTCCAGCAGAGCGTTGCGCTTGATGGCGTTGTAGATGTCGGGCTCGGACTCGGCATCCAGGTTGATGACCTTGGCATAGCAGCCGCCTTCGAAGTTGAACACGCCGTTATCGTCCCAGCCGTGCTCGTCGTCACCGATCAGCAGACGCTTGGGGTCAGTGGACAGGGTGGTCTTGCCGGTGCCGGACAGACCGAAGAACAGAGCGGTGTTCTTGCCGTCCATATCGGTGTTGGCGGAGCAGTGCATGGAAGCCATACCGTTCAGGGGCAGGAAGTAGTTCATCATAGAGAACATACCCTTCTTCATCTCGCCGCCGTACCAGGTGTTCAGGATGACCTGCTCCCGGGAGGTGATGTTGAACAGAACAGCGGTCTCGGAGTTCAGACCCAGCTCCTTGTAATTTTCAACCTTGGCCTTGGAGGCGTTGTAGATCACGAAGTTGGGCTCGAAGTTCTTCAGCTCTTCCTCGGTGGGGTTGATGAACATGTTCTTAACAAAGTGTGCCTGCCATGCTACTTCCACGATGAAGCGGATAGCCATGCGGGAGTCGGGGTTGGTGCCGCAGAACAGGTCCATCACATACAGCTTCTTGGGGCCGGACAGCTGCTTCAGAGCCAGCTCCTTGCAAGCGGCCCAGGCTTCCTGAGAAGCGGGCTTGTTATCATTGGGGAACTCAGGAGAGGTCCACCACACGGTGTCCTTGGAGTTCTCGTCCATAACGATGAACTTGTCTTTGGGGGAACGGCCGGTGTAAACGCCGGTCATTACGTTCACGGCGCCCAGCTCGGTGAGCTGACCCTTGTCGAAGCCCTCCAGAGTGGGGTCCATTTCAGCTTCAAACAGCTGCTCGTAAGTAGGATTGTAGACAATCTCGGTAGTGCCGGTAATGCCGTACTTTTCAAGGTTGATTTGCATGTATGTTTCCTCCTAAAAATGATATGCGGTCAAGCCGCTCATTTACAAGTATTTTCAGCGGAAGCGATGATAAAATCCAACTTCCACCGAATACATCATAACATACAGACCTCAAAAAGTCCACCATTATTTTCCCAAAAAACAAGATTATTTTTTGGTTTCTTCCGGAAAAAAGTCGTTTAAGAGACAGCTGGAAAACCGGTGTCCAAAATAATAACAGAAACCCGCAAAATCGGTGACAAAAAGAAACGGGTCGGGAACAGAAATCCGATTGACATAACTGTAAAATTATGAAAAATTGCACGAAGGTGAGGGGGTGCAGTTATCCACATTCTCCACAGACTTTTCCACAGGTAGAACGAGAAAAACCCCTGCAAATCCGGGATTTGCAGGGGTCATGCCGAAAATTAGCCGTTTTTTTCACATGGGGAGGAATTGCTGATTTGGTTTACAGAATAACTATTCAAAGAGAAGCTCCGCAGAGAAAACTCTGTCCTTTCCCCGGTGGGAAGCTGTCCCTGCGCGGTGGGCATCCACCGTCAGCGCAGGGCCGTCGGTCAGCTCCCAGTGCAGATCGAGCTGCTCTGCTTCCCGGGCCTCCGACAGGTAGCACAGGGTGAATTCCTGCACCGGATGCAGCTGATGGAAGTCACTGGGCAGCAGATCCAGCACCCAGTCCAGATAACAGGTGTTGTTCATGTGGCCGTTTCGGTCCAGCTGGGTGTAGCCTACGGTCCTTTGCACTACCAGCTCCATGGGATGGGGGATCAGGGAATGGGGTACAGTCAGCTCGTTACCGGTGAGAGTACCGTCCACCACCACCCCACTCTTACCAGGCAGGATCATGGCCCGGGTGCGGGTGTCCATCAGCACCCAGAGGCTAATGGAGCGGAACAGTTCATTGCCCTGTTGGTCGTAGGCCACCACGGACCGGGGGTATGCCACCCGGGTGGTGGGCATAGGCCAGGTCTCCACGGTGATGGTCTGCCCCAACACAGGCAGGCGGGTCACCTGCACCTTATTGCGGGTGATGGCCCAGAACAGATGCTGCTTGGAAAGGCTCTCCCAATCCAGCGCCATCAGGCTGGAGTGGCGGCCGGCGGCCTCCTGAATGAAATACAGCAGAGCCGAGGGCTTGGCACGACCGAATTGGTCTGCCTGAGGCTCGGTAACGGTAAAAATCTGACGATAAATGGGTTCCATAGATCGCTCCTTTGATAAACTCCAACAGTGCATTGCTTGCCGGCGGCGGTACTTCCTTGTTCCGGCTTTTATCGAAAAAACAGTATCATACTTTCTCACGGTTGAGAAAGTATGCAAAGAGCCGCCGGGAAACGTTTCGTAGGTTTCCCGGACCCTTCCCACGACCAAAGAGGGGACCGATTTAAGCGATACAACCAATTGGCACACCGTTCGTTCCCCTCTTTGGAAGCTCCTTTGGAAAGGCGTACTCGTAGGGGCGACCATTGGTCGTCCGCAACCGGATTGTATCATATTTGCGCAACCGTGAGAAAGTATGATACATAGCTACTATTTGCCAGCCTGGCCGATGGTCAGATCGAACAGGAACAGCTGGCCGTTCCGGAAGATCTGCACCTGCACCGTATCGCCTGCCTTATGGGTCTGGAGCAGGCTCTGGAGCGCGTCCAGAGAAGGAACAGCCGCTCCGTCAAAGGCGGTGAGCACATCTCCGGGGACAATGCCCTTGGTGGCGGCATCCGCGCCGTCTGCCACCTGGGTGATATACAGACCCTGGGGCAGGTTGTACATTTTTTGATAGAGGGCAGACAGCTCCTGAAAGCTCAGCGCCAATTCCGGTGTGACCTGCGCCTCCGGCGCGGCCACCTCCCCGGCAGCTGTTTGCCCCCCTGCCCGGTAGAAGGAAAGAGAAGTGTCCTCTTTGCCTGACAACTCCTGTACCTGCCGGAACAGCCGGATGTTCAAAAGGCTCAGGGCAGAGACGATGCCGCCCAGAAAGATCACCGCGATCAACAGCAGCGCCACAAGACCGCTGCTGTTTTTCCGGGGACGCATCCGGCCGGTCCGGTATTCATTTGTCCAATTGGTTTTATCCATGCAATACCTCAAACGATCAGTTTACCAGGGGCAGTGTAAAGGTAAATTCCGTCTGGCCGTCCTGGCTGGAGACGGAGATATCCTCCCCGTGGCGGCAGACAAGGGTCTTGACGATGTACAGACCCAGACCCCAGCCGTCCCGGTTTTGGGCCCGGCTCTTATCCAGCTTGTGGAACCGGTCAAAGACCAGGGGCAGCTCCTCCGCAGGGATGGTGTCGCCGGTGTTGGCAACGCAGGCATAGATCTTTCTGCCGTCCTCCCAAATAGAAAGACGTAAGGTTCCGCCCGACGGACAGAACTTCACCGCATTGTCGGTCAGATTATAAAACACCTGGGTGATGGCATCCCGGTTGGCAAGGGTATAGACGCTGTGCTCCGGGAAATGCACCTGCACCTGCAGGTGTTTTTCTTCGATTTTTTGCTCAAAGCTGATCAGCACCTGCCCGGCACATTCGCACAGGTCAAACTGGGTCAGCTGCTCCTCGGAGAAGCGCTGGGCGTCCTGCATCCGGGAGATGTCCAGCATGCTCCGCACCAGCCGGCTTAGGCGCTTGGTCTCCTGAGACACCAGCTTCATATAATGGGACTGGCGCTCCGGAGGGATGGTGCCGTCCAGCATACCGTCCACATAGCCGGAGATGGTGGTCATGGGGGTCTTCAGCTCATGGGAGACATTGGCAACAAACTCCTGGCGCTGATACTCGCTTTTCTGCAAAGAGGACGCCATATTATTGAAGGCAAGGGCCAACTCCTGCACCTCCAGAGGACTGCTCTGCTCCACCGGGACCCGGGCATCCAGGTTGCCGTGTCCGAAGTCTATGGCGGCTCTGGACATATCCTTCAGCGGCTCACTCTGCCGGCGGATCAGAACGGTCATGACCAGTACCGCCGCCAGCACCACCAGTACCGATACCAGCAGGTAGATGTCGGACATCTTATCCAGCAGGGTATGCACCTGGGTCAGCGGGGTGGATACGATCACCACCCCCACCGGCACGTGGGCATCGGCATGGTAGATGGGCACGCCCACCACATACCGGGATTCCTCATAAAGGCCCTCCACAAGACCCACATCGGACACTCCGCCGGAAGAGAACACCTGATCCAGATAGGCTTCGTCGATCACCATGCCCTGATGGGTACAGCCCATGGGCTTGCTAGCGCACAGCACCAGCTTACCGGTCTCGTCGCAGATCACCGCATCGGCGCCGCTGACCTGGGTGGCGATGGACAGATTCACGTAGAAATCTTGAGGGGAGATGGTGTTGTCAGTAAAATAGGCGGAGGCCAGCTGGGCGACCACTTCCCCATCGGCCCGCAGATCCTCCAGGCTCTCCCGGGTCAGAAAATTCTTCACCAGCAGCTGAAAAGCAGCACCGACCACCAAAAGCGTAGCCAGAAGGATCATGGCAGCGGGAAAAAAGATCCGGCTGAAGGTTGTTTTCATGGTTATATTACCTCAAACAGAACAAAAAGTGCACAATTGCGGTGTCGCTTCACGACGGTGAAAACATACTGTATACATCAAAGAACTTCGAACTTGTACCCAACGCCCCACACGGTTTTGACACTCCAATTGGGGGAGACCCCTTCCAATTTTTCTCTTAACCGCTTCACATGAACATCCACCGTCCGGGAGTCTCCGAAGTAGTCGAAGCCCCACACCTCATCCAGCAGCTGATTGCGGGTGTAGACCCGGTTGGGAGAGGAGGCAAGGTAGAACAGCAGCTCCATCTCCTTGGGAGGTGTGTCCACCTTCTTGCCGTCCACCGTCAGCTCGAAAGCGTCCATATCGATGACCAGCTTGTCGAAGGTCAGCCGCCGGGCGGCCTGCTGGTTGCTGCCGGAGCCGGTACGGCGGAGCACTGCCTCGATCCGGGCCAGCAGCTCTTTCATTTCAAAAGGTTTGGTGACATAGTCATCCGCACCGGCCTTGAGGCCTGCCACCTTATCGTCCAGCTCGCCTTTGGCGGTGAGCATGATCACCGGGGTGCTGCCCTCGGCACGGATGGCTCGGCAGACCGCCCAGCCGTCCATCACCGGCATCATCACATCCAGCAGCACCAGATCCGGCTTGATGGACCGGAACTTGGCAAGGCCCTGGCCGCCGTCATCAGCCACGGTGACGGCATAGCCTTCCTTCTCAAGGTACAGCCGCAGCAGCTCTTGAATGTTCTTGTCGTCTTCTACTACCAATACGGAAACAGCCATAGGTTCATCCTCCTATAAATCTTCTTTTTTCCTTATTATAACACGAATACACGCCTTGGAGTGAATAAATTGTTAAGAGTTTCAAGGCAAAATGTGAACAGCCAAGATTTCCCTTGAAAATACACCTGTTTCATTGTATCATTTAATTATTATTACCGTGAAAAGGAGTTACATATGGCTACATTTTTAGAGATCTTAAAAGCCATCCTCTTTGGTATTGTGGAAGGTATCACCGAGTGGTTACCGGTCTCTTCCACCGGACACATGATCCTGCTGGACGAGTTCATTAAACTGAAGGTCAGCCCGGAATTTTATGAGATGTTCCAGGTGGTGATCCAGCTGGGCGCTATCGCGGCGGTTGTATTGCTGTTTTTCCACAAGCTGAATCCCTTCTCTCCAAAGAAAAACGAGATCCAGAAGAAAAACACCTGGCAGCTGTGGCTCAAGGTGATCGTGGCCGTACTGCCCTCTGCGGTTATCGGCCTGTTACTGGACGATTGGATGGATGCCCATCTGTATAATTACATCGTGGTGGCCATTGCACTGATCGTCTACGGCGCAGCCTTTATCTATGTGGAAGGACAGCAAAAGGGAAAAGCAAAGATCAAAAATGTGTACGAGATCGACTACCGCACAGCGATCCTCATCGGCTGCTTCCAGTGCCTATCCCTGATCCCTGGCACATCCCGTTCCGGCTCCACCATTTTGGGCGCAATTTTGCTGGGCGTTGGCCGCAGCGCCGGTGCGGAGTTCTCCTTCTTCCTGGCCATCCCCACCATGCTGGGCGCCAGCGCGCTGAAGCTCTTAAAATTCATGCTCTCCGGGGTATCTGCCACCGGAACAGAGATCGCCGTATTGCTCATCGGCTGCATCGTCAGCTTTATCGTGAGTTTGCTGGTGATCAAGGGCCTCATGGAATATGTCCGCAAGCACAGCTTCTCTCTGTTCGGCGTATACCGCATCGGCCTGGGTCTGATCGTTCTGCTCTACTTTATTATTAAAAGCCTGGTAGGATAAAAATTATGGATCTGATCATTGAAAACGAATATTTAAAGGTTACCGTCACCACTTCCGGTGCCCAGGTAAAGAGCGTCCTCCGCAAAGACGATGGCACAGAGCACATCTGGCAGGCAGATCCTGCTGTGTGGGGCTACCACGCACCCATCCTCTTTCCCTACGCCGGCAAGGTAAAAAACGGCATCATCACCGTGAACGGCAAGGACTACGACGGCAGCCGTCAGCACGGCTTTGCCCGGAATTTGGAGCATACGCCGGTATTCCACAACGACAGCAGCATCGTGCTGGAGCTGCAGGAAAGCCCGGAAACATTGGTGCTCTGGCCCTACTGCTTCTGCC
>JAZOBL010000054.1:0-2641 GCA_045595945.1 Faecousia sp.
TAATATGCTTAGAAAGCGTATGATTTTAACAGGGAGGTGTTCTGTATGAAAATAACATTCATTGGTGCGACCCATGAGGTCACGGGAAGCTGTACCCTGCTGGAAGTGGGTGGAAAGCGCTATCTGGTGGACTGTGGCATGGAACAGGGCGTGGATGTATTTAAAAATGTGCCCATACCGGTGCCGGCCGGAGAGATCGAGGCAGTTTTTCTGACCCATGCCCATATCGACCACTCCGGTATGCTCCCTAAGCTCTATAAGGATGGTTTCCGGGGCACAATTTACACGACCCAAACCACTGCCAACCTGTGTGCCATTATGCTGCGGGATTCTGCCCATATCCAGGAGTCGGAAGCGGAGTGGCAGAACCGAAAAGCCCAGCGTGCCGGTGACGAACTGGTAGTGCCGGTCTATACTATGGCAGATGCCGTTGGGGCGATCTCCCGTTTCCGTCCTTGTGAATACGGTCAGGTGATCCAGGCAGAAGAAGGTATCGTAGTTCGTTTTTCGGACATTGGACACCTGCTGGGCTCTGCCTGCATAGAGCTGTGGCTGACGGAAGATGGTATTACCAAAAAAATTGTTTTTTCCGGTGATGTGGGTAATATTAACCAGCCGTTAATCAAAGATCCTCTGCCGGTGGAAGAAACAGACTATCTTGTTTTGGAATCTACCTACGGCAACCGTCTCCACGAAAAGCCCTGCAATACCGTTGGCGAGTTGGCTGAGATTGTTCAGCGCACCCTTGACCGGGGCGGCAATGTGGTGATCCCGTCCTTTGCGGTAGGAAGGACCCAGGAAATGCTCTATGCCATCCGACAGATCAAGCAGGAAGGAATGGTCAGCGGTCACGACGGATTCCCGGTCTATGTGGATAGTCCTCTGGCAGTGGAAGCCACAGGTATCTTCCTGCAATGCGATCAAAGTTGCTTCGATGAAGAAACGGCAGCGCTTGTCAAGCAAGGTATCAATCCCATATGGTTTGACGATATCTGCCTGTCGGTAACCAGTGACGAATCCAAGCAGATCAACTTTGATAAGCGACCAAAGGTGATCCTTTCTGCCAGCGGTATGTGTGAAGCAGGCCGTATTCGCCACCACCTCAAGCATAACCTTTGGGGCGAGGAAAACACTATCCTCTTTGTGGGCTATCAGGCGGAGGGATCTCTCGGCAGAAAGCTTCAGGACGGCGCACAGTATGTCCGTCTGTTCAGCGAGGATATTACTGTCAATGCGGAGATCGCTGCCCTCCACGGCACCAGCGGTCACGCAGACCAGGCAGGCCTCCTCAGATGGCTTGCAGGGTTCAAAGAAAAACCTCAGGTGGTGTTTGTCAATCACGGCGATGATGGAGCTTGCATGATTTTCCAGAAGCTGCTGACCCAGATGGGCTACCACGCAGATGCACCCTACAGCGGTGCGGAGTATGATTTAACGACAGGCAGAATGACCGTATTCGCAGACTCCAGGCCTATTCGCAGAGAAGAAGTAACCAAGGGCTCTGCCAGAGCAAGGGCCGTCTATGGCGACCTCCTTGCAGCCGCAGAAGCACTCCTTGCCTTTGTGAAAACCTGTAGAGGCCGTACCAATAAAGACAACGCAAAACTTGCTTCACAAATTCGCAATCTGATTGAAAAATGGAAATAAACCGAACACAAAAGAACGCCTTTTTAGGAGGTGCAAAGAATGGGATTCTTTCAATTCGTAAAAACACCGGATATCAACCGGGGTATTGCGGATTGCCGCAATACCGAGGGCGCGGTCCTTTTGGATGTGCGTACACCCCAGGAGTACCGGGAGGGTCATATTCCCGGCAGCATAAACATTCCTCTGCAGCAGCTTGACAAAGCGATCGATGCGTACGAAAATAAAGCTATCCCCTTGTTTGTGTACTGCCACTCCGGTGCCCGCAGCCGTCAGGCAGCCGCCGTGCTGCAGTCTATGGGATATACCAATGTGACCAATATTGGCGGTATTGCCGCCTATTCCGGAAAGGTGGAAACGCAATGAAGGTTGTGATCGTAGGCGGCGTGGCTGGTGGAGCCACGGCGGCGGCAAGGATCCGCAGACTGGACGAAAAGGCTGAGATCGTAGTCTTTGAACGGTCCGGCTACATATCCTATGCCAACTGCGGCCTGCCGTATTATATCGGCGGTGTGATCGAGGATCCGGAAGAACTGACCCTGCAGACACCGGAGAGCTTCTTCTCCCGTTTCCGTGTGCAAATGAAGGTTCACCATGAGGTTACCGCAATTCATCCCGACAGAAAGACCGTTTCCGTAAAGGATCTGAAATCTGGTGAAGAATTTGAAGAGAGCTATGACAAGCTGCTGCTTTCTCCCGGCGCAAAGCCTGTATGGCCGGGCCTCCCGGGCATGGACAGTGACAAGCTGTTCTCGCTGCGTACCGTGGAGGACACCTTCCGGATCAAGGAATTTGTAGATCATAACAAACCTAAGTCCGCAGTCATGGTGGGCGGCGGTTTCATCGGTCTGGAGGTAGCGGAAAACTTAAGGGAATTGGGTATGGATGTGACCATCGTCCAGCGGCCTAAGCAGCTGATGAATCCCTTCGATGCAGATATGGCTTCCTTTATCCACAGCGAGGTTCGCAAGCACGGTGTAAAACTGGCACTTGGCTA
>JAZOBL010000055.1:0-3895 GCA_045595945.1 Faecousia sp.
CTCCCCTCAAGGTGAATTGCCCCGAAGGGGCAAGAGAGGGTGGCCTGGGCCATACACAGGGGAGGCTTTCCGCGGCGGCGGGACTGGGCATAGCTAAAGCTTTTTGGAACCACCGGCACAGCCGGTGGTATTCTTATACAAAAAAATCCCCCGAAGCATTCGCTTCGGGGGATTGATCTATTAGTTTTCAATCACTTTTATGTCCGCACCCAGCGCTGTTAGTTTTTCCACTAACCGCTCATAGCCACGCTCGATAAAATGGATATTATCGATCCTGGTCGTACCCTCCGCCATCAGGCCGGCAATCACCAGCGCTGCGCCGGCCCGCAAATCGTGGGCGCGCACATCGGTACCGTGGAGCTTCTCCCTGCCGCTGATAATAGCGGTCTTTCCGTTGATGAGAATGTCTGCACCCATACAGGCCAGCTCCGTACAATACCCAAAGAACCGGGTCTCATACACACTCTCGGTCAGCTTGCTGATGCCCTGCGCCGTGGTCATACACACGCCGATCTGGGCCTGCATATCTGTGGGGAAGCCGGGGTAGGGACGGGTCTTCACCGTGGTATGTTTCAGCCGGCCATCGGAGATAATACGGATAGAATCATCATAATTGATGACTCTGACACCCATCTCCTGCAATTTTGAGGTAATGCAGTCCATGTGCTTGGGGATCACATTCTGCACCAGCACGTTGCCGCCGGTGGCAGCCACAGCTGCCATGTAGGTTCCCGCCTCGATCTGATCGGGGATAATGGCATAAGAGCCGCCCTTGAGCTTCTCCACGCCTTTGATCTTCACAGTATCCGTACCGGCACCAGAGATCCGGGCGCCCATGGTGTTCAGGAAGTTAGCCAAGTCAACGATGTGGGGTTCCTTAGCAGCGTTCTCAATCACCGTCTGGCCTGGCAGCAGGCAGGCGGCCATAATAATGTTCACCGTGGCGCCTACGCTGACCACATCCAGGCTCACACGATTGCCTTGCAGGCCGTAAGGTCCCGGTACTAGGTTTACATAATCCTCTGTTTCCTCCACATCGGCACCCAGAGCCATAAAGCCCTTAATGTGTTGATCGATGGGGCGGGAGGCAAAATTGCAGCCGCCGGGCAGTGCCACGTGGGCTTTATGAAACCGGCTCAAAAGCGCACCCATCAGATAATAGCTGGCACGCATTTTCCGGACCAGTTCCGGATTGGGATGGGTGCTCTGCACATTGGTCGAGTCAATGGTGATCGAACCATCGGCTTCCCATTGCACCTGGGCGCCCATATCCACCAAAATGTCCAGCAAGATCCGCACATCGGAAATATCCGGCACATTTTCTATGTGGCATTTCCCCGCCACAAGCAATGCTGCAGGAATGATCGCCACTGCCGCATTCTTCGCGCCGCTGATGGTCACAGAGCCTTCCAGACGGTTGCCGCCGTTCATTTCATATCTGGCCAAGGACGGTTTCACCCCTTGCAAAAATCTTTTTCACTCACCTTATTAGTATACCATAGGGGCAGAGCATTGTAAAGCACAATTTTCCCACACTTTATCGGCGTAAGCCCTTAGGATAGTGGTTTTTCAGCACTTTTCCATCCCCTTTGCCCCATCCGATGGAATAATTCCCCACCCGGATCAGAGTCCAGCCTTTCTTATCCGACGGCAGTACCTGCCCGTGGAGGTAATCCTGTATTTGGCTGCTGTCCGGGGGCAGCTCCTCCGTCCGGGCGGCTGTCCGCAGCCATAAAGCCAATGCATGGGCAGGCTCAAACCGATCCTTCTTCTCCTCCCCCAGCTCCAGACCGGGACGCAGCACCTTGACCCCCCGGATATCCGGCATCTGGCTTGGTGCCCAGAACAGGCTCTGCCCAAATCGGATAGCCTTTCCCTCCGGCAGAGAGATTCCCAGATCCTTGGCAAACGCAGTAAAGACCTTCGGCAGCTTCTCTCCCGGTGTTGGGAAAATATCCTGTTCATCCCCGGACATCTTCCGCAGCACCGCCACGAAATGCCCCTCACCCAGCAGTTTATGGGGCAGCAGCCGAAACGTGCCTACCCCCACAGAGGTAAACCACGGAGCATCCACATCCTCCCGGACAAACTCCGGATGATTCTCCAAAAACTGCGCCACCTGCCACTCGTTCTCCTGGGGGGCAAAGGTACAGGTGGAATACACCAGCCGTCCGCCGGGCTTTACCAACGCCGCGCCGGAGCAGAGGATCTCTGCCTGTCGTCTGGCGCACATTTCCACAGTTTCCTGGCTCCAATCGGTAACCGCGGCCTCTTCTTTGCGGAACATGCCCTCCCCGGAGCAGGGGGCATCGATCAGCACCCGGTCAAAAAAGCCGGGATATTTCTCCGCCAGACGCCCGGGGTGCTCTCCTGTGACCAGAGCATTGGCGACCCCCATCCGCTCGATATTGCGGCTGAGGATCTTAGCCCGTTTGGGATTGATCTCGTTACAGAGCAAAAAGCCCTGCCCTCCCATTCGCCCGGCGATCTGGGTGGTCTTGCCTCCGGGGGCGGCACACAGGTCGCAGATCCGCTCCCCAGGTTGGGGGTCCAGCAGCGCTACCGCCGACATAGCGCTGGCCTCCTGCAGGTAATAGAGTCCTGCCTCGTGATAGGGGTGCAGTCCCGGACGGGATTCCGGGTCATAATAGTACCCATTCGGTTCCCAGGGCACCGGATTCTGCACAAAGGGCAGCTTCGGCGCTTCCCCTTTCAGGGGATTAAACCGCAGCGCTACCGCTCTTGGCCGCTCTAAGCTCTCCAAAAATGCCGGATATTCCTCCCCCAGCATAGATTTCATTCTCTCTAAAAATTCTGCAGGCAGCATTTTCCTGCCCCCTTTCATGACCTTTTGACCAGTATACCATACTACCACCGTTTTTACCATAAAAAAGATTAACCATCCGGAAAAGAGACAACTGATAGCCACCCCTATTGTCCGATCAGAACCATGTAACGACCAGGTTGCCGGGAGGGGTCTTGGGGAGGACGGCTTGAAGCCGGGGTAATATGTACAACAAGCACTCTGCCCCGATAGGCTGAACGGTCAGTGCCTCCCCAAGCCGGTTCTTTGGTAACTTTCTTGCCGGAACAAGAAAGTTACCCGCCGGAGGCATACTGCAACGAAAAAGGAACCCCCCGGTAAAACCGGGGGTTCTTCATATGCGGGCATAGCCCTCTGTTCCTCGCGTAACACGTAAACGTGTAATACGTCCGCCAGCTGCGCAAGGACTGTTACTTGCGGCCCGTAAACGGGCTAGCGGACGGAATCACTAGCTGTTCGCCTAGTTCATCTTCTTTGAGCTGATTCTTGATATACTCCGCAATTCGGCTTTCATTTTTCCCCACCGTATCTACATAATAACCTCTGCACCAGAACTCCTTGTTGCGATAACGGTACTTAAGGTCGCCGAATTGCTCATACATCATTGCACCACTCTTTCCCTTTAGATAACCCATAAATCCTGAAACGGATAGTTTCGGCGGAATTTCTACGAATAGGTGGATATGATCCGGGCACGCCTCTGCTTCGATAATCCTTACCCCTTTCCACTCGCATAGCTGCCGTAATATCTTTCCTATTGCCACTTTCTTTTCTCTATAGAATACTTTTCGTCGGAATTTGGGTGCAAATACAATATGGTATTTGCAATTCCACTTCGTGTGTGATAAACTATTGATGTCATTCATACTCATATGAGTGCCTCCCTGTTTTGATTATTTGTGCAGTTGGCGGACCGCACCTATAATCTTAGCAGGGATTTTTGTTCGTCGCCATAGGCTTTATCGAACCACGCGTCTAACGCGTGGTTTTCTTTATACAATAAAAATGCGCTGCAGTTTTCTGCAGCGCATTTCCTGTTGTCAGTTTTCCTTGCTATTCGGAAGCTCCCAG
>JAZOBL010000056.1:0-9080 GCA_045595945.1 Faecousia sp.
ATGCAGCCTGCCATCTGGCGCTGGGTGCAGGCTTTGCCGATACCATCAAGAATTTTGAGACTAAGACTCTGGATGAATGCCGCCAGCTGGGCATCAACGACTCCATGATCCATGTGGACTTTATGATCGGCTGCGATACCATGAACATCGATGCCTGCTGCGCTGACGGCAAGGTCGTTCCGGTCTTTAGAAACGGTAACTGGGCATTCTAAAAAAATATAAAAAAATAGAAAAAACACTTGCATTATGAAAACGGATGTGTTATGATATCCGGGCGATTAAAGCTAATTAGGGCAATTATGCCCTTTTACATCACAAGAAAGAGGTGAACAAAATGAGAGAAGGCATCCATCCCAACTACGAACAGACCACCATTCGCTGCGCCTGCGGTAACACCTTTACCACCGGCTCCACCAAGAAGGAGATCAGAGTCGAAATCTGCTCCAAGTGCCACCCTTTCTATACCGGCAAGCAGAAGCTGGTTGACACCGGTGGACGTGTTGACCGTTTCAACAAGAGATTTGGTCTGAAGTAAGATTGAAGTCCGTACTACGAACCGTAGTGCGGACTTTTTTCTTTTCACAATGGGAAAAGATACTATTGTCTGTGGTTCGGGTTATGTGATATAATAAAGAATGATGCATTTTTGGGTAGGCGCAGGATGCGCCGGGAGGATTCATGGAAGGAACATTTGAAGAACATGTGCAGGAGCGGGCAGTGCTGGTAGGCCTGAACGCAGACTGCTTTACCAAAGAACAGACCGCCACAGACGAGACTTTAGAGGAACTGGAGGCGCTGCTGGAAACCGCCGGCGGCTTCTGTACAGGAAAAGTCCTCCAGAACCGTCACGCTCCCGATTCCCACAGCTTTATCGGTGAGGGCAAGGCGCAAGAGGTGAAGATGCTGGCGGAATTCACCCAGGCCACCATGGTGGTCTTTGACAACGAACTCTCTCCCGGCCATATCCGGGCGTTGGAGGAGATTTTGGAAGTCACCGTGCTGGACAGAAGTGCGCTGATCCTGGATATCTTTGCCCAGCGGGCCAAGACCCGGGAGGGCAGACTCCAGGTGGAGCTTGCCCAGTATAAGTACCTGCTGCCCCGGCTGTCCGGTATGGGCAAATCTTTGTCCCGGCAGGGCGGCGGCATCGGTACGCGAGGCCCTGGCGAGACCAAGTTGGAGTCCGACAGACGGCATATCCGGGAACGGATCTCCCGTCTGCAAGGGGAGCTGGAGCAGGTGCGGCAGGTCCGGGGCGTCCAGCGGGAACGCCGAATGAAAAACTCCGTGCCGGTGGTGGCCATCGTGGGCTATACCAATGCGGGTAAATCCACTTTGCTCAATCATCTGACCGATGCGGGCATTCCCGCCAATAACCGGCTGTTTGATACCCTGGATACCACCTCCCGGCAGCTGACCGTGTCCGAGAATCTGGATGTGATCCTGTCGGACACCGTAGGCTTTATTGCCAAGCTGCCCCACCATCTGGTGGATGCATTCCGGGCCACCCTGGAGGAACTGGAGTATGCGGATTTGCTGCTGCATGTGATCGACTCTGCAGACCCCAACCGGGAAGAGCATATTCAGGTGGTGGAGAACCTGATCGCCAAGCTGGCAAAACCGGGTACCAAGGTGCTGCAGTGCTATAATAAGGCGGATCTGGTGAGTCCCGAGGATATCCCTGTGGGGAAGGATATTGTGAAGATCTCCGCCAAGCAGGGCTATGGCATGGAAGATCTGCTCAAGGCCATCGAGGAAGCTTTGGATCAAGGCCGCCATCATATTGTGGTGACATTGCCCTATTCCATGGGCGGTATGGTGGAGACCCTCCACTCCAGCGCTCAGGTTAAGAGCGTGGAGTATACCGGCGAGGGTATTGTGGTGGAGACCGTTGTAGACCCTATCCTCTACGGAAGGCTCAAAGACTATATCACCAAAGAAATCAAATAACCACCTGTCATTGCGAGCCGGTTCTCAAACCGGCGTGGCAAGCTTCTGTCAGGCGAGGAAAGGAGCGATAAATTTGGATGAATATTTGGTGCCTACCCAATTTGGGGAAGATGAATTTATAGAGAAAAAATCCAGGTTTATCGGCCGGGTCTGGCCTGTGGAGACGGAAGAAGAGGCCCTGGAGCACATTGCGGCCATGAAAAAGCAGCACTATGACGCCACCCACAACTGCTGGGCCTATGTGATCAAGGACGGCGCTGTGCGGTTTTCCGACGACGGAGAGCCGGGCGGAACGGCAGGTATGCCCATGGTGCAGGTGCTGCAAAAAGAGAATTTATATAATGTCTGCTGCGTGGTGACCCGGTACTTTGGCGGCACCTTGCTGGGGGCAGGCGGTCTGGTTCGCGCCTATACCAAGGGGGCGAAGATCGCCATCGATGCGGCAGGCAAGTCCATGAAGCGGGTGTGGAGCGTGCTGTATGTACCGTGTCCTTACACCTTTTACGAGCGGGTGAAGCTGGAGGTGGCTGCCTTCGGGGGCATCATCCGGGATACCCAGTTTGGGGCGGAGGTGGATCTGGAGATCCTCATCGCCCAGGGACAGACCCAGGCATTTTTGGAAAAATTGACGGATATGACCGCCGGTACGGTGGAGGGCATGGAAACAGGCCAGGAGTACCGGGCATTTCCGGTGGAGGGGTGATCAACATGACCTTGCGGGAAGAATTGGAAGCATTGGAACATCAGCAGCTGGATCCCCGGGCGGCTTTTTCGGATGAGTCCAGAGGCAGACTCCACCCGGAAGAACCCCGGGCAGAGGATGTGCGTACCGCCTATCAGCGGGATACGGATAAAATTGTACATAGTAAGGCCTTCCGCCGGCTGATGCATAAGACCCAGGTGTTTTTGCAGCCGGAGGGTGACCACTACCGCACCCGGATGACCCACACACTGGAGGTGACCCGGATCGCCCGTACCGTTGCCAAGGCGCTGAATCTCAACGAGGATCTGGCCGAGGCGATCGCCATGGGTCACGATCTGGGACATACCCCCTTCGGCCACGCCGGAGAGGTGGCACTGACCCAGGCTATGGGGCAGCCCTTCCACCACAATGAACAAAGCTTGCGGGTGGTGGATCTGTTGGAAAAGGACGGAGAGGGTCTGAATCTGACCTACGAAGTCCGGATGGGGATTCTGGGTCACACAGGTTCCCGGATCCCGGAGACCTTGGAGGGACAGATCGTCCGCTGGGCGGATCGAGTGGCCTATGTGAATCACGATATTGACGATGCTATCCGGGCGGGGATCCTGGAAGGTCGGGATATCTCCCGATTTGTGACCAGAACCCTGGGGGACAACCACGCCAGACGGATCAATACTCTGGTGTGTGATATGATCACCAATTTCAGAGCCGCAGGCACCATCGGCTTTACCGCCCCGGTGGAGCAGGCGCTGCAGGAGCTGCGGGAGTTCATGTTTGAGCGGGTCTACCGCAACCCGGTAGCTAAGGGTGAGGAAAAGAAGGCTCAGGAGATGCTCCTGCGGCTGTATGACTACTATTACAACCATCCGGAGGCGCTGCCGGAGGGTTTTCAGCCCCAGATGTCCTTTGAGGGTATGGAGCGGACGGTGTGCGATTATATCGCCGGTATGACCGACAATTACGCGGTGGACAAGTATACAGAACTTTTTATCCCCACGGGCTGGCAAATCCGGGGATAATATGGTATAATTGATAAAATATACATTTTTGGAAAGGGGAGAGGCACATGGCATTCCCACCATCATTTATCGATGAGCTGGTGGCTCGCAATCCAATTGAAGATGTGGTAGGTCAGTATGTGAGCCTGAAGCGCTCCGGCGCCAACCTGTTTGGCCTGTGCCCCTTCCACGGAGAGAAGACCGCGTCCTTCTCTGTAGCGCCGGATAAGGGCATTTACTACTGCTTCGGCTGCCATAAGGGCGGCGGTGCCATCAACTTTATGATGGAGCTGGAGGGTCTGAGCTACCCGGATGCAGTGCGGTCTCTTGCAAAGCGGGCAGGTATGGAAGTGCCCGAGGACGAGCAGTACCAGAGCCGTTACCGGCAGCAGGAGCGCCTGTGGGCGCTGCATAAGGAGGCTGCCCGGTTCTTCCACAGTCAGCTGTATGCGCCCACCGGCAAAGCCGCCTTGGAGTATGCTCTGGGCAGAGGAATGTCCAAGGGAATCCTCACCACCTTCGGGGTGGGCTACGCCCCCGACAGCTGGGATGCTATGGTCAAAGCCATGCAGGCCAAGGGCTACACCCAGCAGGAGCTGATCGATTCCGGCCTTGTAACGGTCTCCCGGAAAAACGGCAATATTTTCGACCGGTTCCGGGACAGACTCATGTTCCCCATCATCGATGTGCGGGGGAACGTGATCGGCTTCGGCGGTCGGGCGCTGAAAAACGATAAGGATGTTGCCAAATATCTCAACTCTCCGGAGACCTTGATCTTCAACAAGCGAAAGAATCTGTTTGGCCTGAATCTTGCCAAAAAGAGCAAGGAAAACAGCCTGCTTTTGGTGGAGGGTAATATTGATGTGGTGGCGCTGCACCAGTACGGCTTTGATAACGCGGTAGCCTCTCTGGGAACGGCGCTGACCGAGGAACAGGCAGCTCTTATGACCCGGTATGCAGAGCAGATCATTTTGCTGTATGACGCGGACCAGGCAGGTCAGAACGCCACTGCCCGGGCGATTCCCATTTTGGAAAAGGCCGGCTTGCAGGTGAAGGTTCTGAAAATGCGGGATGCCAAAGACCCGGACGAGTTTCTCAAGAAATTTGGCCCGGATAAGTTTAAGCTCCTGTTGGAGGAGTCTTCCAACCGTGTGGAGTATCAGCTGAGCGCCATCCGCAGAAAGTATGATCTGGGGCAGGATGAGCAGAAGATTCGCTATGTCCAGGAGGCGGCAGAGCTGATCTGTACTCTGGACAGCTCCATCAAGCGTGAGGTCTACGGCGCAAGAGTGGCAGAATCTGCCAATATCAGCATGGAGGCTATGAAGCTGGAAGTGAACAAAGCCTTCAAGCGCCGGATCGCCAAGGAGAAAAAACAGCAGGAGAAGATCGATTTGGCGCCTGTACGGGCATTGCAGCCGAAAGATCGCTCCATCCGCTATGATAATATAAAATCCGCCCGGGCGGAGGAGGATGTGATCGCACAGATCCTGCGGGAGCCTGCCATGCTGGAGCATTGCAGGAATCTGGCAGGCAGCCGGTTCTCCGTGCCCCTGCTGGGAAAGGTGTTTGACCAGCTGGTCACCCGGTATGCAGCCGGGATGGAGGTATCTCTGGGAGTACTGGAGAATCTGACTCCGGAGGAGACCTCCCATGTGACAGGGATCTATCACCGGCGGCAAGGGCCTGTGAATGAGAGCGCCTTCCGGGATTGTGTGAAGATCATTTTGGCGGAGCAGCAGAGCAGAGCAATATCTTCTGATGACGATCTGCTGGCCTTCCGCAATAAGCTCAAAGAAAGTAAAGGAACAGGACAATGAGTCTTATCCTAGAAGAAAAACAGGAGATTCCCGTAAGTGCCGGCGAGGACGATGTCCGCCAGTACTTGCAGCAGATCCGGCAGTTCCCCCGGCTGACACCGGAGGAGGAACGGACCATCGCTAAGCGGTGCGCCGCCGGGGATGAAGAGGCCATCCGCACCATGGTGGATGCTAACTTGCGTCTGGTGGTGTCCGTGGCCCGGGAATATGCCGGACGGGGCGTACCTCTGCTGGATCTGATCCAGGAGGGCAGTATCGGCCTTCTGATCGCGGCAAAGAAATTTGACTATACTCTGGAGTACCGTTTTTCTACCTATGCCACCAAGTGGATCCGGCAGGGAATCAGCCGGTGCATCCTGAACCATGCCGGACTGATCCGTGTGCCTGTACATACTGCCGAGCGGATCCGCAAGGTGCTTGTCGCCAAAACGGCATTGGAACAGGAGCTGGAGCATGCCCCGACTGCCCGGCAAATCGCAGAGCGGGCGGACATTCCGGAAAAGAAGGTGCAGGAGTACCTGTCTCTGATCCCGGAGGTGTGCTCCCTGGATGCCCCTGCCGGGGAAGAAGGTGGTACGCTGCAGCTTCTGTTGGAAGATCTGCAAGCCCCCCAGCCCCAGGAGGCGTTGGTACGCCGGGAGCTGGAGCAGGTGATAGAATCCCTGCTGGGGCAGCTGCCGGAGCGGCAGCGGTATTTGCTGCGGCTGCGGTTTGGCATGGAGGATGACACCTGCTATACTTTGGAGACCATCGGCGAAAAGTTGGGGGTTTCCAAGGAGCGGGCCCGGCAGATCGAGCGCCAGGCCATCGCCAAGCTGCAGGAACTGGGAACCGGTCTGGGATTGGAGGAATTCCTGGAATGATGGAATATGTATTTGAAGAATCGCCCTGGGAGTTGACCGTGGGTCAGCTGACCCCGGGCAGCAATATTTCCGGTCTGCGGTGCTTAAGCGTGCTGGAGGATCTGTCCGAAGAAGATGCGCAGAACGTGCTGCTGGCATTGGAGGAAAAGGGGATCCGGCTGGATATCTCCGATTTGCCCCCGTACCCCGGCAGCGGCGACACGGCAGTGCGTCTTCGCCGGGAGCAGCAGCTGGTAAACTCCGGACAGCTGCCCGGCAGCCTGGAGAAGAATGACCCTCTGCGCCTGTATCTGGAGGAGCTTGCCGGGATCCCCGCAGCAGGGGATGAAAGGATCTTGGCAGATGCTTACCTACAGGGGGATGACAGCGCTATCCAAAAGCTGGTGAACCTGAATTTGTCCCGGGTGGTGGAACGCGCTTGCGGGCATACCGGACGGGGCGTATTGCTACTGGATCTAATTCAGGAGGGAAGCCTAGGTCTGTGGCAGGGAATCCTGCACTACACAGGCGGCGACTTCACAAACCATATTCTCTGGTGGATCGATCAGTATTTAGCCAAGGCAGTGCTGCTGCAGGCCCACGCCGGTGACATCGGCGGAAAGCTACGGCAGGGTATGGAGGACTACCGGGATGCAGATCAGCGGCTATTGACAGAGCTGGGAAGAAACCCCACCCTTGAGGAGATCGCTGAGGCGATTCATGTAAGTCCTGAGGAGGCAGCCACCTACCGGGATATCCTGCAGCAGGCCAATGTGCGCCAGCAGATCGACCGGTCCAGAGAGCCCAAAGAACCGGAGCCGGAGGAGGATCAGGCGGTGGAGAACACCGCGTATTTCCAGGCGCGGCAGCGGATCCTGGAGATGCTGTCCACATTAACGGAAACAGAAGCAAAACTATTGACCCTGCGGTTCGGTCTGGAGGGCGGTCTGCCCCAGACATCTGAGCAGACAGGCCAAGCTATGAATATGACCCCGGAGGAAGTGGTGGCGCTGGAGGCCGCCGCTTTGGGAAAACTGCGTCAGCAGAGAGAGTAAAGGAGAGTTATTATGGCGAAAACATACGCAATTGCAATTGACGGTCCTGCCGGCGCAGGCAAGAGCACCATTGCCAAGCGGCTGGCCAAGGAGATGGGCTACTACTATGTGGACACCGGCGCCATTTACCGCACGGTGGCATACTTTATGGATCTTCTGGGCGTCAGCCCCAAGGATGTGGACGGTGTGGAGCGCTATATCGATGAGCTGACCATTCAGATCCAGTATGACGAAGACGGTCTGCAGCATATGCTCATGAACGGCATGGATGTGACCGGAGAGATCCGCACCCAGGACATCTCCCAGAAGGCAAGCCTGGTCTCTGCCCATGCAGTGGTCCGGGAGGCGCTGCTGGAAATGCAGCGGGAGGTTGCCAGAAACTACAATGTGATCATGGACGGCCGGGATATCGGCACCGTGGTGCTGCCCAAGGCCGATGTGAAGATCTTCCTCACCGCCACCCCGGAGGTGCGTGCCAAGCGCCGGTGCGACGAGCTGAACGCCAAGGGCCAGAAGTCCAACTTTGAGCAGGTGCTGAAAGAAATTCAGCAGCGGGATTACCAGGATACCCACCGGGAGATCGCACCGCTGAAGATGGCCCGGGATTCTGTCAAGCTGGATACTTCCGCGCTGGATATTGAGGGCGTTATCGCCGCCATGCGGAAGATCGTGGAGGAAAAGATCCCCGTATGAGTGTAAAAGTTGCGGAAAGCGCCGGGTTCTGCTTTGGCGTCAACCGGGCGGTAGAGTTGGTGGAGCAGGCAGTTGCGGATAAAATGCAGGTTTGTACATTAGGGCCCATCATTCATAACCGCCATGCGGTAAAGCATTTTGAAGAAATGGGCGTGCGGGTGCTGGATGACCCCGCCCAGGCCCGTCCGGGGGATACGGTGGTGATCCGCTCCCACGGTGTGACCAGGCAGGTTCAGAAACAGCTGGAGGCACAGAATGTGGAAGTGGTGGATGCCACCTGCCCCTTTGTCAAACGGATCCACGGCATCGTCAGCGCGGCAGAAGCCGAAGGCAGGCTGCCTGTGATCATCGGCACCCGGAGCCACCCGGAGGTGGAGGGTATTGCCGGTTGGTGCGGAGAATGTAAGATTTTTGAAAATGCTCAGGAATTAGAGCAATGGGCAAAATCCGGGGAAATCTCCCCGGATTTCCCCATCAGCATGGTCTGCCAGACCACATCCACGGAATCTTTGTGGAAAATTTGCAAAGTTTTTGCAAAAAAAGTGTTTACTAACTTGAAAATTTTTGATACAATATGCAAAGCTACTGAATTCCGGCAGAGCGAGGCTGCAAACTTAAGTCGTATTTGTCAGGCTATGGTCGTTGTAGGTGACACCCAAAGTTCCAACACGGGCCGCCTTGCCATGATTTGCCGGGAGCACTGCGACAGGGTTACACTGGTGGATAACGCCGGCGAACTGGACCCTGACTTTTTTCGCGGTGCAAATGCTGTTGGAATCACGGCCGGAGCGTCTACCCCGGCGTGGATTATAAAGGAGGTCAACAAGACTATGAGCGAAATTAAGAATGTTGAGACTGTACAGGAGGAGAACTTTGCCGAACTTCGACCTGATTTCTCCGATGAACGTCGCCAGGACCTCTTCCTGGGTCTCTTCAATCATCATACGGAATCCGAGATTAAGGGACTGTATCACAATTCAGTAGCTTTGCATATTGTATCAAAAATTTTCAAGTTAGTA
>JAZOBL010000057.1:0-20613 GCA_045595945.1 Faecousia sp.
GAAATGCTGAAAGAAGCCGGCTTCCGGGAGATCGTCATCACCGGCATTGAGATCGCCTCCTGGGGCGCGGAGTGGCCGGAAAAACCTTCCCTTGCGGCACTTCTGGAAGCGGTCAGCGCAGCTGCCGGCACGATGCGCATCCGTCTTGGCTCGTTAGAGCCCCGGATCATTACGGAGGAATTTTGCCAGCGGCTGCAAAAGCTCTCTAATCTATGCCCCCAGTTCCACCTGAGCCTCCAATCCGGCAGCGATGGCGTACTTTCCCGTATGAAGCGGAAATATGACACCGCCCGGTATTTGGAAAGTGTAGAGCTTCTGGAAAAATATTTCCCCGGCTGCGCCGTGACCACGGATATGATCGTGGCCTTCCCCGGGGAAACGGAGGAAGAATTCGGGGAGTCTTTGGCGTTTATTCGCAAATGCGGTTTTGCGGATATGCACATCTTCCCCTACTCCCGCCGTCCGGGAACCCCGGCGGACAAGATGCCCGGTCAGCTGGGCAACGCTATTAAGGAAGCACGGAGCAAAAAGGCCATTGCCGTTGCTGCTGAAATGTCCAAAGCTTACCGGGAAACTATGGTGGGTTCGGTGCAGGAAGTGCTTTTCGAGGAGAAAAGCGGCGACAGTTTCGTAGGTCACACCCCCAATTATGTGAAGGTCTACGCAAAGGGTGAAAACCTCCACAATGTGGTTCGTTCCGTAAAAATCACCGGCCTCTACCAAGACGGCCTGGCTGGGAATTTAATGCAAAATGCAAAATGAAGGTATTGCCTGCGGCAATGATTTAAATAGGTCGGCGGAGCCGACACCGCAATTTTGCACTTTGCATTTTACACTTTGCATTTTCGTTCATATTGTGTTATACTATACTATCCAATAAGCAAAGAAGGAGGCGTTGCCTTTTGAAATATTGGCGTGGTTATTTGGTTGCAGCAATTTTTGCCGCCTGCACCTGGGGACTGACGCAGTTTGCCAAGGCCCATTCTGTGCTGGTGGATATGATCTACCCCTATGTGACCCGGATGGCCCAGAACTTTCTGGTGAATTGGAGCGGCACTGTGGAGTACTGCGTGTGGCAGATCCTGTTGCTGATGCTAGGCGCGTTGGTGCTGGCAAGCCTGGTGCTGATGGTGGTGCTCAAATGGAATCCCGTCCAGTGGTTTGGCTGGGTCTGTGCAGTAGTGTCCGTTCTGGTATTTTTGAACACCGGCATCTATGGGCTCAATGAATATGCCGGCCCTCTGTCTGAGGACATTCGGCTGCAGGAGACGGAGTATACGGTAACGGAGCTGGAAGAAGCGGCGGAGTACTATCGGCAGCAGGCAGAAAAGCTGGCAAACCAAGTGCCCCGAAATGTGGACGGCACCGTCCGGTATGACGACTTTACAACATTGGCTGCCCAGGCAGGAAACGGCTTTGAAACACTGACCTATGAGGAATCTCTGCCGGTGTTTGCCGGGTCTACCACACCTGTGAAGGAATTGGATTGGGCAGGCTACTTTACCGCCCGGGGCATTACCGGCGCCACCGTGGGCATTACCGGCGAGGCTGCGGTTAACCCCCAGACCCCCCCGGTGATGCTGCCCTATGCCATCTGCCGGGAAATGGCCCACCGGATGAGCATAGCCATTGACCGGGATGCCATGTTCGGCGCATACCTTGCTTGTACCCATAATGCGGACACGCAGTTCCAGTATTCCGGTGCTTTGATGGCCTATTACTATTGCTATGAGGCCCTGGTGGCGGTGGATGAAGCCACCGGTAACAACGCAGCTGCCCGGATGGATGGAATGTGCAGTGATCTGGTGCGCCGGGATGTGCGCCGGTGCGAGGACTTCCTCAGATCCGACCAGGCAGAGGCGGTGGGTATGTGCCGCATGCTGGTCAGCTGGCATATTCAGGAGGTGGTCCTGCCCCAGCAGCGGGTGGAGGAGGAACCCTTTGATCCGCTGGACCCCAGCCAGGTGGACCTGAGCGGATTGGTGAACGCCCCGGAGACCGAAAATGATGAAGAAAACGCTGATTGACGGGCTGCCCCGGCTGGGACTGACCCTGGATGAACAACGGATCGATACCCTGTGTGCCTTCGGTGCGGCGGTGGTGGAGCAGAATAAGGTAATGAACCTGACCGCCATCACAGAACCGGAACAGGTGGCAAAGCTCCATCTGCTGGACAGCATCAGCCTGCTGACCCTGGAGGATTTAAGGGGCAAGCGGCTGATTGATGTGGGCTGCGGCGCAGGCTTTCCCGGCGTGCCGGTGAAGATCGCCTGCCCGGAGGCGAAAGTGACCCTGCTGGATTCCCTGGGAAAGCGGATAAACTGGCTGGAAAATGTCCTGCCGACCCTTGGTGTGGAGGCCGAATGTGTCACCGCCCGGGCGGAGGAGGCAGTGGAGGCCCGCCGGGAGCAGTATGATTACGCCACCAGCCGCGCGGTTGCCCGGCTCAATATCCTGCTGGAGCTGACCGCGCCCTATGTAAAGGTCGGAGGCAAGGTGCTGGCCATGAAGGGCACTGCCGCCATGGAGGAGCTGAAGGAGGCAAAGAACGCCGTCAAAAAGTTGGGCCTGCAGCTGGAACGGGTGGCGGAGTTTCCTGTAGACGGCACCGCCCATACGGTGATCGTGCTGAAAAAGGTGGCAGCCACCCCCAGGCAGTACCCCCGCCGGTATGCCAAGATCAAACAAGCCCCTCTGTAATGATAACGGACACGCAGAATAAGCGTGTCCGTTTTTGTGTCAATGCCCATGCAGGGCGGCGGAAACAGCCTCCAAAGATGGATTTGTTTTCCTGGGACGGACGGTTTGCTTTGTAAAATTGCCCAAAACCAGTCCTAAAAATTGTGCAATCCGATACGGTTGGTATACAAAAAAACAATTCTGAAAAGAAAGAACAAGAATTTTTCAATTTTTTATTGATTCTTTTGAAGGGATGTGCTATAATACCTAAAACCTTTCGGTGTCTTTGTGTGTGAATCATTTGTTCCTGCCCGGCGGATAAATCCAGGCTTGGAAAAGTTTGGAGGGTACCATGGGAAAGCGGAAATATGTATCGGATTACGCCATCGAAGATTATGAGGACCAGAAAGGTAAGCTGCGAAGCCGGCGGGTGTACCGGGGTAAGTATTACCGGTTCCATCATCCCGCCCGGGAGATCATAAGGCTGCGATATACCATTATAATAGTATGTGCCCTTGTGGTTGCGCTGTTGCTGCCGCTGCTGCTGAGCAACACTGCCCTTGGCCGCACGGTCTACATTGTGATTCCTGCGGTTTTGAGTCTTGCTCCGGTGTACCTGCTGCTGGCAGGGGCGATCCGGCTGGATCCGAAACTGGAGCGATTCACCCGGGAACACCGGGATAAAACAGAAAGCCGGATCCGCACCGCGATCCCCATTCTGCTGGTATTTCTGACCACGGCCTGCTTTGGCTGTCTGGCGGAATATATCCGGGGAAACCTCACTCCTGGGGAGCTCCCCTATGCGATCTGTCTGGTGACGGCGCTGATCGCGTCCGCGTCTCTGCTTCCTCTGCGGAAGCTGGCTGACTGCGACCTGACGGAAGAATCCAATTGATATTTGTCGAATGCTTCAAACCATTCGATAAAATATAAAAATTTTAGGAGGCAAAAAATGAAAAAGAACATCACCAAGATTTTGGCGCTCGTTCTGTCTCTGATCATGGTTGTTTCCCTGTTCGCTGCTTGCGGCAACAATAACAACGCTGATGAGACTAAGGGCACCGAGGGTGCAGGCAATGAGACCACCGCCGGCACCGAACCTGCAGAGGACAAGACTCTGGTGGTAGCTTACAGCTACTTCTCCAACAAGTTCTCTCCCTTCTTCGCCACCACCGCTTATGACCAGGACGTAGCTTCCATGGTTTCCGTATCCCTGCTGGGTACCGACCGTGAGGGCAACGTGGTTCAGAAGGGTATCGAGGGCGAGACCCGTGCTTACAACGGTACCGACTACACCTACTACGGTATCGCTGACCTGACCATCACCGAGAACGAAGACGGCACCGTTGACTATGACTTCGTCCTGAAGGATGACCTCAAGTTCTCCGACGGCACCGCTCTGACCATCGACGACGTGATCTTCTCCCTGTACGTACTGTCTGACCCCACCTACGATGGCTCCTCCACCTTCTACGCACAGCCCATCGAAGGCATGGAAGAGTACCGTGCAGGCATGGAGCCCCGCCTGAACCTGATTCTGGCTGCCGGCCCCGATGCTTACGAAGAGAACGACAAGTTCACTCAGCAGCAGTATGACGCTTTCTGGACTGGCTTCTGGGCCGCTGGCGAGAAGTTTGTCGACGAGATCGTTGCTTACTGTGAGCCCTACGGCGCTACCAATGTTGCGGAAGCTGCTGCCCTGTGGGGCTACGGCGATGCAGGCCTGACTGCAGAGTCCACCGCTGCCGACTGGTTCAAGATCATTGTTGACACCTACGGCTACGACCTGTCCGACACCGGCATCAACTACGAGACTGCCGGCTCCTCCATCAGCGACCTGATCTTCGCTGAGCTGGATGCAGTTCTGGTTACCGAGCTGCAGGCTGGTGTTGCTACCGGCGACTCCGCTGCCAACATCAAGGGCATCATCAAGACCGGCGACAACTCCCTGCGTATCCACATGACCAAGCTGGACGCAACCGCTATCTACCAGGTTGGCCAGGTTGTTGCTCCCATGGCATGGTACGGCAACCCCGACCTGTATGACTACGAGAACAACTCCTTCGGTCTGGTTAAGGGCGATCTGAGCACCGTCCGTGCAAAGACCACCACTCCTCTGGGCGCAGGCCCCTACAAGTTCGTCAGCTATGAGAACGGTGTTGTGACCTTCGAGGCTAACGAGAACTACTTCCAGGGCACTCCCGTAACCAAGTACGTTATGTTCAAGGAAGGCGCTGACTCTGAGAAGATCACCTCCGTGGCTTCCGGCTCCGCCGATATCGCTGATCCTTCCATGTCCGGTGATACCGTCGCCGCCATCAAGGATTACAACAAGGACACCGGCGCTCTGGACGGCTCCGTTGTTACCACCAAGCTGATCGACAACCTGGGCTACGGCTATCTGGGCATCAATGCTGACACTGTCCGCGTTGGCTCCGACTCCGGCTCCGAGGCTTCCAAGAACCTGCGTAAGGCTCTGCAGACTATCTTCGCAGTTTATCGTGACACCGCCATCGAGTCCTACTACGGCGAGCTGGCTACCGTCATCAATTACCCCATCTCCAACACCTCTTGGGCAGCTCCCCGTCCCGCTGACGAGGGCTACCAGATTGCTTACTCCACCGATGTAGACGGCAACTCCATCTACACCGCTGATATGGCTGCTGCTGACAAGGAAGCTGCTGCTATCCAGGCTGCTCTGGGCTTCCTGGAGGCTGCCGGCTACACCGTCGCTGACGGCAAGGTCACCGCTGCTCCCGAGGGCGCTGCTCTGTCCTACGAGCTGATCATCCCCGCTGACGGCAAGGGCGATCACCCCGCATTTGCGATCATCACCAACGCTGCCAACGCTCTGAAGAGCATCGGCATGGAGCTGATCATCAATGACCCCGCTGACTCCAACATCCTGTGGGATGCACTGGATGCAGGCTCTCAGAACATGTGGACCGCCGCTTGGGGCTCTACTCCCGACCCCGATATGTATCAGGTCTACCACTCCTCCAACATTGTTGGCCTGGGTGGCACTGACTCCAACCACTACCACATCGCTTCCGAAGAGCTGGATAAGCTGATCCTGGACGCTCGCGCAACCACCGATCAGGCTGCCCGTAAGACCATGTATAAGCAGGCTCTGGATATCCTGATGGACTGGGGTGTTGAGTTGCCTACCTACCAGAGATGCAACGGCTTCATCTTCTCCACTGAGCGTGTCAATGTGGATTCCATTACTCCCGATATGACTCCCTACTGGACTTGGATGGCTGAGATCGACAAGATCGAGATGAACTAATCTCCTTCGCAAAAACCAAAACCGTTTCTTAGTAAGTTTCGCAGTTATGGGTGGGGGAGACCTCACCCATAACCTTACGAAAGCGGCATAATGAAAAATCTGTATACCTGCAAGTCCTTTGCGGACTTGCAGGTATATGAGGTTTTCCTTCCATACGATTATCTGATTAAGACCTTGACAGAGCCACACCCAGAGATCTGCATCGTTGGAAGGACGGACGGAAAAGTGAGGAAAATAGCTGCTTTTTCCGATTCTGGTCAAAGTTTTAGTCAGATAATTGTATCGGCACCGGGGGATAAAAACCACCCCAACAGATTATCCTAGGAGAGAAAGCTATGTTTAAATTTATTGTAAAACGTGTGCTGCTGAGTCTTCTGATCCTGTTTTTTGTCATGTTTATCGTATACACGCTGATGTACAGCCTGCCTACCAGCTACATGGAAAAGACAGCCCGTGAAATGGCCAGCAGACCCGGTAGCCTGAAGAGCTACCAAGATTGGCTCAATGAACTAAACGCCCAATACGGTATGGATAAGGGCCTGATCCCCGGCTTCTTTACCTGGCTGGGCTCTGCCGTCACCGGCAATTTTGGCGACAGCTGGTACTGGACCAAGCCTGTTACCACCATGTTCTCCGAGTCCATTTGGTACTCCTTCATTCTGAATGTGATCGCGCTGGTGATCCCCGTCAGCGTGGCGATCCCCCTGGGCGTGCTGGCTGCCAGAAAGCAGTATAGTATTACCGACTACTCCGTTACCGTCTTTGCGCTGATCGGTATTTCCCTACCCTCCTTCTTCCTGGCCACCATTTTGAAAATGGTGTTCGGTATCAAGCTGGGCTGGTTTGAGACCAGCGGTATGCAAAGCCGTGACTATGTGACATTGGATGCCTTTGGTAAAGTCCTGGATCTGGCTTGGCATATGGTTCTGCCTGCTGCCAACCTGTGTATTTTGTCCATCGGCGACCTGATGCGTTACACCCGCACCAATATGCTGGAAGTGCTGAATGCGGACTATATCCGCACTGCCCGGGCCAAAGGCCTGGCCGAGAGCAAGGTCATCAATCGCCATGCCTTCCGGAACACCCTGATCCCCATCGTCACCATGATGGGCGGCTGGCTGGCCGGTCTGTTTGGCGGCTCTCTGATCACAGAGACCCTGTTCGGCATCCGCGGTATCGGCTTTGTATCCTACAACTCCATGATCAACGGCGATATTCCGTTCACCATGTTCTATCTGGCGTTCTCTGCTCTGCTGACCATGATCGGCACTCTGCTGTCCGACATTCTCTACGCAGTGGTTGACCCCAGAGTGCGTATTAACTAAGAAAGGGAGGTATCTTTATGAAAGAATTGCATACAAATAAGAGAAACTCCCGGGAAGTTGTAGAACACGCACAGGATGCCGCCGTTCAGCGCTCTGAGCACAGAATGGAAGACGATGGCACCATGCGTCTGGATGACAGCCAGCGCGTTAAGGTCCTGTCTCCCGGCATGCTGGTGTTCAAGCGGTTCATCCGGAACAAGCTGGCAATCGTCGGCGTGTGTATCCTGATCACCATGTTCGTGTTCTCTTTCCTGTGCCCCCTGTTCTATCGCTATGAGCAGACCACAGTGTTTTACAAGTTTGACAACATCAACGCCAGCTACGGCGGCGTGACCATCCGGCAGGATTTCGTCAACTACACCGTTGATGAGAGCATCCAGGTGTCCGACAGCGCCAAGCTGATGCTAAATTCCGAGATCAAGAAGCTGGCTGACTCCGAGGATACCGAGGCTGTCATCCACTACGACAGCACCTACATCCTGGAGGAGCTGGGCGAGTATGTGTATACCTTGAGCGCAGCCTCCTATGAGCCGGTTGCCAGCTTCATTCCTCCCAGTGTTGTGGGCTCCTACAACACCATGAAGAAGGAAATGACCTACGCCGGGGATGCCATGGATGCTGATTTCGAGGCAAAAGTGGCGGAGACTGCGGCTGCCAACGGCGGCACCTTCACCTATGATGGTAAAGAGTATTCCCTGACTTCTTCCAAGAAGTTTACCTTCGAGGTCAAGTGCGAGACCTCCGGTATTGTATATGCAGGCGAGAAGCTGGGCACAGAGTTTGAAAGCGCCATGATGACCGCTATGGATAACGGCGAAAATACCCTCCTGTTTGAGGATGTGGAGTACCAGCTGGTAGCCAATGCGGCCGGCGGCGTAGACGCAAGCCTTGTGTCCGGCCAGAAGCTGGCGCTGGTCAGCTCCGTGCTGGTATTTGACACCGTAAGCGGCGTGACTCTGTCCGATACTGTGAAGACCCAGGCTATGCTCAATACCTATAACGGCGAGTCCTTCCAGGTGGAAGGTGTCACCTATGCGGTGGCCGAAAACGAGCTGGGCGAAATGACTTTGGAGAAGGACGGCGAAATGGTCGCCCGGATGACCAATGTGGCCATCCGTGACTCTCAGGGTCAGGATTCCCTGTCTATTGACTTCAAGCGGGCTGCCGAGGCTGCTGTTGCTGAGATGAACGGCGAGACCAAGGTGGATCAGCATACCTTCAACTTCCTGCTGCAGAAGATGGAAGTTACCACCGATGAGTCCGGCAAGACGATCACCTCTAAGATGGTGGACGAGAACGGCGACCCGGTGATGGAGGATACTACCTTGACCCTCACCCGGAAGACCGGCGAGTATGAGATCACCTGTCCCCAGCTGCGTTACCTGATCGATATCAGTGGCGCTCCCACCAAGGATCACTGGCTGGGCACCGATGCCAACGGTATGGATAATCTGGCCCGTATGATGTACGGTGGCCGGATCTCCCTGATGGTCGGCTTCATCGTTGTGTTCCTGGAGATCATTCTGGGTGTTATCATGGGCGGTATCGCCGGCTACTTCGGTGGCTGGGTGGACACCCTGATCATGCGTTTGGTGGATATCTTCCGCTGCATCCCCTCTATGCCCATTCTGATCATCATGGCTTCCTTCATGGAAGCGCAGCAGGTGGATACCTATGTGCGCCTGATGTATATGATGGCAATTCTGGGTTTCCTGGGCTGGGCCGGCATCGCCCGTATGGTCCGTGGCCAGATCCTGTCCCTGCGTGAGCAGGAGTTCATGACCGCTACCGAGGCTACCGGCATCAAGGTGCGTCACCGGATCTTCCGTCACCTGGTTCCCAACGTGATGCCTCAGCTGATCGTCACCGCTACCTCCGGTCTGGGCGGCGTGATCCTCACCGAGTCCACCCTGTCCTACCTGGGTCTGGGCGTGAAATTCCCCATGGCGACCTGGGGCAACATCATCAATACCGTTACCAAGACCAACGAGAACCTGGTGCGCTACACCTATATTTGGATCCCCGTGGGTCTGCTGATCTGCCTGACCGTTGTTGCATTTAACTTTGTGGGCGACGGTCTGCGTGACGCATTCGACCCCAAAATGAAGAGATAAGGAGGTTTCCATATGCTGTTTAAGAAAAAAGATACCAAAGAGACCTCCTATATTTCCGCAAAGGACTCTCAGAAAATTACCCGCTTCAACCGGAAGCTGACCAAGAAGTTGGAAAAGGCCCGTGCCGACGCCAACAAGGACCCCAAGCTGTACACCACCAAAATGCGGGACGAGAACAATGTTGTGGAGTTTGACAACGTCTGCAGCTACTTCTTCACCGACATCGGCACAGTCCGTGCAGTGGACGGCATCAGCTTTGATGTGCCCAAGTGCTCCACCGTGGGCATCGTGGGCGAGTCCGGCTGCGGCAAGTCCGTTACCAGTCTGTCTTTGATGCAGCTGCTGCAGCGGCCCACCGGCCAGACGGTCGGCGGCGAGATCCGCCTGAATATGGGCGACGGCACTGCGCTGAACATTGTCAATACCCCCACATCCAAGATGCAGGAGCTGCGGGGCAACAAGATGAGTATGATCTTCCAGGAGCCTATGACCAGTCTGAACCCTGTGTTCCGGATCGGCGACCAGGTGGATGAGGTCATTACCCTCCACAATCCCGAGATGAGCAAGGAAGCGGTCAAGGCCCGTACTCTGGAAATGCTGGAGCTGGTTGGCATCGCCAACAAGGAAGGCGTTTACAACATGTATCCCCATGAGCTGTCCGGCGGCATGCGCCAGAGAGTGATGATCGCCATCGCTCTGGCCTGTAACCCCAGCCTGATCATCGCCGACGAGCCTACCACCGCGCTGGATGTGACCATCCAGGCCCAGATCCTGGACCTGCTGCAGTCTCTGAAGGACAAGATCAACTCCTCCATCATGCTGATCACCCACGACTTGGGCGTGGTTGCCGGCATGGCGGACTATGTGGTGGTTATGTACGCCGGCCGTGTGGTGGAGAAGGGTACCGCAGCGGACATCTTCCACAACCCCTGCCACCCCTACACCATCGGACTGATGCAGTCCAAGCCTGTGGTTGGCAAGAAGGTGGATGCTCTGTACAACATCCCCGGCTCCGTGCCCAACCCCATCAACATGCCCAACTACTGCTACTTCCGTGATCGCTGCGAGATGCGCTGCGAGCACTGCGACGGCAAGTATCCTCCCGAGATCAAGATCAGCGACACCCATGTGGTGTCCTGCTACCGTTTCTTTGATAACGGCGAGGTGCTGGATTACCCCAAATCTGTGAATGTGGAGGAACTGTAATATGGCTGAAGAGAAGAATTTGGTTGTAGACGCCTCTGCAAAGCTGTTTGAGGGAGCAGAAAACGATCAGGACTACCTGCTGGTTGTTAAGAATCTGAAGAAGTACTTCCCCATCAAGTCCAGTTTCCTGCGTTTGACCGTGGGCAATGTTAAGGCTGTGGACGGTATTTCCTTTAAGATCAAGCGGGGCACCACCATGGGTCTGGTGGGCGAGTCCGGCTGCGGCAAGTCCACCGCCGGCAGAACCATCCTGCGCCTGCAGGACAAGACCGATGGCGAGGTGTACTTCAACGGCAAGGAGATCTTCTCCCTGTCCAAGAAGGAGCTGCGAAAAGAGCGCCCCAATATTCAGATCATCTTCCAGGATCCCTACGCCAGTCTGTCTCCCAGACTGCCCATCGGTGAGATTATCGGTGAGGCCGTTCGTGAGCACAACATCGTGCCTGCGGATCAAGTGGATGACTATGTCACCAAGATTATGAAGGACTGCGGCTTGCAGGAGTACCACAAGGACCGCTATCCTCACGAATTCTCCGGCGGTCAGCGCCAGAGAATCTGCATTGCCCGGGCCTTGGCGCTGAATCCTGACTTCATCCTCTGCGACGAGCCTGTCTCCGCTCTGGATGTATCCATTCAGGCCCAGATCATTAACCTGCTGCGTGACCTGCAGAAGGAATACAAGCTGACCTACCTGTTTATCTCCCATGACCTGTCCGTGGTGGAGCATATCTCCGACACGGTGGGTGTTATGTACCTGGGCAACATGGTGGAATATGCCAATACCGAGGATGTGTTTGATGAGCCTCTGCACCCCTATACTAAGGCTCTGTTCTCTGCGATCCCCGTGCCGGATCCTGATTACAAGATGAACCGTGTGATCCTGGAAGGCAGCATCCCCTCTCCTGCCAATCCCCCTGCGGGCTGTAAGTTCCACACCCGCTGCGAGAAGTGCATGGAGATTTGTAAGTATGTAGCGCCCGACTTCGCTGAGGTCAAGCCCGACCACTTCTGCGCCTGCCACCTATATAACTCTCCTGAGCGTAATGCGGAGATGGAGCAGATGATGGAGCAGATCAAGGCGAAAAAGAGCAAGAAGTAATAGGAGATCTCCCTGTGTTTAGAAGACGACCCCCTAAGATCTATGATGATGATGACGGCCGTGTCATTGCCAATATGAACATAGAAGGTATGCCCGGATACAACCCGGACCGTGCAGACGGAAAGCCGTCGCAGGAACCGTTGGATCTGACCCGTGAGGAAAAGAGGGCTATTACCTGGGGCATGCTAAAGGCCGGCTTCCTGGTGGCAGGAATCGTGGCGGTTGTATATCTGCTGCTGATCCTGTTTCTCCTGTTTATCTGGCGCAAATAAACAACAAAAAGGCTGGGCTTTGCCCAGCCTTTTTCTGCTTTGCAGCAAACCCGGAATACCTTGACTTTTCCCTCCGGGGGACTATAATAGAGATAGAATCCGATGAAAAGGAGCGTAATTTATGTATTATCGTATGAAGGTTGCAGGTCTGGAGCGGGATCTGCCGATCTGCAAGGTAACCGATTCTTTGTACATAGCCGGCTTTGTGATTTTCGGCGATCAGGAGCTGACCGTCGCCTGCGCCCGGGAGCTGCTGAAGCGGGCTCCGGAATATGACTACATCATCACCGCTGAGGCCAAGGGCATCCCTCTGGCTCACGAGATGGCTCGCCAGACCGGCGCGGAAAAGTACTTCCTGGCCCGGAAGGGCCCGAAGCTGTATATGAGCGGCGTGTTTGAATCCTCTGTGAAATCCATTACCACCGCCAAGGAGCAGAAGCTGTATCTGGACACCGCCGATGCAGCGCTGATGAAGGGCAAGCGAATCTTGATCGTAGACGATGTGATCTCCACCGGCGAGAGCCTGCTGGCGTTGGAAGCATTGGTGGAGAAGGCCGGCGGCATTATTGCAGGCCGGATGGCCGTACTGGCAGAGGGTGATGCTCAGGACCGCCCGGACCTCATCTATCTGGAGAAGCTGCCCCTGTTCCACCCCGACGGCACAATTATGGCGTAAAAACGAAAAGGCACCGCAAAGCGGTGCCTTTTTTTACGGAGAACAGATATGAATCACACAGATAATTATGCCATTCAGATGGCACAGGCCCAGCGCCGATTTTTGACCTACGATCAGGAACTGATCCTGCAAAAATGTCCCTTGCCCTATGATGACACATATTTCTACCCGGTGATGCTGGGTCAGCGCTACCGGCTACACCGGCGCACCGGGTCTTTAGAGCGGCAGCAGGATGGGCAGTGGCAGGATGCCAATCAATTCGGACCGGTGATGACCCTGCTGGATTGGATTTGCGATTGCAAACCCAATCGGCAGCTTGCAGGCACAATGACGGGCATCCAAAACTTCGGCCACCAGTTTCACCAAAATTTGGTAGAGGACTGCGAAGATCCTGTGGCAGCCCGATTTGACCGGGATCCGGAAGCCTTCTGCCGGGCTTGCCAGGCACTGGGAGGAACACCCCTGCCCGGCTGCGATATGGGATATGCCATAGAGCTGTTTGACAGACTTCCCATCGGCATCAAATTCTGGCACAGTGACGAGGAATTTCCCGCCCAGATCCGTTGGCTTCTGGATGCTAACGCTCTGCAGTACCTGCGGTACGAAACCATGTACTACGCGGTGGGTCTGCTGAAAGGTTTACTTTTGGAAAAAGCTGTGTTATACTAAGAAAAATGTAGTTTCGGAGTGAGCGCTTGTGAAATTCGATAACACCCATGTAACCATCGATCTGGATATTATTTCCGCCAACTTCCGGGCCATCCGGGAGAAGGCGGGCGTTCCTGTCATGGCCATCGTGAAAGCCGATGCCTACGGACACGGCGCTATCCAGGTGGCTATGCAGCTGCAGGACAGTTGCGCCTTTTTCGGGGTATCCTCCATGCTGGAGGCAATGGAATTACGTAAGGCCGGCATCCGTACCCCCATTCTTATATTGGGACAGATACCCACGGAGGCGTTTTCTACCGCTATTCGGGAGGATATCCGTCCCACCATATTCCGGTATGAGGATGCCGTGGCTTTGTCGGAAACCGCCCTGCGGCTGGGGAAGATGGCCCCCTTCCATTTAGCGGTGGATACGGGTATGAGCCGGATCGGTTTCCAGGCGACCCGGGAGCAGGCGGAAATTTGCGCTCAGCTGTGCAAGCTGCCCGGGATCGTTGCGGAGGGCCTGTTCAGTCACTTTGCCACCGCCGACTGTCAGGATTTGTCCAAGGCAAGGCGTCAGGCAGAGGCATTTGAGGACTTCGACCGGCTGCTCCGGGAGCAGGGTGTGGAAATTCCCATCCGGCATATGGACAATTCTGCCGGCATCATGAATTTTGATCGCCATTATGAGATGGTTCGGGCAGGCATCGTCACCTATGGACTGTACCCCAGTCGTGAGGTGGATACTGCCCTGCTGCAGCTAAAACCTGCCTTGAATTGGAGCAGCCGGGTCACCCATGTGAAGCTTTTGGAGGCCGGCCGGGAGATCAGCTACGGCGGCACATATGTAACCACCAGCCCTACCATGGTGGCAACTGTGCCGGTAGGCTATGCTGACGGCTATCGGCGGGCGCTGAGCGGCAAGTTTTATGTGCTGATCCACGGAAAACCCGCCCCGATTCTGGGTCGGATCTGCATGGATCAGATGATGGTGGATGTGACGGATATTCCAGATGTGCAGGTGGGCGACCGGGTGGTGCTGATCGGCGCAGACGGCGACCGGACCATCACCATGGAGCAGATCGCCGACGCCGCGGATTCGTTCAACTATGAATTTGTCTGCGGCATCAGCCGCCGTGTGCCCCGGTTTTACCGGCAGAACGGCCAGATCGTCCATCAGGTGCATTACTTGCTGGATAGTTACGAATAAAAGCAAGGCCATCCGGCCTTGCTTTTTTATTGCGCTTCCCGGTGCTGCACCCGGTTTTCCATGTGTCCCGATTGGATCACCGGGGGTTTGGGGTCTTTCAGTTCCCAAGGTAATGGCGCTTTCTCTTCTTTTTCTTTCATTTTCATCCCTCCGCCCTTAGTATAAGCAAAAGGGACGAAAAAACACGCGGCGCAGACCGCGTGTTTTTTGTTATATTCTGTGGATTTGCAATACCTCTGCCGGGCCTTCCAGAAACAGCTTGTCAATCATGCCGTTTTTACCTTCTATGCTGATATCCAGCCTGCCTCCGGGGTTCAGCGCAGTGAGTTTCCCAACCGGGAGTTTCCCTTCCAGCCACAGCACGGTGGCCACAGAGGCGCTGCCGGTACCGCAGGCTAAGGTGTAGTCCTCCACGCCCCGCTCAAAGGTGAGAACCCGAACGGTGGTCTCGTCCACCCAGGTGTAAAAATTCACATTGACCCCCTTGGGATATTCCGGGGCATTTCGGTAAACCAGAAACTCCGGCAGCAAGACTTGCCGATCCTCCCATCGCAGATCCGGGCGGTGGGTAACACTGTGGGGGATGCCGGGATCGCCCAGCTCCACATACACACCGTTTTCCCTGCAATGGTAGTCCACCACACTGGGATTATTTAGCTGCACTTTGTATTGGGTATCCCCCAACCGCCAGCCGTAAACAGGGCCTGCGTCGGTTTCGATCACCATAGTTTTTCCGGCAATGGCGTGGTCATAGGCAAATTTGCAAATGCACCGGGCGCCGTTGCCGCACATCTCCCCCCGGCTGCCGTCGGGATTGTAAAAATGCAGCTTAAAGTCGGCAGTTTTGGAAAAGTCCAGAGCCATAAACCCGTCAGCGCCAAATTGAGCGCAGAGGGTCTTGGACAGGTTCTCGAAATCAAAGACCTTCCCTCTGGCATCCAGCACCATAAAATCATTGCCGGCGCCGCTCATGTGCCAACATTCCATCAGCCTTCCTCCAAAAGCTCTGTCATGCTGTAAAGGCCGGCGGGCTTGCCTGCCAAGAACTCTGCCGCCTTCACCGCACCGTCGGCAAACATACCCCGGTCGTAGGCCTCGTGGCGCAGGGTCAGCTGCTGGGAATGGGTGGCGATGTGCACCTCGTGGATGCCAACCACCCCACTCAAGCGCAGGGAACTGACACCCACATCCGCTTTCTGCCGTTTACCTTCACCGGCCCGGCCACAGACCTCTACGGCCTCGGGACGGACTTCCTTCACCGCATCAAAGAGCATATGGGCCGTGCCACTTGGGGCGTCTACCTTCCGGTTGTGGTGGGTCTCCACGATCTCAATATCCGCGTCCGGGAAGGCTGCCGCGGCTTGCTTTGCCAGCTTGCAAAGCACCGCGATGCCCAGACTCATGTTGCCTGCCCAGAACACAGGGATCTGCTTGGCGGCAGCTTGGATCTGCTCTTTTTCTTCCGGCGTATGGCCGGTGGTGCCGATCACCGCAGCACAGCCGGTCTTTTTTGCATAGTCCAGCACAGCGCCCACAGCACTGTGGTGAGAAAAGTCGATGACCACATCCGCCTGTATTTGCCCCAGCGCCTCAAAGGTTTTGGGAACACCCTTTTCTCCGTCCGCGCTGACAAGGCCCACGCAGCGATCGCCCAGAGCTTTTTGCAGCAGCTGTCCCATAGCGCCGTTAGCGCCGCAAACTACCGCTCTCATACATTTACTCCCAGGGCGCGCATCTGCTTCAGCAGATTCTCCCGGTTGTGGTCTTCCAGATAGCTCAGTGGCATCCGCAGATATTCTTCACCAAAGCCCATGGCAGCCACCGCCGCCTTGGCGGGGATGGGGTTGACCTCGGAAAACAGCGCCCGGATCAGAGGCAGTAGCTTGCACTGCATGGCAGCAGCCCCGGCAATATCTCCGGCGAAGAACTTATCGCACATGGAAACCGCCAGATCCGGCACCACATTGGTCACCACACTGATGCAGCCGGCAGCGCCCATGGACATCATGGGAACGGTCAGGCTGTCCTCGCCGGAGTAGATATCTAGCTTATCTCCGCACTTGGCGAAGGTCTCCACCAACTGATCCATGTTGCCGGTGGCATCCTTCAGACCCACGATCCTGGGGTGCTCCGCAAGCGCGGCCACCGTGTCCGGCAGGATGTTACAGCCGGTGCGGCTGGGGACACTGTAGAGGATGATCGGCTTATCCGATACATCCGCGATGGCGGTATAGTGGTTGATCAGACCCTTTTGGGTGGCTTTGTTATAGTAGGGGGTGACGCACAAAATGGCGTCGGCGCCGTCGTCGCAGGCGCTCTTGGTAAAGTCCAGCACATGGGCGGTGTTGTTAGTACCGCAGCCGGCAATCACAGGCACCCGGCCATCTACCTGTTTGACGGTGAAGCGGATCACTTCTTTCCGCTCCTCGGGAGACAGTGTGGCGCTTTCGCCGGTGGTGCCTACTGCAACCAAGGCGTTAATGCCCTTCTCTAGCTGAAATTCAATAAACCGTGCCAAGGTAGGATAGTCCACCCCGTGGGCAGTCATAGGGGTAATCATGGCAGTTGCCATACCTTTGAATACAGTGTTTTTCATAAGGCTCGCTCCTTTGTATGTTCTGCTAATCCTAGTTTATCACAGAAAAGCAAAAAAGAAAACAAAAAAATACACCGCCGGACATACAGCGGTGTATTTTGTCGGTTAAACCAGGTATGCCTTGATGGCATCGGAAGCGCCGGCGGGATCGTCGGACACAGTGAGGGTGATGTTCATGCTGTTGGCCTGCGCAAATTCAGCGCACCACAGAATGAACTCCTCGCCGGTGGCACGATCGGTGCCGATGGTCTTATACAGATTGTCGATGTACACATTGGTAATATCGAAGTTACCGGCGTGAAGGCCGCTGAGGAAGCCCTTCAGCTTGTCCAGATTGTTGATGCCATACTCCTTGGAGTTGACCAGACGGACACGGTAATTTACATCATAAGTCAGCTGCTTGCCGTACTCAATACACACCACGTCGCCGTGGGCGCTTGCGACTGCCTCGTTGATGGAGTCAATCAGTCTCTTGGTTTTGCCGGAGCCCTTCAGGCCCATAATCACTTGAATCATCGGAAATTCCTCCTTCGCTTACAGCATTTGTTGCTGTATGGTAATTCTACCAGTTTCCTTTGGGTTTTGCAACCCCTAACTGTGCATTTGGCAAATAAAATTTTACCAACAGCCAAAAGAAATGGATTTACACCTCATAGCCGGGCTTGCCCAGCAGCTGGAACATATTCCGCTTGTAGAACTCCACACCGGGCTGGTTGAAGGGGTTGACCCCCAGCATATATGCGGATACGCCGCAGGCCAGCTCGAAGAAGTAGAACATTTCGCCCAGCTTTTCATTGGTCAGCTGACCAATATCCATGGTGATCACAGGCACATTGCCGTCTACATGGGCAGCCAGCGTGCCCAGGAAAGCCTGTTCGTCCACGAAGTCCAGGGTCTTGCCCTCCAGATAGTTCAGGCCGTCCAGATTCTTGTAATCGCCACCGATGGCCAGCTTGTTTTCGGGTGCGTCGAAACGGACCATGGTTTCAAAAATGTTCCGCTCACCCTGCTGGATCATCTGACCCAGAGAGTGCAGATCGGGAGTGAACTCTGCGCAGACAGGGAAAATGCCCTTGCCGTCCTTGCCCTCGGACTCGCCGTAGAGCTGCTGCCACCAGCCACCCATCATCCGGAAGCCCGGCTCAAAGGACTCCAGAATCTCAATGCACTTGCCTTTCCGGTACAGCAGGTTCCGGGTGGCGGCGTACAGCCACACGGGGTTCTCGAAGGAACGGATATCGTATGCCTGCTTGGCTTCATAAGCGCCCCGCATGACCTCCATGGGGTCGATGCCGGCCACAGCCATGGGCAGCAGACCCACAGCGGTCAGCACGGAGTAACGGCCACCCACATTGGGGGGGATCACGAAGGTCTCCCAGCCCTCCTCGGTAGCCATCTGCCGCAGCGCACCCTTGACAGGGTCGGTGATGGCGTAGGTGCGCTTTTTGGCTTCTTCCGTACCGTACTTGCGCTCCAGCAGCCAGCGCAGTGCCCGGGTGGCAATAGCAGGCTCGGTGGTGGTGCCGGACTTGCTGATGATGGCGATGGAGAAATCCTTGTCCTCCAGCAGCCGGGTCAGCTCGTTCCAAGCCCGGGTAGACAGGGTGTTGCCTGCGTAGTAGATCTGGGGATTGCCCTTGCCCTTACCAATGTTATGATTGCAGCCCTGCATCAGCTCAATGGCCGCCCGGGGTCCTAAGTAAGAGCCGCCGATGCCGATGACCACAAACACATCGGAGGTCTCCCGGATGCGCTTGGCAGCAGCCTGGATCCGGCGGATCTCATCGGTCTCTTCAGCTACAGGCAGATTCAGCCAGCCAAGAAAATCGTTACCCTCGCCACTGCCCTCGGTGAGGGTCTGGTGGGCGGCGAAGACCTCTTTTTCAGAGGCCAGAAGATCGGGCAGGGACAGCTGCCCCCACACGTTGGAAATGTCAACTTTGATCATGAAGATCGCACCTTCCTTTCAAGGTTTGATGGTATAGGTATATGTTACAATAAAATTTGGCCGAGCGCAAGAGAATTGGGGGATGGTTTCCTGAATTTTAACAAATTTTCTTCACGAGTCTGGCTTTTTGCCGGAGGAAACGGTATAATACTTAAAAAGGAACGGGAGGGAACCATATGAAATACGGCTTTGGTGTGGATTTAGGCGGAACTACCGCAAAAATTGCTTATTTTGACCGGGAGGGCACGCTCCTGCATAAGTGGGAGATCCCCACAAATACCGGCAACGGCGGTGCGGCTATTTTGCCGGACATTGCCGCCTCCCTAAAGGCGTTCATCCAGGAGAACCGGGTGGATCGAGCAGAGCTGCTGGGCATCGGCATCGGTGTGCCCGGCGCGGTGGACGACGCTGGCGTGGTCTATGGCTGTGATAATATCGGCTGGGGCACTGTGGCAGTAAAGGACACCCTAAGTGGGCTGACGGGCCTACCGGTGGCAGTGGGCAATGATGCCAATGTAGCAGCCCTAGGAGAAAGCTGGATGGGCGGCGCCAAGGAGTTCCGGAGCATGGTAATGGTCACCCTGGGAACCGGTGTGGGCGGTGGCGTTGTGATCGACGGACAATTGCTTGTAGGCGCCGGTGGTGGCGCCGGTGAGATCGGGCATATGATCCTGAACCGGCAGGAGACAGAACGCTGCAGCTGCGGCAGATATGGCTGCGTGGAGCAGTACTGCTCCGCCACGGGAATCGTCCGGATGGCCCGCCGGATGCTGGAGGCAAGCGACACGCCCTCCTGCCTGCGGGAAACGGAGAAACTTACCGCTAAGGCGGTGTTTGACGGAGCGAAGGCAGGAGACAGGCTGGCATCTGCGGTGGCAGAGCAGTTTTTTGCCGATATGGGCGTGTTTTTGGCCAATGTCTGCTGCGTGATCGCACCGGAAGTGATCCTGCTGGGCGGTGGTGTCAGCAAGGCAGGGGATTTCCTGCTGGAGGGTGTCCGGCAGGCTTTCGGCCGTTTTGCCTATCACGCCCACCGGGAGACCCGATTTGTGCTGGCGACCCTGGGCAACGATGCCGGCGCCTACGGCGCGTTCAAGCTGATTTTGGGGTAAGCTCTTCCGGATAAAGCCTTTCCAATGTAGGGGCTGGCGCCCATACAGAACGCCGTTGACGAAAATACCCTTGCGGGGCGTCGAGGTGCCGTTCCTTACAAGCGATGTGTCATTGCGAGCCGCAGAGCGGCGTGGCAATCTCCCCCTACAGGCGCAATAAAGGCCCCCTCTGATGAGGGGGCTGCCACCGCATAGCGGTGGCTGGGGGAGAGAATAGCGAAAATTATCAGCGGGTTTCTACCTGCAGGGCGTGCCATACTTTCTCACCGGCGAGAAAGTATGCAAAGAGCCGCCGGGAAACTTTTCGTAGGTTTCCCGGACCCTTCCCACGACCAAAGAGGGAAGCGAACAAGGTGATACAACTAATTGATAGTTTCCTCGCTCCCCTCTTTGGAAACTCCCTTGGAAATATGTACGCGCAGGGGCGTGTTGCAGAGTG
>JAZOBL010000058.1:0-6369 GCA_045595945.1 Faecousia sp.
CAGGGTCTTCTCTGCTTCCTCTGCGATCTGCCAGTCAGCAAACTTGGTGGGGTCCAGCTTCACAAGACCCTTCTCGTCTACGTACTTGCCATTTTCGTCAAACACGATTGCCATTGTTGGTTTCCTCCTTATTTGGGTGCGTTTTTGCACATTTTTTACTAACCTTCCAAATTATAAACTTTTCTCTTGCCAAAATAAATAAGTTTATGGTATTTTATTTATAGACACAGACTATAGATAGGACGGTGCTCTCATGAATTACAACTACCTGCGTTATTTCTCTGTTCTGGCTCAGCTGGAGCACTATACCCTGGCCGCTGCCCGGCTGGAGATCTCCCAGCCCTCCCTCAGCAGCGCCATTCGCAGTTTGGAAAACGAGCTGGGGGTCAGTCTCTTTGAAAAAGTAGGGCGTAATATCCGGCTGACAGAGCAGGGCCGCTATTTCCAGAAAAAAGTAGATGCTGCCATGGCCGAACTGAACACCGCTACCGAAGCACTGATGACCAGCCGGGAGAACGCCCCCATTGTGATCCGGTTAGGATTCGTATCCGGCTCTCTGCAGGGAGCGGTCGCCCGGGAGATTGCCCACAGCATGCAGAGTGATTCCCGGTTCCGGTTCCATATCACGGAAGGGTCTGCCAAGGACTTGATGGACCTGCTGCGCCAGGAAAAGCTGGATATGTCCATCGTGGATGTGACCGTCCGCGACCGGAGCCTGCACTTTAGAAGTCTGCGGCAGCGGGATTTCTATGTAGCTGTTCCCGCAGGTCATCCCCTGTCCGGGCAGTCCTCTCTGAGAGCAGGAGATTTGATCCGCTATCACCAGATCGGCTTTAGCCACAGCATGGATAAGAGCTTCGAGGATTGGGCCAGCCATCAGGACGCGCCCCAGCACTTTATATGCCAGGTAAACTCCGTGTCCGGCGCGCTGAGTCTGGTCTCGGCGGGAGTCGGCATTACCATCATCCCCGATGAGTGCATCCAGCCATCCAAGGACATCGTGTTCATCCCCCTGCAAAACCGCCACCAGGCCCTGTATCTATGCACTGTCTATGACCGCTGGCTGGAGCCGCCGGTCTGGGATTTTGCAGACCGGATCGTACACACCCTGCGAAAGGACTTTGCTGATGGACTCCGTTGAGTCCTGTTGAACCATATTTCCATTTATTTTTATTTATTCAGAATTTATATTGACTTTTACTCTGAACTTTGATATAAGGAATGAAATTAGGCACCCCTGACCGACACACCCCGAGAAGACGGAGGAAATCGCTATGAATACTTCAGATTTTGAACGTGTACAAGTGGGCTCCGATGTGCAGGAAAATTTTTTCAAAACCTTTGTTAGCAGCGGCAAGAGCCCTGCAAAGATCCTTCTTGGTATTTACAAGGGGAATTATCTGATTTTGTTGAAGGCAGCCATCCTGTTTATCATCCAATATAGCCCTATGATTGTGCTGCCGATCATTACCGCCAATATTATCAACATTGCTACCTACACTGACAAATACACCCTGCAGGATCTGTGGTGGAATGTTGCCGTCATGGTAGTCTTAATAGCGCAGAATGTTCCCAGTACATATTTTTGCACCCTCAATCGCAGTATCGCCAACCGGCGGGTAGAGTTCGCTCTACGTTCGTCTATGGCCCGAAAGCTACAACAGCTTTCCATTACCTTCCATAAGGAAATGAAATCTGGCAAAATCCAGTCCAAAGTCATGCGGGATGTGGAGAACATTGAGGGATTGACCACCAATCTTTTCACCAACGGTATTTCCATTATTTTCAGCCTGGTCAGCGCCATCGGCGTGACCTTGTCCAAAAGTCCAATTGTGTTCTGTTTCTTCCTGGTCTCCGTGCCCATTGCGGTACTGATCACCAGAGGCTTTAGCAGCAAGCTACGGCGCAGCAATCAGGAGCACCGGCACCAGGTGGAAAACGCCTCTGCCCAGGTGATGGAAATGGTGGAGATGATCCCTGTCACCAAGGCTCATGCGTTGGAGAACACCGCCTTACAAAAGATTAACAGCAGCCTGTCCCGTATGGCAGGCACGGCCCTCCACCTGGATCGGGTAAACGCCCTGTTCGGTTCTACCTCCTGGGTTGCCTTCCAGCTCTGCCAGTTTGTGGCATTGGTGTTCACCGGTGTGCTTGCCTACCGGAGAACCATCCCCGTAGGCGATATTGCCCTGTACCAGTCCTATTTCTCCACCATTGTTTCTTCTGTCAGCGCTATTATCAATTTGCTGCCTGCCATCACCCGGGGCTTTGAATCCGTACGTAGCGTAGGTGAGATCATGTGGGCCATGGATGTGGAGGACGATAAGAACAAGCAGGATCTGTCAGATTTGCAGGGCACCTTCGAATTCAAGGATGTGTGCTTCCACTACCCCGATGACACAATGCCGGTCCTGCGGGGTCTGAATCTGACTGTGAAAAAGGGCGAGACCATTGCGTTGGTGGGCGAATCTGGCTCCGGCAAGAGTACTGTTCTGAATATGCTCATCGGTTTCTACCGCCCTACCTCCGGCACGCTTCTGGTGGACGGAAAGGATATCACCGATATTAATCTGCACAGCTACCGCTCTCACATTGCTACTGTCCCTCAATCCTCCGTCTTGTTCTCCGGGTCTATCCGGGATAACATCACCTTTGGTCTGGAGCATTGCACGGAAGAGCAGGTGCAGGAGGCCATTCGGATCGCCAACCTACAGGATATGATTGCCAACCTACCCAACGGTCTGGACACCTCCGTTGGTGAGCATGGTGATAAGCTCTCCGGCGGTCAGCGGCAGCGAATTGCCATAGCGCGAGCGGTGATTCGCAACTCCTCGGTGATTATTTTTGACGAGGCAACCTCTGCCCTGGATACTGTGTCGGAAAAACTGATACAGGATTCTCTGGATAAGCTCTCCGTCGACCGCACCACCTTCATTGTTGCCCACCGGCTGTCCACCATCCGCAACGCAGATAAGATCGCCGTCATCAAGGACGGTGTCTGCGCCGAATACGGCACATGGGAAGAGCTGATGGAACTGAAGGGAGAATTCTACACCTTCCGGAATCTGCAAACCTGATTATAAACAAATTAGGGGCCGGTTGCCTGCAATCAGCAGGCAACCGGCCCCGTTTTAATTGGTCTTATTTTTCTTTGTAATACAGCAGGCAATGGCAATAGCCTTCGAATTCCGAATCCTGGATCTGCTGTTTGAACTCCTCGCACATGCATTTGTACTCCGGTTTCTTCTCCAGTCTGCAGGGGCAGTACCCGTCGAATTTCTTCAGTCCCTCTCTGATGGCCGCAACCATCTGGGCATCTTCATTGAGTCTAACCTTTCCCATTGTGATCCTCCTTGGGCGCCAATTTATAAAAACATAGTATCACGGCCGCAGACAAAAAGCAACACTGCAATCACCGGGAACAGATCCCCGTGAGATGTTTCCGGAAGACGCAAAAAGGACATACCGAAATCGGTATGTCCTTTTTCTCTTCTTATCTGGATCAAACCAGCTCGATGACTGCCATCTCAGCAGCGTCGCCACGGCGGGCGCCGGTGCGGGTCACTCTGGTGTAGCCGCCGTTACGGTCAGCATACTTAGGAGCGGTCTCCTTGAACAGCTTGTTGGCAACATCTTCCTTGGTAATGAAAGACAGAGCTTTGCGGTAAGCTGCCAGGTTACCCTTCTTGCCCAGGGTAATCATCTTCTCCACAACGGGCTGGACTTCCTTAGCGCGGTAGAAGGTGGTCTCGATCTTGCCGTATTCCAGCAGATCGGTCACCTGCTGGCGCAGCAGTGCTTTTCTCTGTGCACTGGTCTTGCCCAGTTTACGAGTACCGAACATGAACGTTTCCTCCTTTTAAAAGGTTAACAGACTTCTTATGAATTAGTTGTTGCTGCCGGATTCCTCACTGGCCAGGGACAGGCCCATCATCTCCAGTTTCTTCTGCACCTCGTCCAGGGACTTCTTGCCCATGTTGCGCACCTTCATCATATCCTCACCGGTCTTGCTGACCAGGTCAGCAACGGTGTTGATATTGGCGCGCTTCAGGCAGTTGAAGCTACGGACGGACAGATCCAACTCGTCGATGGTCATTGCCAGCTTGGTATCGGGACGATCAGAAGATTTCTCCACAACAGTAGAGCCGGAGCCCATGGTATCAGACAGGTTGGTAAACACCGTCAGATGGTCGGACAGGATCCGTGCACCCAGAGACACCGCATCCTTGGCGGTGATGGTGGAGTCGGTCCAGACTTCCAGCGTCAGCTTGTCAAAATCGGTCTTATCGCCCACACGGGTGGGCTCCACCGTATAATTCACCTTTTTTACAGGGGAATAGATGGAGTCAATGGGAATCACACCGATGACGGTCTGCGCAGACTTGTTCCGGTCAGAGGGAACATAGCCGCGACCCTGGCTCAAAGTGATCTCCATATTGAAAGTAGCACCCTCGCCCAAGGTGCAGATGTGCAGCTCGGGGTTCAGAATTTCAACTTCGCCATCAGCCTTGATATCGCCGGCTGTGACCTCACAGGGACCTACAGCGTCAATATACACGGTCTTGGGGCCCTGGCTGTGAAGCTTCAAAATCATCCGTTTCACATTCAGGACGATCTCAGTAACATCCTCCGTGACACCGGGGATGGTGGAGAACTCATGCTGAACGCCGGCAATCTTCACGGAAGTTGCAGCGTAGCCGGGCAGGCTGCTCAGCAGGATTCTGCGCAGGGAGTTACCAAGAGTCATGCCATAACCGCGCTCCAGAGGCTCTACCACGTACTTGCCGTAGGACAGATCCTCAGGGGTTTCCAGGCATGTGATGCGAGGCTTTTCAATTTCTACCATGAATCTTAACCCTCCTTTTTTAATGGGTGGGGTGTTTGACCACACCCCACAGTAGCCATACGCGAACAGTTAGGGGGTCGATTACTTAGAGTACAACTCGACAATCAGGTGGACAGCGATGTCGAAGTCGATATCTGCCTTGGTGGGCATAGCAACGACCTTACCGGTGAGGGTGTTCTTATCGCGATCCAGCCACTTGGGAGCAGCAACAAAAGTATCAGCTTCCTTCAGTGCCTTGAAGAAGTTGTTGGAAGCGCTCTTCTCGCAGACAGCAACCACATCGCCGGTCTTGATCAGGTAGCTGGGAATGTTCACGCGGCTGCCGTTAACGGTGAAGTGGCCGTGGTTTACCAGCTGACGAGCCTGACGGCGGGAGTTGGCAAAGCCCAGACGGTAAACAACATTGTCCAGACGACGCTCAACCAGAGTCAGCAGGTTGTCGCCGGTGTTGCCTTCCTGACGGGCAGCCTTCTCGTAGTAGTTACGGAACTGCTTTTCCTGAATGCCATAAACAAATTTCACCTTCTGCTTCTCAGTCAGCTGAGTAGCATACTCGGACTTCTTAGCTCTTCTCTGGCCGCCGGGGTTCTTGTTGGAAGTCTTGGAGTAACCCATTGCGGCAGGAGAAACGCCCAGCGTTCTGCAACGCTTCAGCACAGGCTGCATATTCTTAGCCATATCTTAATCCTCCTATTCCGAAATCAGACTCTACGTCTCTTGGGGGGACGGCAGCCATTGTGAGGAATGGGAGTGACGTCCTTAATCATAACGACTTCCAGACCTGCGGTCTGCAGAGCCCGGATAGCAGCTTCACGGCCCTGACCGGGGCCCTTCACATAGACCTCAACGGTCTTCAGGCCATACTCCTTGGCTGCGTTGGCAGCGGTCTCTGCTGCAGTCTGAGCGGCAAAGGGAGTGGACTTACGGGAGCCACGGAAGCCCAGTCCGCCGGAGGAAGCCCAGGACAGGGCGTTGCCTTCCAGGTCGGTGATAGTCACCATGGTGTTGTTGAAAGAGGAACGGATATGTGCCGCGCCCTTTTCAACTACCTTGCGCTCTCTGCGGCGCTTAACAACTTTCTTAGTAGCCTTAGCCATTGTACATATCCCTCCTTACTTCTTCTTGTTAGCGATGGTCTTCTTCGGACCCTTACGGGTACGAGCATTGGTCTTGGTGCGCTGGCCATGCACAGGCAGGCCACGGCGGTGACGCAGACCACGGTAGCAGCCGATTTCAGACAGACGCTTGATGTTCATAGCGGTCTCACGGCGCAGGTCACCTTCGATGGTGTAGTTATGCTCAATAGCTTCACGCAGCAGGGCCTCCTGATCTTCAGTCAGGTCCTTAACGCGGGTGTCGGGGTCAATACCGGTGACCTCGAGAACCTTTGCAGCGCGGGCGGGTCCGATGCCGTAGATATAAGTCAGCGCAACTTCGATCCGCTTGTCGCGGGGAAGGTCAATACCAGAAATACGTGCCATATTCTTTCAGCACCTCCTATTAGCCTTGTCTCTGCTTGTGCT
>JAZOBL010000059.1:0-67768 GCA_045595945.1 Faecousia sp.
CTCAAGGTGAATTGCCCCGAAGGGGCAAGAGAGGGTGGCCTGGGCCATACACAGGGGAGGCTTTCCGCGGCGGCGGGACTGGGCATAGCTAAAGCTTTTTGGAACCACCGGCACAGCCGGTGGTATTCCTATATAATAACAAATCCCCTCCCGATCGGGAGGGGATTTTTCTTATAGGTCTTCAAATTCTTCCGGCTGGGCAACAGGCGCGTCCGTCAGCTCTGCATATTCTTCTGCAGGACAGGTTTCCGATACCCCAGCATCCTTTCTGGGTGGCATGCCCCGATCCTTGTTGCGCAGAGCAAACACAAAGAACGGTATGGCCACAGGAAACAGAATGGACAGCACCAAAAACAGCACGCTGTCATCCGGGTCGCAGGAACGGTACAGATCGTAGTAGGCAATGTACTGGAATATCATCGCAACCACAGCGATTATCCATATGACCACAGACACCAGCACGGGGGTCAGCAAACCGGCAACAGCATTCATATCGCCGGCAATGCCTGCAGCCAGGCCGATCCCGAAGGCGATAACACCGCTTAGCCCCGACAAAACCATACAGGCAATACTCAGACCCAGCAGGATCTTCCGTCTGTTTTTCACCTGCCCCTTAGCCACATACCTGTACTGATCGGCAATACTGCCCAGGATCCACATGTTTCCAATCGGCAACCAGGCCAGCCAACCGTTGCGGATACCCCGGCGCTTGGCAATCCGGTACAGACCCAGGCTTTGGAAAATATAGCACAGCAGCGCAAACCCCAGGCAAAGCAATCCGATCACCAGAACCAGGACCAGCACCGCACCCACAGCGGCAATCCCTGCCCCCACATCCACGCCACCTGCGTAGCCGTCCATAAACGCATCCGGAGTCATGATCATATAAAGCACCTCACAAACAAAAATTGCGCTATGTCACTGTTTTTATCATACCATATCCTGCAGAGAATTGCAATTATAATATCCAGAATGCTCTGTCAAAGCCGCTCAGCACCAATAAAATAATCAGCACATAGCGGTTACCGTGTGTTATTGATGAAATTGATAATTGCTTCCATCTTCCTTGTCTATCCCCTATTTCAATCGATCTTACAGCATATCACATATCCAAGAACAAAATTCGGAATGCTCTCAAAGCCTTCTCCCGGGGAGGCTGTAGATTTTGTCTTTTCCCCTAAAAAGCAAAGGCAAAAGGCAGAAGCAGATTGCCCAAAAACATCGTTGAAGTGAATCCGGATTGTTTTATCGTTGAATTTAGGCAGCTCTTGTGATATAATATCTTAACTTACTTGATTTACTAGATGTTGGTTTGACAATAAAGGAGGAATTATTGATGAATATAGAATCGCATGCTCCCAAAACAAGCACAGTCTGTTTAGGTGCAATTAAATTTTTCGGAGCCTTTATTGTGGCTTTTATATGGCATTATCAGCATTTTCAACCTGCTGCGGGGGATCCCTTGGGAAGATTTTTTGCCTTTTCATATCCATATGGTTGGCTTATGGTCGAGCTCTTTTTTATGTTATCAGGTTTTGGCATGATGTTAGGATATGGAAACAAGATTTTAAGTCATACCATCTCTTTCGCCCCTTATATAAAAAAGCGAATCGCAAAAATATATCCATTGTTCTTTGTAACCTTGGTTCTGGTAACATTTCTGGAATTGATTATAACGCTTAAAACCGGAATGCCCTTCGTATACCCTAATTTTGACCTATACCATCTACTGTTGAATGTTGTGCTGTGTCAGGATGGTTTGTTCGTTACAGATTGGTCCTTTAATTCACCAAGTTGGTGTATAAGCATTTGTTTTATCCTTTATGTTATTTTCTTTGCAGTGTTTCACTATTCAAAGGATACGAAATCCGCGGTCATTAAGTTTGTAATTCTGGGTTTGCTGGGATTCGTATTGCTGAGTCTGGAATGGAATTACCCGATTTTTAACAAACTTGTGGCAAGAGGTTTACTGTGCTTTTCGATCGGCGTTATTCTGGCTTATTTTTATCAGAATGAACACTTATTGAACACGCGGTTTATCGGCGGCCTGTGCTGTGCCGGGCTAATTCTTTGCTATGGTGCTTACCGAGCGGTGCCAGAAGCAATGGGCGATATCGTTATGCTGTTTATACTGTTTGTCGCACCAATGATTATTGTTGGAGCGCTGTTCACACCTTGGCTTAACAAGCTGTTAAGCATCAAGCCACTTGTGTACTTAGGCTCGCTGTCGATGCAAATCTATCTCTTCCATTTTCCTGTGCAATGTATGATTTTTTACCTGGATCGGTCTTATAATCTGGGATTAAATTACTCACAAAAATCAGTGTGGTTATTGTATGTTGTAATTACATTAGCAGTATCCATCCTGTATAAGCAATTGTTTGCTACCAAGGTTACCAATCTGTTCTGTAAGGTCTGTAAGCGGTTCATATCCCAAAATTAATTGGATAGAATAACGATGAACCACTTTAAGTGTTGTAAACCATAGCCCCGGCCGTGTAAAGTTATATAATAAAGGTAGGCACATGGAAAACCACCATGTTGTCTACCTTTTCTTTATGCTAAAATATAGGTAGAAGTGGTAACTGTGAGGAAAGGGCAAAAAAGCGAGTATGGACACCGGAGGCAAAGTCAGAAATCATACATAAGCATTTGGTTGACCATATCTCAGCCAAAACGCTGGGGAAAGGATATAAGGCTGACCAGAGCGTGGTTTTCCACTGAGTAAAGGAGTACATTGCAGAAGGCGAATTTTACAACAAAGCATAAACAAGTAATGCGCGCACTTTCAAAACGAAACTGCGTGCATTTACGTTAACCCAGTATCTTCAAGGCCGTCAATAAGCGCATCATAAGATGCGTTTCATGCTTTGTGGCAGTCTGAAACAAAAAATACGGGCGTTCCTGCTTCTAATCATTGGGTTAGAACAACACTAGCTGAGTAAGCCCGAAAGTCAGATCACCTATGTGGCAGACCGTAAGGGTCACGATATACACTACGTCATCAATCCCACAAAGCTCCACATTGGACTGGGATTGCTGAAAATACTTCTAGCGGTTGACTTTGCTGTGCCTATAGGGTATAATATAACAGAATCAGTATTCGGCAGATTCTGTGCGGATTGCACAATTCGCTTTTCCAAATTCTACTTTAACCTATAAAAAATACCGACAAAAGGGCCTCGCTGTGAAACCTGTACAGCTCCGGTCAGAATAGGAGAGAATATGAATAAAAAATTGGAAGAACAGGTCATATATCCAAAAGACCTCCTGTTTGCGGCCTTATATCGTTGGAAAGCAGCAGTGATACTGGGACTTGTGCTGGCAATTTTACTGGGTGGTATGCAGCTTACAAAGGGGCTGAATATCGGTGCTGAAGACCAAGCTGCACAAGCAGACTACGAGCAGGCTCTGAAGCAATACGAAGAAAAAAAGGCACCGCTGGAAAAATATATAGAGCAGTGTGAAGAAGAGATAAGGATGCAGGAGCGGTATATGCAGGAGTCTGTGTATCTTTCGCTGGATCCCTACGCCCACTACAGGGGCAATATAAGAATGTTTGTTTCTACGGATTATCAGATCCAGCCGGATAAGACTTATCAGACCCCGGATCTTACAGGACATCTTCTTGTTGCTTATCAGGCCAATTTGCAGAGCGACAGCGCGGTAAGTACACTGGCGGAAACGGCAGATATGCAATGGCGGCTGCTGGACGAGATTTACGATGTCCACTTTGATGCGTCTTCCGGAGCGCTGATGGTGATGATTGTCCACAATGATCCTGCCATGGTGCAAAAGCTCATGGACGAAACATTAAATATCATAGAGGAGCAGCGGATTCTCCTTTCCCAGACAGTGGGGCAGCATACCCTTTCTGTCTTGAATCAGGAAGTAAACCTGGTGGTGGATACAAGAGTTGTGAAAGCGGTCCGGGATAATTGGACGCATTTGAATTATCTAAATGAAGAGCTGGAAAAAGCAAAGACTGCCACGGAGGACTTGACACCGCCGGTGCAGCCTCAGGCTGATGGGTTTTCCGTGAAAAAGACAGCTATTTTCGCAATTCTGGGCTTTGTTGCTGGTTTTGCTGTGGTAGCTGTTTGCGCCTGGTTTGGGCATATGGAATCGGATAAGGTTTATTCTGCCCGTCTGCTGCAGATCCGAACAGGCATCAAGGTGCTGGGAACCGTAAACGCAACAGCCTTTGGCCCTGTGGACCGAATGATCCGCAAATGGGAGGGAAGGGATACTTCTGACCCGGCAAAGAAGGTGGCATTGCTGACCTGCGATATCCGAAACCGTTTCCCGAAGGGCAAGCTACTCCTGACCGGCAGCGGAAGCCGTGAGGAGAGAGCAGCCATTCTGCAGGCGCTGAAGGCAGCCGGTGTAAATGCAACGGACGAAGGTTGTATTTTAGAAAGCCCGCTGGCTGTAGAGTTGTTGAAGAATGTGGATGCAGTGGTACTGGCAGAAAAGTGTGGCAAGGCCACCTGTACCGGTGTGTTCAGCCAGATGCAGACTGTAGCAGACTATGAAAAGGCGTTGCTTGGTTGTATTGTTCTGGACGGTTGATAAGGAGGAAATCACATGACGTTTATGGAGCGTTATGAATTTTGGAAAAATAACAGCTTTTTTGATGAAGAGACCCGCGCTGAGCTGGCAGCGTTGGACCCTGTGGTGCAAGTGAAGGAAATTGAGGATCGCTTTTACAGAGATCTGGAGTTCGGTACCGGCGGTTTGCGCGGCGTCATGGGTGCGGGCACCAACCGGATGAACCGTTACACCATCGCTAAGGCAACCAAGGGACTGGGCAATTATCTTCTGGACACATACGGCTCTGAGGTCTGCGCCGCCCGGGGTGTAGCCATTGGCTATGACACCCGCAACAACAGCGCCTTCTTCGCCCGTACGGCTGCCAATGTGCTCAGCGCAATGGATGTCAAGGTCTATCTGCACGATTCTGCTCGTCCAACACCGCAGCTGAGCTATTCCGTAAAGCAGCTGGGTGCTGTTGCCGGCGTGGTTGTTACTGCGTCCCATAATCCCAAGGAGTACAACGGTTACAAGGTTTATGATGAATATGGTTGCCAGCTTGTGCCTGCGGATGCTAAGCGGGTTATTACCTATGTGGATGCCGTTACGGATTACAGCGCTATAGATATCAGTGGCAATGAAGCACTTATCCAGATGGTGGATGTCACCGATAGCTTTGTGGAAGCGGTGCTGAAGCAGAGCCGCTGCACCGATGCTGAGGCAAAGGCTGCGCTGAAGGTGGTCTACACTGCCCTTCACGGCACCGGCTTGGTGCCTGTGCAAAAGGCGCTTGCCGCTACCGGCATAACCGACGTTTCTCTGGTGGAGGCGCAGGCGGTTGCCGACGGCAATTTCCCCACCGTTCCCTCGCCCAATCCTGAGGATAGCCGTGCGCTGGCTATGGGCATCGAACAGGCAAAGGCTTTGGGAGCGGATATCGTTTTGGGTACAGATCCCGACAGTGACCGCGTAGGTATTGCGGTGCGCTGCGGTGATGATTACAGGCTTATGACCGGCAATCAGGTTGGTGCGCTGCTCATGGATTTTGTTTTGAGTAATACCAATCTGTCCGCTGTGAAAAACGGTGCTGTGGTAAAGACTGTGGTTACCTCTGAGCTGGGCGCGGAGATCGCTCGGAGCAAGGGTTTTGCGGTGTTTTCCACCCTGACAGGCTTTAAGTTTATCGGTGAGAAGATCACCCAGTTTGAAAAGGCGCACAATGAGGGCGACCTGAGCTGTGACTATACCTTCTTACTAGGATATGAAGAATCCTACGGTTATCTTGCCGGCACCCATGCACGGGATAAGGATGCCGTAGTTGCCAGCCTGCTGATCTGCGAGATGGCAGCTATGTGGAAGGCCAAGGGCAAGACCCTGCTGGATCGGATGCAGGATATTTACGGTGAGTACGGCTTCTATCTGGATGCACTGGACAGCTTTACCCTGAAGGGGAAGGACGGTCTTGAGAGGATCGCTGCGATGATGGCTCAGCTGCGCACGGATGGTTCTCCTTTTGATGCAACAGCGAAAATTATCGATTATAGTGTGCCGGTTGCCGCGGAGGAAGGCTTTGGAACGCTTCCTACTTCGGATGTTCTGAAGTATGTTCTGGAGGATGGCTCATGGATCGCTGCCAGACCTTCCGGCACCGAACCCAAGATCAAGTTCTACTATTCTATCAAGGCTGCCGATGAAGCTGCAGCCAAGGCCCAGCTTGCCGCCGCACAGAAAACGATTCGGGAAAAACTGGGCCTGTAAAGGAGAAAGATATGAAAAAATACGGTGTTATCATGTCCGGCGGTGGAGGCACCCGCTTCTGGCCGCTGTCCCGGCAGAAGACCCCCAAACAGCTCCTGAACCTGACAGGCAAAGAAAAAATGGTTAACGAGGCGGTTGATCGCCTGTCCTACACGGCAGATAAGAAGGATATCTTTATCGTCACCAATGTGACTCAGATGGAGCCTATGCTGGAAGCTACCGCCGGGCGTATACTGCCGGATCACATCCTGCCGGAGCCTTCTGCCCGGAACACGGCTGCCTGTGTCGGTTACGCGGCTATGGAGATCCTGCGCAAATACGGTGATGGTGTGATGATTATTACTCCCTCTGATGCCTATATCAAGGATACGCCGGCCTTTACCCGTGTTCTTGCGGACGCCGTGAAGGCGGCTGAGGAGCAGGATAAGTTGGTGACAGTGGGTATAACACCTACGTTTGCGGCAACAGGCTACGGTTATATTAAATTCGACAAGTCTGCAGGCACGGCGATGCCGGTGCTGGAATTTAAAGAAAAGCCTGATGAGCAGACCGCAAAGGCGTATCTTGCCACCGGGCAGTATGCCTGGAACAGTGGTATGTTCATCTGGAAAGCCAGCACCATTCTCGAAAAATTCAAGGCATTGATCCCTGATATTTACGCAGATCTGGAAAAGATCGGAAATGCTATGGGAACGCCAGATGAGAAGGCAGTGATCGATGCTGTATATCCCAATATTCGCAAGATCTCTGTAGACTATGCCATTATGGAGCCCTCTGCTGATGCCGGTGACGTGCTGGTGGTAGCCGGCGAATTTGGCTGGAACGATGTGGGCAGCTGGGATATGATGGGCGTTCTGCATGATGCGGATGCCTGCGGTAATATCGCTTTGGGCGATACTCTGGCTGTTGATACCACCGGTTCCGTGCTCTATTCCTCCGGAAAGCTGGTGGCGGCGGTAGGTGTACAGGACCTGGTGATCGTGGAAACACCCGATGCTATTATGGTCTGCCACAAGGAAAAGGCGCAGGACGTCAAGGCGATCGTAGACGCACTGAAGGACGCGGGCAGAACAGAACTACTTTAATGAACAGGCCGTAATCACGGCTGAGGATATACTATGAAATGTTTGGTACTTGCATGCGGCCACGAAGAATGTATGTGGCCCCTATCTCGGAAGAACCATTCTGTTTTTCAGGAAACTATAGCACGGAATATTCCTTACTGTGATGAATTTATCATCGTAACAAGCTATGATTGCCGGTCCATCGTGAAGGAACAGATGGAGGCATTCCGGGGCACACCGTATCGGTGCATATACGAGCAAACGCCTACAGGATCCTATGAGACAATCCGGCTGGCTTGTGTGGAGCTTCAGCAGTCGGAGTTGGTATTTGCGATTCCTGCAGATATCATCATTACTTCAGATGAAGCGTCCAGCGGTGAGGATAAGTGCTATAAAGATGCCATACTGGAGGCGAAGCGTTGCGCCCGGCAGGGCAGCATCGTAAGTTTCGGCTCAAAGCAGGACAACAAAGCGCTCAGCATGCTGTTGTTCCGGAACGATGTGTTCCAACGGGCGTTGGCGAATGTTAAGGCAGAATCCATCGAAGACAGTTTGCTTGGAAGCGCTGAGCGGAAATGTGTAGTTCCGGTTTCCTTTACCTGGAGTGTCATCGACGATGTTCTTTCCAAGGAAGAAACGGTGGGCAGCGCACCGATGTGGCAGTCCGAAGTGCTTGACGCTATGGTCAAGCTGCAGCCGGCTTTTAAGGAAGCCCTTTGGGGCGGTACAAAGCTGCGGGATCTCTACGGCATGGACTGTGACTACGATGTGATCGCCGAAAGCTGGCAAATGTCTGCGCATCCTGCGGGACAAAGTATCGTTTCCAGTGGACGGCACAAGGGCCTTGCCTTTGGCCACTATTTGGAAACTGTAGGAAAAAGTGTTCTTGGCTGGAAGTGTGCGCCGTTGCGTAATTTCCCGATGCTGATCAAGTTCATCGACGCCAGAGATAATCTGTCCGTACAAGTCCATCCAGATGACGACTATGCACTGGAGTACGAGGACGAGTACGGCAAGAATGAAATGTGGTATGTGGTGGACTCTGACCCAGGCAGTGGCTTGTATGTGGGCTTCAATCGGGATGTAACCCGGGAAGAGGTACGTCAGCGCATTGCAGACAATACCATTATGGAAGTTCTGAACTTCTTTCCCACAAAGCCCGGTGATGTGTACTTCATTCCGGCAGGTACGGTGCATGCCATTGGTGCAGGAAATCTAATCTGCGAGATTCAGCAAAGCAGCAACAGCACTTACCGACTCTATGACTACGGGCGTGTGGACAAGCTTGGAAATCCCCGCCAGCTCCATCTGGAAAAGGCGCTGGATGTTCTTGGCTATGAGAAGTACACCCCTGCAGTGCGGCAGGCCACCCCCAGAGATTCCGGGGAGCTGTTGGCGCAGTGTAAGTACTTTGAGACCATCGCCTACTGCGTCAGCGGTGAACAGAAGCTGCAACTGGATTGCAGCACGTTCCACAATGTGGTGTGTGTTCAGGGTAGCGGTATGCTGACACTGGGTGCGTATTCTCTGCCGATTAAAGCGGGTGAGAGTGTCTTTATTCCTGCTACCGACGCAACCCTCATCGTAACAGGTGAATTATCTTTTGTGTTAAGCCATATTTAACATAAAGGAACTAATAATATATCGATAGGAGAAAAAAACATGAAGAAAGCATTGATTACAGGCATCACCGGCCAGGATGGCTCTTACCTGGCAGAGTTCCTGCTGGAGAAGGGCTATGAGGTCCATGGCATTGTCCGTCGCGCTTCCTACCATAACACTGCCAATATCGACCATCTGATCGAGGCAAAGAAGGTTACCCTGCATTACGGCGACCTGTCCGATTCCGGTTGCCTGATCCGCATTGTTGCACAGGTCCAGCCTGATGAAATCTACAATCTGGCTGCACAGAGCCATGTTGGTGTCAGCTTTGATGCTGCTGAGTACACCTCCGACGTAGACGCACTGGGTGTTCTGCGTATCCTTGAGGCTGTGCATATCAACGGTCTGGATAATAAGACCCGCGTATATCAGGCTTCCACCTCCGAGCTCTACGGCAAGGTGGAGGAGTGCCCCCAGAGCGAAAAGACTCCCTTCCATCCCTACAGCCCCTATGCGGTTGCAAAGCAGTTCGGCTTCTGGATGATCAAGGAGTACCGGGATGCTTACGGCATCTTTGCCTGCAACGGTATCCTCTTCAACCATGAGTCTGAGCGCCGCGGCGAAGAGTTCGTTACCCGTAAGATCACCCGCGCAGCTGGCCGCATTGCCTGTGGCCTGCAGGATCATCTGGAACTGGGCAACCTGGACTCCCTGCGTGACTGGGGTTACGCCAAGGACTATGTGGAGTGCATGTGGCTGATCCTGCAGCAGGAAGAGCCTGATGACTTCGTTATTGCTACCGGTGTGCAGCACACTGTCCGTGAGTTCACCACTCTGGCATTTAAGCATGTTGGCATCGAGCTGCGCTGGGAAGGCGAGGGCCTGGATGAGAAGGGCTACGATGTTGCTACCGGCAAAATGCTGGTGTGCGTCAATCCCCAGTGGTTCCGTCCCACCGACGTCGTCAACCTGTGGGGCGATCCCACCAAGGCTAAGACCAAGCTGGGCTGGAATCCCCAGAAGACCAGCTATGAAGAGCTGTGCGCACTGATGGCAAAGCATGATCTGGATCTTGCCAAGAAGGAAGCCGGCCTAAACTAATTTAAATAAAAGGAGGGGCATAGTGCGAAGCGGGAAGCCCATGCACTATGCCCCCAAATCCCTTTTCGGGAGGATGAATTTTATGGAAAAAGTTTTGATTTTCGGAGCCGGCGGCTTTGTTGGAAACTATCTTGCAAAGGAGTTTTTGACCAACGGCTACAGTGTCAGCGGCAGTGATATTGCCGATGCGGTAAATCTGCCCGAAGGCGTAACATATTTCAAAGGCGATCTGATGGATAGCAGGCAGGTGGAGGAACTGATCCTCTCCCAGCAGCCTCAGATCATTGTCAATCTGGCAGCTATCAGCTCTGTGGGTGCATCCTGGAGCATTCCTCAGACCACCATTTCTGTCAATGTGGTGGGCGCGCTGAATATTCTGGAAGCCGCCAGAAAGTGCGAGAAGGCACCAAAGGTGTTATTTGTAGGCTCCAGCGAGGAGTATGAGGCCATCGATACCCCCATGGATGAAAGCACTCCTCTCAATGCCAATAACCCATATGGCATCTCAAAGATGACCCAGGAAAATTTCGCAAAACTCTACCGGGACCGTTACGGTATGAAGGTCTACTGTGTCAGACCCTTTAACCATACCGGCGTTGGCCAGCGGGATTCTTTTGTGCTGCCCAGCTTCTGCAAGCAGGCCGCCCAGATTGAGAAGTCCGGCAAGCCCGGTGTCATTAAAGTAGGAAATTTGGCCGCTGAACGGGATTTCAGCAGCGTAAAAGATATTGTCCGCGCATACCGTATGATCGTGGAAAGTGACGATTGCACCAAGGTCTATAACGTTGGTTCCGGCATGGCGTATAGCCTGCAGAAAATGCTGGAGTATATCGTTTCTTTGTGCAGCGTGCAGGTAACCGTTGAGGTGGACCCGGAGCGGTTCCGCCCGGTGGATACCCCCGTGGTATGCTGTGACCACAGTGCCATCACCCGGGAACTGGGATGGACTCCTGAATACAGCATTTTCGACGTACTGAAAGAGATGTTTGAGGATTTTTGCCAGAACTGAAAAAGGAGGTAAGCTGCCTTGCGGATGCAGTTTTTAAATACAGAAATCGACAATCTGACCATGGATGAGGCGCTGGCTACCATCGATCGGTTGATCCTGCAAGATAAAAATGCCTATGTGGTCACACCCAATGTGGATCATATCGTGCAGTTGGAAAAGGGCGGAGAGTTTCGTCAGGCCTATGAGCAGGCGGACCTGATCCTCACCGACGGCAAGCCGCTGATTTGGGCCTCCAAGATTTACGGTACTCCTATTAAGGAGAAGATCTCCGGCTCTGACCTGTTCCCCCGGCTCTGCGCGCTGGCAGCGGAAAAGGGTTATAAAATGTTCTTCTTCGGCGCCGGTGAGGGCATTGCCGCCAAGGCAGCGGAAAATCTCACCGCCCGGTATCCCGGTCTGCAAGTGGTGGGTACCTGCTCGCCCCCTTTCGGCTTTGAGCAGGACAAGGAGCAGATGGCAAAGATCATACAGATGATCAAAGAGGCCGCCCCCCATATCCTCATCGTAGGCTTGGGCGCTCCCAAGCAGGAGAAATTCATCTTCCGCAATCGGGAGCAGCTGGGTGTTCCTCTGTCGCTAGGTCTGGGCGCCAGTCTGGACTTTGAGGCAGGCAACATCAAGCGCGCACCCAAGTGGATGAGTGACCACGGGTTTGAGTGGCTCTACCGTATGGTCAAAGAGCCCAAGCGGCTGGCAAAGCGCTATATCGCAGATGCCTTTGAATTCGCGCCCATCGTGATCAAGTACCGTAAGAGGAAATGATATGAAAATTCTCATTGATCTGACATCTTTGGCAGATAATTTTTCCGGTATTGAACGGTTTGCTATGAATATGACTCTGCAGTTGACGGAAAAACGGGAGCATAATTATATTCTTGTGTTCAAAAACGCTGTTCACGAGGCTTTTTCTCAAACTGTGCAACAGGAAAATGTGGAAACGGTGGTACTGAAGAGCGGCAACAAGCTGCTTTTTAACCAGCTGATCCTTCCTCTAAGCCTGTATCGACAGAAGGCGGATGTGTTCTTCTTTCCGGCGTTTCCGGAGCCGGTGCTGTTCTTCAGTAAGCATATGATCACCACCATCCACGATCTGGGCTGTTGGGATTGCGGCGAGGCTATGACCACATTGAGCAAGTGGTATTTTCGGATTTCCTACCGCAAAAGTATGGTGTTTTGCAAAAAGATCATTACTGTGTCGGAATTTTCCAAAGCCCGTATCCGGGTGGTGGGGCATGTGTCCCGGGAGAAGATCAAAGTTGTATATAACGGTGTGTCGGAGGTCTTCTTCTCGGGAGAAATCCCTTCTGATGCCCTGAAAGAAAAATATAAACTGCCGGATGGTTATCTGTTGTGCCTATCCACCCTGGAGCCCCGTAAGAATTTGTCGCTTCTTGTAAAGGCGTATGAAGCGCTGCTTCTGGAAGGCAGAGAGCTGCCTGCGCTTGTCCTTGCAGGCAGAAAAGGCTGGAAGATGGAGAATTTCCTTGCTGAGGTCCATCCTAAGGCTGTAGAAAAGATCCATTTCACCGGTTTTGTGGATGATGAAGATCTGCCGGCGATCTATGCTGGGGCAAAGCTGTTTGTCTTTCCCTCTAAGTACGAGGGCTTTGGTATCCCACCGCTGGAGGCAATGGCAGCAGGCTGTCCGGTGCTGTCCAGTGATGCGGCATCTCTTCCCGAAGTGCTGGAAGATGCGGCAAGCTATTTTGAAAGTGAAAACCTTGAAAGCCTGAAAGAGGCATTGCTTTCTGCTTTGGAAAATCCCAAAAAAGAAGGCCTGCAGCAGCAGGCAGCCCGGTTTAACTGGGATAAAGAAGCAGAGAAGCTGTTTGATTGTCTATAAAACAACAAGAAGGAGGTGCAGACCCAATGAAGCGAAGGTTGACGATGTTCGACAAGACAGTACTTTTTTTGATGTACTGGGTAATTTTTCAGGATATCATCCTTCCTTTGGTTTATAAATATACCGGCATGGTATCTGTTACCTCGGTGTTGTTTTATCTCAAGGATCTTACAATGATCGGCCTACTTGTTGCGGCTGTATTCACGCATCGTATCGAGCGCCGCCTTATGAGCGCCACACTGCTGTATTTGGCGGGTTTTGCAGTAACTTTTGTCATCACAATGATCCGAAAAGTGCCTCTGATGAACGCGCTGCAGAGTGGACGCGGTATGCTGTTGATGCCTGTGTTTTTGTGTATCGGCAGCGCTGTTTCCGATAGAAAGACGTTTCGGGATGTGGTGATTCGTCGATATTTCCCTATGCTTTTGGTATCTGCCCTCTTTGGTTTTGCCGATTATGCGCTGGATAAGCTGGTTGGAACCCAGGAGTTTTGGCGTTCCGGCATTGGCCTGACTCCCTATCTTGCAGATGTTAAGCAACAAAGCCCATATATGGTTATGGGGCTGCCGGGAAATTTCTACGGCAGCTACGGCGGGGACTACTTCTCAGTCAAGCGGTTGGTTGGCTTTTGGGCCGGTCCGTTGACTGCAGCATATAGCCTGCTGCTTCCAATGCTGTTTTATTATATTGACCTGCATGAGGAACTGAAGCCGGGACTCCGAGTGAGCCGTTTGCTGAAATTGGTGGCGCTGCTTGTCTTTGTGGTGGCGGTGTACCTGACTCGCACTCGGGCTATTTTGCTATTGGGCATTTTGATGATTGGCCTGTACAGCGTAGTCCATTTTAGAAAGAATATGCGTATCATAATGCTGGGCGCATTGGGTGTGGTCGCGGTGCTTAGTGTGATGGACTACGGCGCTTTATGGCGTTTCCTGTATGATGGCTCCACGGCGGGACACATCATCAGCGTTGTCGACGCGGTCAGGAATATGAAACTGTCCATATTCGGACAGGGTTTTGCCTATATTGGTATCTATGGCTCTATTGGCTCTGAGAATACCTATCTTTCTTTGCTTGGTAATATGGGAATTTGGGGCTTTTGCCTCTATGTATTTATTTTTACTCAGCAGATTCTGCGCTGCAGAACTGCGGGGAAAAGCGGAAACAGCTTTGACAGAGCTGTGTTTTACACGGGGATGGCTTTGGCTGCATCCGGTATGATCTCCGAGCAGCTGACCGCTTTTACCACTATTGCACCGTTTTATATCCTGCTTGGTGCAGTAGGCAGCGCAAAAGAGAGGGAAATGTTATGAAAATTGGAATTGATGCCAGACCGCTGATCTCCCGTCAACTGTCAGGAATCGGCACCTTTTTGATCCATGTATTGCGTTACATCAGCGCTATGGACAGTGAAAATGAATATTATCTCTATTCCAATAAGGAACTGGAGTATCCCATAGAGCTGGGGGCGAATTTCCACAAGCGGATCATTCCCGGCAAAGTTGGCACACTGTGGCTGCGCTACAGTCTGCCCCGGCATATCGCGAAAGACCACTTGGACATATTCTGGGGCACTCAGCATTTTCTGCCCTGCCCGGTCAAGGGGGTGCGGATGTGTCTGAACATCCATGACACCGCCCTTTTGATCCAGCCCAAATGGGGCAGCCGGGTCAATGCCTTCATGCAAAACACCTTCTTGCGCGCCTCTGCCCGGGAAGCAGACCATATCTTTGCGATCTCCCAGTCCACAAAACGGGATGTGGTACGGCTGTGCGGCGTTTCGGAAGAAAAAATCACCGTGACCTATCTGGGCTGCCCGGAGAATCTGCAGCAGCCTTCCCAAGAGGAAGCAGCTGCCATCCGGGATAAATTCGGCATCCGCTGGCCCTATTATCTGTATGTGGGTACCATCGAGCCCAGAAAGAATATCGAGACCATAGTCGCAGCCTTTAACCTTCTGGCTAAGACCGATTCCGAGACCCGGTTGGTGATTGCCGGCGGTCTGGGCTGGCGGTATGAGGGTATCCTGCAGGCTGTGGAAGAGTCTCCCTACAAAGACCGGATTATTATGCCCGGTTATTTGTCTGCGCAGGAAAAATACCTGCTGTATCGGGATGCCCGCGCGTTCCTGTTCCCCTCCCACTACGAGGGTTTTGGTTTGCCCATTTTGGAGGCTTACCGCACCGGAACACAGGTCATTACCGCTAAGAACTCCTCATTGCCGGAGGTGGGCGGCGAGGCTGCCTGGTTCCTAGATGATGAAAATGATGCAGCTGCTTTGGCAGAGGTGATGGCATCCGTGGCAGCTGCCACGGATGAGGAGCTGCAGCGCAGAGTCGCCATAGGCAATGCTCATTGCAACAACTTCTCCTGGGATGCCTGCGCAAAGCAGACCCTGCAGCTGCTTTTGAAGAAATAAAGAAAGGGTGTCCCTTATGAATTACGAGTCCTATGCTCCGGTTCTGGAAAAAGCCAAGACCGCGCTGTCTAAAAAAAAGGCCTTGAAGCTTCGTGTTTGCTTCTCGGACATTCATGTATCCCAAAAGCAGATTGAGGTTTTCCGTTTTGTTACCAAGGCAAGAAGAAAGATCATGCGGAGGTTGGGATTATGAGCCGTATTATTCAAATTATGGAATCCTTCTCCTACGGAGATGCTATTGGCAATCACGCAACAACTATCCACGAAGAGCTGAAAAAACGCAATGTGGAAAGTCTGATTTATGCCAACTCTGTGGATGAACGCCGCAGAAATCTTGGCCGCAGCATTAAGCGCTACGATCCCCGTCCCGACGATGTGATCCTTTACCATCTCAGCACCGGCAGCGACCTGAATAGAAAAGTTATGGACTATCCCGGCAAACTGATCATCAACTACCACAACATCACCCCGCCGGAGTTTTTCCACGGCTACAGTGATATTATGGAGCAGGTCTGCGTGAAGGGCTATGAGGATGCAAAGCTTCTTAAGGACCATGCAGCTGCGGTGATCTCTGATTCTGCCTATAACACCCGGGAGCTGGAAGGAATGGGATACACCTGTCCGATGTACAGCATTCCTATTTTTATGGATTTTTCCGATTATGAAAAGACACCGGATGCTGCGGTGATGAAAAAGTACAGCGGTGATACCAAGAACATTCTCTTTGTTGGACGCATTGCACCCAACAAGAAACAGGAGGATGTGATCCGTACCTTTTATTACTACACCAAGCTTTTTGAGCCTAACAGCCGGCTGATCCTGGTTGGAAATTACAATAATCTTGAACAGTATTACCTGGAACTGAAGGCTTATGCAAGAAAACTCGGCCTTACCAATGTGGTGTTCCCGGGTCATACCAGTTTTGCAGAGATTCTGGCATACTACCGTACTGCTGACTTGTTCCTGTGCCAAAGTGAGCATGAGGGATTCTGTGTGCCGCTGGTGGAGGCGATGTATTTCGGCAAGCCCATTGTGGCATACGATAGCACCGCCATTGGAGAAACTTTGGGCCTTGCAGGCGTTTTGATGAAAGAAAAAGATCCTGCACTCACCGCAGCGGTAATGGATCAGGTGATCCGCGATCCCAAGCTGCAGCAGTGCATTGCTGATCATCAGAAAGAAAATCTGGCCCGTTTCCGCCATGAGGCGGTGGCGGAAGCCTATATGAAGATCCTATTGGGAGAATAATCAATATGAAGATCGGAATCATGGCAAACTGCCTGATTGCAAAGCATAAGACCGGAATCGCCACCTACCTGCACAATATTTTGGAATATCTGGCAGCCAACGATCAGGAAAATGAATATATCCTATATCACTGGCAGCCCTTCCAGGAAGCGCCGGATTACGGCAGAAACTTTAAGACAGAGCTTGTGCCGGGCACAAAGGGTTGGCTTTGGCTGTTTTATACCATGCCAAAGCAGATCCGCAAGGATCAGGTCGATGTGATCTGGGGCCCTGCCCACGAGATTCCCGTGCCCACTTTTGGTATCCGCAGTGTGCTGACAGTCCACGACCTGGCTCTGGCAGTGAACCCCGATTGGGGCGTAAAGTCCGTGGTGAGAGTGATTCGACTATTTCTGCCTGTAATGTCCCGCTTTGCCAGCAGTATTCTGGCAGACTCCTGCTCAACTAAGGAAGATCTGACCCGTATTATGGGTGTAAAACCCCAAAAGATTCACACCGTTTACTTGGGTGGCTATGAAGATCAGACCCGCATGGTTTCCGCTGAGGGTTTGGCTGCGGCAAAGGCAAAGTACGGCATTGGCAATAAATACTTCTTATTTGTTGGCACTATTGAGCCCCGGAAAAATATCAACACCCTTGTGTCGGCATTTGAGCTTTTGGCGGCGAAAGACCCGGAGGTGCAACTGGTAATTGCCGGTGGCATCGGCTGGAGCTGTGATGATGTTTTGCGTCAGATGGAGAACTCCTCCTATGCTGACCGTATTTTGCGTGTGGGATTTCTGGATACGCAGGAAAAGCTGGACCTGTACGCAGGTGCACAAGCCTTTGTCTTCCCCTCCCACTATGAGGGATTTGGTCTGCCTGTATTGGAGGCCATGAGTCTTGGCAGCATTGTGATTACAGCCAACAACTCCTCTTTGCCGGAAGTAGGCGGCGATGCCGCTGTGTATGTAGACGATGAAAACGATGAAATCGCGTTGGCAGCGCTTATGGAGCAGGTTCTGACAATGGAATCTGCTGAGCGGCAGCGGCGCATTGGTTTGGGCATTGAACAGGCAGCTAAGTTCTCCTGGGAGAAGTGCGCCCGTGAAACTGCAGCTGTTGTGTTGGGAAAGGAACTTTCTGAATGAAAATTGGTATTGACGCAAGACCACTGATCGGAAAATCTATGGCAGGTATTTCTACTTATCTGCACAACATATTGCTTTGGCTTGCAGAAAATGACAAAGAAAATCAGTACCTGTTATACAGCTGGTCGGAATTTGAAGTAACGCGGGACTATGGCCCCAATTTTACCTTTCGGTTGGTCAAGCCAACGCGCGGTTTCCTGTGGAATATCCTAGATATTCCCCTGGCCATCATCCGGGATAAGGTAGATGTATTTTGGGGACCTACCCACGAGTTGCCCATACGCGTGCCCGGTGTGCGTAGTGTGCTGACTGTTCACGATCTTGCCTTGATCATCAACCCCGCATGGGGAAATGCGCATAACGCAAAGGTCATCACCAAGCGGACACCCAGGGCAGTCCGGAGGGCCGACATGGTTCTTTCTGTTTCGGAATCTACAAAAAAGGATTTAGTTCGTCTTTGCAACATTCCCCAAGAGAAGGTCACAGTGGTTTACGAAGGCGGTGTGCCGGATGGATCTGAGCTGGTCAGCGCGGCCGCCCTGGCCGCGGCCAAAGAGAAGTACGGCATCGGGGACAAGTTCTTCTATTTTGTAGGTACCATCGAGCCCCGGAAAAATATTGAAACCACCATTCGGGCGTTTAACTTAGTGGCACAGAAGGATCCCGATGTTCAGCTGATCCTTGCCGGCGGATTGGGTTGGAGCTATGACGCAATTCTGGAAGCCATGCAGAACTCCCCCTATACCGACCGTATCAAGCATATCGGCTATGTGTCCCTGGAAGAGAAGATGAATCTTTATGCCGCTTCCCAGGCCTTTTTGTTCCCCTCCCATTATGAGGGATTCGGTATCCCTGTGCTGGAAGCTATGAGTCTGGGGAGCATCGTAATCACTGCCAATAATTCTTCTCTTCCCGAGGTGGGAGGCGATGCCGCATTCTATGTGCACGATGAGAATGACACCGCCGCTCTGGCAGAAGTCATGGAGCAGGTGCTGAATATGGACGAAACGCAGCGGCAGCAGAGAGCGGCCATGGGCAAAGCTCAGGCTGCAAAATTCACTTGGGAGCAGTGTGCTGCTGAAACATTGGCAGTACTTACAAAAAGCCAGTGATTTCGCAGCTGTAAGTGCTGTTCGTCTACAGAGAAAGGAAAACCTATGAATACGATAACTTATGGCGCGCTTCTAAAGGATGCCCAGGCAGCTGTCGCGGCCAAGAATATCCAGCCAGCACCATGTGCATTTCGTGATATTCATATTACCCAGAAACAGGTTGACCGTTTCTGTTTGGGAAAAAGAGTTCGTATTAAGATCGACCGTTTTAAGCAGAAAGTAAAAAGGAGGCTGGGTGCGTGAAGCGTATTGTTCAGATCGTAGGGCATTATGCTTACGGCGATGCCATCGGAAACCATGTTAGCACGATTGACCGCGAGTTAAAAAAACGCGATATCGATAGCCATGTGTATTGCGTTACCATAGATAAGCGCCGCAAGGGTCAGGCTCAGGAACTGTGCCAGTATAATGCAAAAGAAGATGATGTAATCTTATATCACCTGAGCACGGGCAACGAGCTAAACAGCCGTGTAGCGGAATTCCCCGGCAAACTTCTGCTAAATTATCATAATGTCACCCCTCCGGAGTTCTTTTCCAAATATGATAGTATTCTGGAAAACTTTTGCGCGCAAGGCTATCGTGATGTAGACTATTTGAAGGACAAAGTGTCTGCGGTTGTTGCAGATTCTAAGTATAATCGGCAAGAACTTGAGAAAATGGGTTATGCCTGCCCCATGGCAAGCATTCCGATTTTTATGGATTTTTCAGATTATGACCAAACCCCCAACCCCAAAGTAATGAAAAAATACAGCGACGGAAAGAAGAATATTCTCTTCGTTGGCCGGATTGCACCGAACAAGAAGCAAGAAGATGTAATCCGCGCGTTCTATTACTACACAAAGTATTTCGAGCCCAACAGCCGTCTGATCCTTGCCGGAAGCTACAACGGTCTGGAAAAATACTATTTGGAACTAAAAACCTATACAAAAAACCTGGGACTGAATAATGTGGTATTTACCGGGCACACCAGCTTTGCGGATATTTTGGCATATTACCGAACAGCTGATCTGCTTTTGTGTCAAAGCGAACACGAAGGTTTTTGCGTACCGCTGGTGGAAGCCATGTATTTTGGTGTGCCCATTGTGGCATTTGATAGCAGTGCAATTGCCGAGACTTTAGGTTGCGCAGGTGTCTTGCTAAAAGAAAAAGATCCTGCGTTCACTGCCGCAGTGATAGATCGTATTCTCTCTGACAAAACAGTGATTGAGCAGATCCAACAGCTGCAGGCTGAGGAGCTCCGCCGTTTTGATCATGAAACTGTAGCTCAGGCGTATATGAAGTTTTTGCTGGAGGACGCAAAATGAAAATCGGAATTGACGCCAGAGTATTGGTGCCTGCCAATATGGCGGGCATCGCCACTTATCTTGACAATGTGCTTCGCTATCTGGGCGAGCATGACAAAGAAAATGAATATATTCTCTATAGCTGGCTGCCCTTTGAAAAGGAGCGCAACTACGGCGCCAATTTCACCCTTCGCATTGTACCGGCTACCAGAGGTCTTCTGTATCTGCCTTTGTGCCTGTCCAAGGCCGTCCGGCAGGATAACTTGGATGTGTACTGGGGACCCAGCCATGAGCTGCCTTGGCTGCCAAAGAAAGTCCGCTCCGTGCTGACGGTTCACGATCTGGCGCTGCTCATCAACCCATCTTGGGGCGATAAGCGCAATGCCCTTGTGATCAACCTGTATATGCCCGGTGGTATACGTCGGGCGCACACGGTGCTGGCAGACTCCGAATCCACCAAGCAGGACATGACCCGGCTGTGCCACATCCGGGAGGGGAAGATCCGCACCGTCTACTTGGGCGGCTATGAGGATCAGACACACCTGGTCAGCGAGGAAGGACTGGCTGCAGCAAAGCAGAGGTATGGCATTGGCGACAAGTATTTCTTCTTCGTGGGAACTATCGAGCCGCGGAAAAATATCGGCACACTGGTAAATGCCTTTGAGCGGTTGGCTGCAAAAGATCCGCAGGTACAACTGGTAATTGCCGGCGGTATCGGCTGGCGGTGTGAGGACGTACTGGAGCAGATCAAAAATTCTCCTTATGCAGACCGCATTTTGCAGGTGGGTTACATAGAAAAGCAGGAGAAGCTGGATCTGTATGCCGGCGCGGTGGCGTATGTGCTGCCCTCTCATTATGAAGGCTTTGGCCTGCCGGTGCTGGAGGCTATGAGCCTGGGCGGTATTGTGATCACAGCTAATAATTCCTCCCTGCCGGAGGTGGGCGGAGAGGCCGCCTTCTATGTGAAAGATGAAAACAATGCCATCGAGCTGGCTGCCCGAATGGAGCAGGTGCTGGCGATGGACGCTCAGGAGCGTCAGCAGCGTATTACTATGGGCATTGAGCAGGCAGCCAAATTCTCTTGGGAGAAATGTGCGCAAGAAACGGCACGATTGATTCTGGAAAGTGCAGAAAAATAACTATGGATAAAAAGATTACTTCCAATTTTGTTTTCAATATTTTGTATCAGATTCTGAATATCGTTGCACCACTGGTTACTACGCCGTATATAGCCAGGATTTTAGGCGCTGACGGTGTGGGTATTTACAGCTATACCAGTACCATGGCAATGACTTTTAGCTTGTTCGCGGCTCTGGGCAGTGGCATTTACGGACAGCGGGAGATCGCAATGCGGCAGGGAGATGAAACAGCTCGCAGCAAAATCTTCTGGGAAATGCTGATCCTGCGGGCTGGGACGACTTTGCTGGTAACGGCGGTATACCTGGTGCTGTGTTTCCTGTATCAGAGCTACACCAAGTATCTGCTACTGTGTTTGCTTCTGGTCATGACCACAATGTTCGATATCTCCTGGCTGTATACCGGTATGGAGAACTTCAAAGTCATCGTTACCAACAACACCATGATCCGGCTGCTTACTATCGTAGCGATGTTCCTGCTGGTCAGAGGCCCGGACGATGTGGGAATCTACATTCTGATTAACGCAGTATCCTCAGTTTTGGGAACGGTATATTTGTTTTTCCTTCTTCCAAAGTACGTTAAGAAAGTGCATTGGAAGGAACTGAAGGTCCTGCGACATCTGCCCGGTGTGGTGCAGTATTTTATTCCCATTATTGCGGTGCAGATATATTCCCAGATCGATAAGCTGATGCTGGGCGCAATGGGTGCAAATGCGTCCGAAAACGGCTACTATGAACAGGCGCGAAAGCTGACCAATTTGGTAGTGGTGATGACCACTGCCCTGAACACGGTGCTTTTGCCCCGGCTTTCCAACCTCTTTGGCAAGGACGACAAGCAAGCTATGGTCAAAACCTATCAGGAGACCTTCCGGTTTACTCTGCTTTTGCTGTTTCCCATTGCCGTGGGCATGTTCATGATCTCAGATAACTTTATTCTGTGGTTTTTGGGTGCGGACTTTGCGAAGACCTCGCTATTACTAAAATGGTCCTGCGTGCTGATTGTGCTGATGACAGTGGGCAATTTTATCGGTATGCAGTATCTGAATCCCACGGGCCAGCAGAACAAAATGACGGTAATCTATCTGGCTGCTGCGGCAGTGAATATAGCGCTGAACTTCTTGATGATCCCCCGGCTGCTGTCAGAGGGTGCGATTATTGCCTCCGTAGCTGCGGAGGTCGTGTCCTGCGGCGCGCAGACCTGGCTTCTGAAGCGCAGTGAGTATAATTTCAAGATGCTCAGTGGAGCTTGGAAATACGCGGTGGCTGCCGCTGTCATGGCTGGAGCGATCTGGCTGTTCAATGCCCATGCGCCGGTGGCTGGCGCGGTGATGACCTTTACGGATATCGTTCTGGGTGCTGCGGCTTACTTCGCGGTGCTGATTGCCCTACGGGAGGACAACATTTCCACTCTCGCTGGCAAGCTTTTGGCTAAATTGAAAAAGGCTTGACGAAGAGGACCCCCGGCAAAATGAATTGCCCCAGTTTGTGCGGACAGCACAAGCTGGGGCAATTCACTTTCAACCTGGTTCCTTTTTATTCATATCGGTTGTCCCAGGCAGAGGGCGGCAGCTCCGGTTTCTTATCCCGGCCCATCAGCAGCTGTACGGTATCTGCGGCGGGCAACCCCCGGTTTACAACTGCGTTGGCAGCCTCCACAATGGGCATTTCCACCTGATATTTTTCTGCCAGGCGCATAGCAGCCGGAAGTGCGTTGATGCCCTCCACCACCATACCTACCTGCTTTACCGCCTCTGCCACAGCCACACCCTGCCCAATCAGCATTCCGCAGCGGTTATTGCGGCTGTGGACACTGGTCGCCGTGACGATCAGGTCGCCAATGCCTGCCAATCCGCCAAAGGTCTGCTCCTTACAGCCCATGGCCATACCCAGCCGGGAGATCTCTGCCATGCCCCGGGTGATCAGCGCAGCCTTGGCATTGTCCCCGTATCCCAAACCCGCAGCGATACCGGCTGCCAAGGCGATGATATTTTTCATGGCGCCACACAGCTCCACACCCAGCACATCGTCATTTGTATAAACGCGCATGCATGTACCCCAAAATACATCCTGTACGGTTCTGGCGGCCTCAGCGTCCTCACAGGCGGAGACAATGGTGGTAGGCAAGTCTCTTGCCACCTCTTCTGCATGGGTGGGGCCGGAGAGAGCTACCAGCCTTACAGAAGGATTCTGAATTTCATCTTCAATGATCTGGGTCATGGTCATCAGGGTATCCGCCTCAATGCCTTTGGCCACATCCACGATGATCTGCCCGTCCCGGACATAGGGTGCTGCCTTCCTTGCGGTGCTGCGAACAAAGGGCGAAGGTACGGCAAAGAGCAGGATGTCCTGATCCTTACAGGCCTGTTCTATGTCCCCGGTGAAAGGGATTTCCTCCGGGATCTCCATCCCAGGCAGGTTAGGGTGACGACGGGTGGTCGCCAGCTCTGTTACTTCCATTTCCAGCGCAGACCAGACTGTAGCACTGTGTCCGCTGCGGCACAACATCCGCGCCAGCGCCATCCCCCAGGTTCCTGCGCCCAACACTCCGATTTTACTCATTTTGTATTTCTTTCCTCTCCTTATCAGGACATTCGCTTATTCCAAAATATAGGCTGCAGTGATCTGGCCGTAGAAGGCCGTGTGGTAGTCGCCGTCGTTTTGCGTTCCCGCTGCATAGTAGCGAACTCTGTTCTCTTCGTTGATATCCTCCAGCACCTGGTCCTGGCGGTAGATGACCTTGCACTCCAGAGTCAAAGGCACCTGGCGAATGCCGGGCACGGATACGGTATCCCCTGCCACCAGGTCAAGACCCAGGTGGGCCACCTTATCCAGATCCCGTCCGGACTTTGTGCCGCAAACGGTATAGATATCCTTATCCAGCTGACCCATAGGTACATTGATGGTAAACTCCGGGTTTTTGTCCAGCAGCTCCTTGGTGTATCGGCTCTGACGAACGAATGCGATAAAGATGGGCTTCCCCCACTGGATCCCCAGTGTGCCCCAGCCAATGACCATACTGTCCACTATGCCCTCGGCGGCGGTGGTCATCAGGATGCCTTTCCCCACAGACTCCAAGATCTGGGGCGCATATTCCCACACATTGATTTCCTTTTTCATATCCATACCTCCTATTCATTGATGGATACATCATATCGCGAAACTACAGCAATTGCAAGGGTTTTTCCCCGGCAACACAAAAAGACCGCCTCCGAGGAGGGGGGCTTTTACATATCAGGACAAAAGCAGCTTATCGTTTGCCTCGTCAGAGCCGCTGGCCTTGCTGAACAGATTCAGCAGTTGCTCCACGGTCAGGTTCTTCTTCTCCTCACCGGAGACATCCACAACCACTCTGCCGTCATACATCATGATCAGACGGTTTCCGTAGGCAATGGCATCTCGCATATTGTGGGTGATCATCAAAGTGGTCAAATTATTCTTTTCCACGATCCGCTGGGTGGCCTCCAAAACCTTGGCTGCGGTTTTGGGGTCCAGAGCGGCTGTGTGCTCGTCCAAAAGCAGGAGCTTCGGTTGCTGCAGGGTGGCCATCAAAAGGGTCAACGCCTGCCGCTGTCCGCCGGAGAGCAGACCTACCTTAGCGGTCAGCCGTTCTTCCAGACCCAGGTCCAAAATCTTCAGCTGTTCCATATAGAACTCTCTGTCCTGCTTGGTGATTCCCTTTTTCAGAGTTCTACCCTTGCCACGGCGGGCAGCCAGTGCCAGATTTTCCTCAATTTGCATGGTAGCAGCAGTACCCATCATCGGGTCCTGAAACACACGGCCGATATACTTGGCTCTTTTATATTCTGGCAGCGCGGTCACATCCACACCGTCAATAAGAATCTTGCCCCCATCCGGGGTATATAGACCGGACACGCAGTTGAGCATGGTGCTCTTGCCTGCGCCGTTGCCGCCGATGACGGTGACGAAATCACCGGGCTCCAGGTGCAGATTCAGATTGTTCAGCGCAACCTTTTCATTCACTGTCCCGGCATTAAACACCTTACGGACATTTTCAATTTTCAGCATGGTGTTTCTCCTTTCCGGCGCTCTTTTTTGTTCCAATCTTCAGATTGGGAACTGCCAAAAAGGCTGCCACGATCAAAGCAGAGATCAGCTTCAAATAGTTGGAATTGATGTTGAAGAAGCTGATGACCGCCTGAATGACGATATAGTACATCACAGAACCCAGGCTGACACTCAAAAGCTTCAGCGCAAAGTTATGGAATAGCTTATCGAAAGCCACCTGTCCAATAATAATGGCGGCCAGACCGATCACGATGGCGCCACGGCCCATATTGATATCTGCAAAACCCTGGAACTGGCTGAGTAATGCACCAGACAAAGCTACCAGGCCGTTAGAGATCATCAAGCCCAAAACCTTGTTGAAATTGGTGTTGATGCCTTGGGCACGGGCCATATGGCCGTTAGCACCAGTGGCTCGAATGGCAGAGCCCAGCTCTGTACCGAAGAACCAGTACAGCAGGAAAATGATCACCGCAGTAAACACGCCAACCGTAAATAGCGGGTGTTGATAGATGGGTTTGATACCCTTCGCGACCTCCTGCAGATACCGCAGAGAGACCAGCATATCCAGGTTATTCACATTCAGAGCCTGGTTGGCCTTCATACCCATAATCGCCAAATTCACAGACCAAAGACCTAATTGCGTCAAAATGCCGGACAATATCGCGGGGATACCCAATTTGGTATGGAAAAAGCCTGTAACAAAGCCTGCCAGCATACCAACCAGAAATGCCACCAGCAGACTTACCCAGACATTGTACCCGCCCACCAGCATCATGGCACAAACCGCACCGCCGGTGCAGAAAGAGCCGTCTACCGTCAAGTCGGACAGATCCAGAATTTTATAAGTGATATAAAGGCCGATAGCCATGATGCCCCAAATGAGACCCTGTGACAGAGAACCGGGCAGGGCATTGATAAAACTACCCATGTGTAGAATCCTCCCTATGGAAATTGAAGTTCAGGGCGAGGTGTTGATCACCCCGCCCTGTATCGTTACTCAGTAGGAATTGCGGTATAGCCTTCCAGGGGAGTCAGCCCCAGTGCTTCGCAGATCTCTGCGTTATACATAGGGGTAAATTTCTCGGAATATGCAATGGGCATGGTAGCAATATCTGCCTCACCGGCGAGGATCTTGGCAGCCATCTTACCGGTAGTATAGCCCAAATCGTAATAGCTGATGCACAGGGTTGCCACGCCGCAGCCGGAACAGATGCCCTGCTCGCCGGCGATTACAGGCACGGCCAAATCCCGGCAGACACCGTCCACAGTGCCGGTAGCGCCGGCTACTGCATTGTCGGTAGGTACATAGATCACATCGGATTCAGCGGCCGCCTTCTGTGTAACTGCCTGCATTTCATTGGTATCAGCAAAGGGGTACGGTGTTGCGGTAACACCTTTCTCCTCCAGCATTCTCTGTACTTCGTCCACCTGATACTTGGAGTTTGCCTCTGCAGAGCAGTACAGCAGGCCTACATTCTTAGCCTCGGGGAACCACTCCAGGATCATCTCTGCCTGCTTATCCAGAGGAGCCAAATCAGAAGTACCGGAAACATTGCCGCCTACAGTACCGTCAAAGTCCTCGATACCCAGAGCCACGCCGTACTCAGTAACGGAAGTGCCCAGGATGGGAATGTCGGCGGTGGCTGCAACAGCTGCCTGCAGGGCAGGGGTTGCATTGGCCATGATCAGATCCACGCCGTTGGATACAAAGGTATTCACAATGGGAGAACAGGAAGCAGTATCGCCGCCGGCGATCTGGGTGTCAATCTCCACATTCTCTTCACCCAGTTCATCCTTCACGGCCTGGATAAAGCCCTCGGTGGCTGCATCCAATGCCGGATGGGGTTGCAATTGGCAAATACCAATTGTGTACTTGTCCTTACCGGAATTGCCGCAGGCGGTCATACTCAGCAGCAACAGCAGCACACACAGAACAGAAATCATTTTTTTCATTCTTATCTCTCCTTTTCTTCCGCTCCAATGGGAGCCTTTGATTTTTCTACTATAGCACTTTTTCGGTATATCTGTCAACTGATAATCCAACATTTTCCGTATGCATATGCACACTTTTTTGAAAATATTCATTCTTTCATGAAAAGTTTTCATTTCCTATCAGAATTACCGCATATTCTTCAAATCATCCTCTGTAATTTCCCGGTAGGGTTTGCATGGATTGCCGAAGGCGATACAATTATCAGGGATATCGTGTACCACAACAGAGCCTGCGCCGATCACCACATTGCTGCCGATTTTTGTACCCGGAGTCACCACTGTTCCCCCGCCCATCCACACATTACTGCCTACGGTAATAGGCAGCGCCTTTTCGTAGAGCTTATTCCGCAGCTCCGGATGGATAGCGTGGTGGGCAGTATAAAATCCGCAGCTGGGGCCGATAAACACATAGTCCCCGAAGGTGATCTTGCCCGGGTCAACGAACACGCAGTTATTATTGGCAAAGAAATGGTCACCCACTTCGATATTCCAGCCGAAACCGCAGAAAACATTGGGCTCCACATAGGGATCTTTGCCCACCTTGCCAAACAGCTGGCGGATCAGCTCCTCCCTGCGTTTGGTATCCGAGGGGCGGGTGTGGTTATATTCATAGCAAAGGTCAGCGCATTTCAGATGATCCTCTTCCCTGCCGGGAAACGTGGTATCGTACATCAGACCCGCCTGGCACTTCTCAAATTCAGTCATTTTCTCCTCCTGATAGAACAAATGCCGGGAAATCCCGGCATTTGTATGGATTCTTTCTTACTTGATAACTTCCCGCAGCCATTCCAGGGTGCACTCAACCATATGCTTGCCGGTCTCTTCGCTGGCTTCCACTGCGCTCTGGGCAAACCACTCGGTGTTGTCCTTACAACGGGACAGGTCTACCAGGTGGGGGTAAGTACCCATCAAAAGGCTGGTCTCCCACTTGCCCGCATGGTCAAAGCCACCGCACTTGATCTGGGCATCGGCGCCGATCAGGGGAATGACCTTGATGTAAGAGAAGGGGTCATCATCGGAACCCATATCCTCATAGTAGGTAGCGTAGCTATCGCTGCCCCACCAGCCCTGGCCCAGGGTCTCTTCCATATACTCCATAGTGACCTTCTTAGCTGCCTTATGGCAGGCGATGGTCATAGGCATCAGGCCTGCACCTTCTGTCTGGTGATGGGGCACCAGGTAGATGTTCTTGTGACCGGCCTTGATCATGGACTTCAAAATGCAGTACAGGTAGTTCACATAGGCATCCTCATCCACATGGAAGTGGCTGGGCTTGGGAGCGCATACCGCATAAGAAGCGACACCGTACCAGATGGGAGGACAGACCACGATCTCCTTCTCCTTCTCCAGTTCCCGCAGGCAGCCGGTAACAACCAGTGTGTCTGTACCGCAGGAGGCGTGCTTGGCGTGGTATTCCATGGTGCCGATAGGGATCACAAAGGGGACTTTACGATCGACTGCATCCTGTATCTGATCGTAGAACATTTCAAGCATTTGCATAGTTTCATTCTCCTTTTCATTCATATTAAATAAACATTGCGAGGCCGCAGGGCCTCGCAATGCGTTTCGGTCTTAAGCAGCTTTCTGTGGAGCTTTCTTTACTTTCTTGACCTTCTTGGGCGCTCTGCCGCCCATTCTGGTGCTAAGGATCAGAACCAGAACCAACATGCCGCCCCAGATCAGGGAGGAGTAGTAGGTGTTCAGGTTGCCGAACAGATTGATACCGGTGGCAATGATCTGAACGGTAACAATAGAAAGCAGGATGTTGGAAATCTTGCCCTGACCGCCATCGGGGATACAGCCAGCCAGAACCAGGATCAAAATCGCACGGGTGGTGTAAGAGATACCGTAGTCAGCCTTTGCAGAACCCATGGTGGAGACCATGATCAGAATGCCGATGGTGGCGAAGATCGCGGACAGCAGATAAGTAGCAGCCAGCATACCGTGCACATTGATGCCGGAGAACTTGGCAGCCTTCTTGTTGGTGCCGATCATATACAGCTTCTCACCGAAGGTAGTGTACTTCAGCAGGAAAATGGAGATGGCCAGCAGAACCAGGAAGATCACAACAGGAACTGCCAGGATGCCACCGATGTAGGTGTGACCCACCGTGGTGTACAGAGCAGGAACACCCTTGACCGCGTAGCCCTTGGTCAGAGCTGTGGACAGGCCCTTCCAAACCATCTGCATGGCGATGGTCGCCATAACAGGAGGCACATTCAGGAAGCTGACCAATACGAAGTTAATCAGAGCGCCCACAACAGCGATTGCCAGTGCAATGCCGATACCAACGAAGATGATGCCGCCAACCTGACCGTTGGACATACCCTCAGTAACATGGGCAGCCATATACTGAACTGCCAGAATCGCACCAAAGTTACCAAGCAATACCTGGGACATATCGTGGTGGCCGGAAATGAAGACGAACATCAGGCCCAGGGCAACGCAAGCGTACTCGGGGAACTGCATGGTCATACCCTTCCACAGGTCCAGCCGCCAAAAGGCAGGACCCTTCAGGGCGGAGAACAGAGCCAGAACAGCGATCAGCAAGCCTACCAGAATGGAGGTGTACTGATTATTCCGTACGAAATCCTTAATCTTTGTCATAATGCACTGCCTCCTTTCTTAGTGCTTCTTACGCATTGCCTGCAGAGCAGACACGGTAACACCGATCAGAATGATCAAACCATTGAAGAAATCCTTCCAGTAGGAGTCGATACCCACCAGCAGCATGGAGTTATTGACCAGGGTGATGATGGCGATTGCGGTAACGGTACCGAATACACTGCCTTCACCGCCGAAAATGGAGGCGCCACCCAGGATAACTGCAGGGATGATGGTGAATTCCTTGTTGACCATGGCCTTGGGGATGGACTGGGAAGCCATGCACACACGGATCATGCCGATGAAGCCAGACACAGCGCCAACCACGGTGTAGAGGATGAACTTGGTTCTCTTAACATTGTAGCCGGCACGCTCAGCGGAAACCTCGTTGCCGCCGATGGCGTACAGAGCGCGGCCAAACATCGTCTTATTCAGCACGAAGGAAGTGATCGCACACAGCACAACCAGGAAGATAAACATAGTAGTCATAGTAGACTTCAGGCCTGCGGAGTTGGTAACTTCAAACAGGTAGCTGGTACCGAAAGCCTTCAGGGCGGGGGGCAGTGTGGAGGTGATCTCCTTCAGCTGCAGCAGACCCATAGAAATGCCGGTGAAGAAGGTCTGGGTACCCAGGGTGACCAGCATGGTATTGAGCTTAAAGTTTGCGATGATCCAGCCGTTAAACATGCCCAGGATCGCGCCGAACACGACGGCCAGGGCAAAACCGGCGATGGGAGAAGTCTGGCACCAGCCATTGTTCAGGCAGATGGTGGTTGCCAGAGAGTAAGCCAGGGCAGCGATAGCCGGGAAGGACATATCGAAGCCGCCGGAGACCATAACCACCAGGCAGCACATGGCGAACATACCGTCAACCACCATAGCGCGCAGGATGGTAACAACTTGGGTGGACTCAAACAGAGAGCCCTTGGAAATGATGCCAACAGCGGCAATCAGAATGATCAGAACCAGGAACATATAGAACTCGGTTCTGCGGGTCATACGCTTCAATGCAGCTTTGTTCATAATATGTCCTCCTTATGCGATGATTTCGGCGATGGCCTTCTCGGTGATAGCTTCACCTGCCATCTCACCGACGATAGCGCCTTCCTTCATAACGATAACGCGGTTGCAGTTCACCACGACTTCAGGCAGGTCGTCGGAGATGACGATAACGGCCAGACCTTGGTTGGCCAGTTCGTGAACCAGAGCGTGGATATCCTGCTTTGCGCCAACGTCAACACCCACGGTGGGGCCATTGAGGATCAGCACATCCAGATCGTTTGCCAGCCACTTGGCCAGAACGATCTTCTGCTGGTTACCACCGGACAGGGTAGAAACATTCTTACGGACATCGTCAGTCTTAATGGAGAAAGTCTTCTGCCACTTCCAGCCTTCATTAATCACATCCTTACGCTTCAGAACGCCCAAAGCCTTGGAAAGACGCTTCAGGGAGGACAGCGCAATGTTGTCCGCGATGGGTTGCTCCAGGCACAGGCCTTCGGTCAGACGGTCCTCGGGCACATAGCCGATACGCAGCTTCTGCGCGGCGATGGGGGACTTGATCTTCACAGACTTTCCATTCAATACGATCTGGCCGGAGGTGGGCTTTTCCAGACCGAACATAGCCAGAGCCAGTTCCGTACGGCCGGAACCCAGCAGGCCGGTGATGCCCAGGATCTCACCCTTGCGCAGGTCAAAGGACACATCCTTGACACGGCGGTCGATGGTCAGATTCTTAACTTCCAGAACAGGCTCGGGAGAGATGTTCTTGGGAATGAAGAAGTCATCCTCGATGTCACGACCGGTCAGGTAGTATGTAAACTCCTTGCGGGTCAGGTTCTTGGTCTCGCCGGTGTAGACATTCTTACCGGAACGCATAATACATACGTCATCGGAAATCTCAAAGATCTCATCGGTCTTGTGAGAGATGAACATAATGGCAATGCCGGAGTCACGGAGCTGACGAACGGTTGTAAATAGAGCATCAACTTCCTTCTTGGTCAGAGCGGTGGTGGGCTCGTCCATAATGATCAGCTTTGCGTTAAACAGCATAGCGCGGCAGATAGCAACCAGTTGCTTGGAAGCAACGTTCAGGTCGCCCATCTTTGCGTCCAGATCGATGTCGCAGCCGACCTTGTCCAGAGCGGCACGAGCGGTCTCATCCCAGCGCTTACGGTTGACCAACTTACGACCGGCAGTAATCTCGGAGTTGATCGCCAAATTCTCACGGACGGTCAGGTTGGGGAAGATGGACAGGTCCTGATAAATGACCTGGATGCCCAGGCGGGTAGCCTCGGCAGGGGTGATCTTGCTGATGGTGTTGCCTTCAAAGACCACTTCGCCTTCATCCTTGGTGTAAACACCTGAGATGATCTTAACCAGAGTGGACTTGCCGCAGCCGTTTTCGCCAGCCAGACACATAACTTTACCGGGACGCACACGGAAGTTCACGTCGTCCAAGGCGTGGACGCCGCCGAATCGCTTGTGTATACCGGTCATTTGAAGCAAATATTCTTCAGACATGGCAATCTCCTTCTTTACATAATGGAATACTGGGGGTGCGTATTTTAAGTAAAACACTTACACATCCATAAGGGGCAAATTTGCCGCCTCAGTCTGCCAAAGAGTCTCTTTGGTACAATGAGACTGCAAAACGTGCGACAATTGTACTACCCGACCAAAGGGGCAGGGAAGCGTACTTCCCTGCCCCCGGTGGTTTACACTATCTTAGGTTCGGAATTCGAAATTAGAAAGTGAAGTTGTCAACGTTGTCCTTGGTGATAGCCAGAGCGCCGTCGCCGATAACGACCTTACCCTCGATAGCTACAGCCTCGTAACCGGTCTCGCCCAGGTCGATGCCAGCCTCGATGGTCTCGCCAGCAGCCATCTTAACAGCCAGGTTCAGCATAACCTTAGCGGTAACAGCGGGATCCCACAGACCAACAGCCTGCAGAACGCCGTCCTTCAGGTAGTCGCGAGTCTCGGAAGGCATAGCAACAGAGATAGCGAAGACCTTACCGGTCAGGCCCAGCTCGTCGATAGCGCGGGCAGCGCCGGGAGCATCAAAGGAAGAGGTGCCCAGGATACCCTTCAGGTTGGGGTACTTCTGGATCAGTTCCTTGGTCTTGTTGTAAGCAACTTCTGCGTCGGACTCGGAGGAGACACGCTCGTCAGCAACCAGAGTCATGTTGGGGTACTTAGCCTTAGCCTGCTCAACAGCAGCGTCAGCCCAGTTGTTGTGGGATTCCATGGTCATGGAACCAACCATGGTCACATACTCGCCCTCTTCGCCCATCATCTTTGCCAGCTCGTCCATCAGGAATGCACCCAGACCAGCATCGTTGAAAGCTTCAACGTCGTAGTCGATGTTTTCCATGCCTGCGGACTCGGTGGAGATAACGATGATGCCCTTCTCACGAGCCTGCTTGCAGATCTCTTCGCAAGCGTTGGGGTCGTTAGCAGAGAAGCACAGAACGTCAACACCCTGGTTAACGAAGTCGGTCATGATCTGAACCTGAGCAGCGGCGTCAACTTCAGCGGGTCCCTTGTAGGTAACTTCAGCAACGTCCTTGTTCTCTTCGGCCCATGCCAGAACGCCTTCCTTAACATAGTCCCACCATGCCTGGCCCTCAACCTTGGGCACGAAAGCGATGGTCAGCTTTTCGCCAGCGGCAGCAGTGGTGCCGTCAGCAGCAGCAGTGGTGTCGTCAGCAGCAGCAGCAGTGGTGTCGTCGTTGGCGTTGTTGTTGCCGCAAGCGATCAGGCCAATGGCCAGAACCAGAACCAGCAGCAATGCAATGATCTTCTTCATTTTGGTTCTCCTTTAAAAAATATTTTTATATAATCTCCGCTACGCGGAAATTACCGGATGTAATGGGTGACGGCTCCCATTTTCCACCCATGCTGTAGTTGCAGGGTTTTGAGGGTTATCACCAAAAAAATTCATAACACGTTGTATGAATTTGTTCAATTCACAAAAACCGACTCTTTATAGTATAGTACTCATTACTGGTTAGAATGTCAAGTTTTTGTTTCCGAAAAAAGGTATTTTTGTGATTCCAACCAATCTATTTGCGAGTATTTTGTATATCTCGCCATAATCAAAAAGACAGGTGTTTTTTAATAGAGGACATTTCCTCAAGGTTTCGCTTTTTTTGCCTCTTTCCGTCCGTTTCTGGAACGATTTTTGCCGGAGTTTTCCGCCCCGCCAAGCAAAATTTTTTCTCAATCCAGGTGATAAACCTCTTCCATTGCAGACCAGAACTCCCCTTCCTTACGGTCATCCAGAGGCTGCATCAGAGGCTTTACGATGTCCCACCATTTCTGGGTCTGAGGGTCAGCCGCCATCTTTGCCATGTCGGCCTCAAAGTCATCGCCCACATACTCATAGGTGGCAAACAGATAATCACCACGACTATAGATCGTATAATTTGTAAGGTTGCATTCCTTGATCATCTCATTAACGCCGGGCAAGGGATTTGCATGCCAATCAATGTATGCCTGCTTCCCTTCCGGCTTTACTTTTATCATTTCTCCAAAACGCTTCATAGAGACACAGCCTTTCTTGCTCAGGATCAATAAATCTTACCGGCCTCGTCAAACAGGGCCTTGATGTTCTGGGGAGGAACGTCTGCCTGCAGGGCCTCATGGCTGGGAGAAATGATTAAGCCTGTAGGGAAGATCTCCCGCAGCTGTCTGACCTTTGCCATCACCTGCTCGGGTGTACCGTTGGGCAGCAGTTCCTGGGTATCCACACCGCCGCAGAACGCCACCTGACCGTCAAAGCTGTCTTTCAGACCCTGGGGCTCCATGCCGGCTGCCAATGCCTGAATGGGGTGGATCACATCCACACCGGCCTCAATAAGCAGAGGAATCGCATCCCGGATAGCGCCGCAGGAGTGGTAAACCACCTTCACGCCGTAGCTGTGCGCCAGCTCCACCAGCTTCCGGGCACCGGGGATCACAAACTCCGATACCAGCTTGGGGCTGATCATAAGATTCAGCTGAGAGCCGATATCGTTGCCGATCAGCAGGGCGTGGACCTTGCCCCTGGTTGCATCCAGAAAGACCTTCATAGCCCGCAGGTAGAAATCCACCACTTTATCATCCACATAATGCACCAGTTCCGGCTCGCTGACCATGTTCATCAGGCAGTTCTCCATACCGAAGGCCGCACAGGTGTCCTGGAAGTGGGCAGCCCACAGCATTCCCATGACGATCTTACCCTCGGGTGCCTCTTCCACCAAGCGGCGGCACTCGGCGGGATCTATGTATTTTTCCGGATCCGGCCACTGGAAGTTCAGCGCCTCCGCATCGTCCACATCCAGACAATCAGCAAAGACACCGGGAGTGGTCAGAGTGCGCTCCTCCACATCCACATCACAGTCGTTGCCGTACCAGTCAAAGGCAGCAAAGATCGCGTTGCAGGTGGGAGAATGGTAAGGAATCTCAACAGCATAAAAATCGTCGCCGCAAACCTTCTTCAGCTCGGAAACATTGGGCACATCGTAGTATGCGCACAGCTTCTTGGCAGCCTCGGGGGTGGGGTCACCCAACCAGCAGGCAGGGCGATCGACGGGCTTATTTTCAATCGTAGCATAAAAGCGTTCAATACCGGTCATGATCGAATTTCCTCTCAAATACAATTTTTTTGCTCTTCTGCATGAATAATACCACATAATTGCTGTATTTGCAAGTGCTTTCCAGAAATATTTCCAGTTATATGGAAAGCAAAAAACACACCCGGCAAACGCCGGGTGTGTTGCAATTTGCATATAAGCAGTTCTTTAAATCAGAACAGCAGCTCGGGGCACAGTGCGGGGATCTCGGGGCTGAGGATCTCCACGCCGCCTTCCTTGACCGCAATACCCTTCTCCCAACGGACGCCGAAGGTGTCGGTTGCGATGAAGGTATCTGCCTGGTAGGTCATGTTGGGCTGCAGAACATAATCGGAGGAAGTCTCGCACCAGGGAGCCTCAACCTCGATCAGACCGGTGCCGTGGAGAGGTCCATAAACATAGTTCTTTTCATAGCCGTTATCAACATACAGCTGATAGAAGCGCTTGGCAATGTCAGCAGCCTCTACGCCGGCCTTTACCTGGTCCACAGACCATGCGTGGGCATCACGGCAGAACTGCACGATATCCCGGCGCTCGCCTTCCAGCTTGCCCAGGCAGACGGGGTAACCGATGGATGCGGAGTAGCCGTCGATCTTGGCAGACAGGTTCAGCTGAACGATATCACCCTTCTGGAACTCACGGTAAGAGGAACGGGAGATGGCGTGACGGGTGGAAGCTTCGGAGAACACATACATGGGCAGGCCTTCGTACTCGGCACCGTTCTCGTAAACCACCCGCTGTGCGATACCAACCGCCTGCAGCTCGGTCATGCCGGGACGGATCTCGTTCATAACAGCCTGGGTAGCCAGATCGGCAATGCGGTAGCCTTCCCGCAGGCAGGCCAGCTCGTTCTCGGACTTGATCCGGCGCAGCTCCACCATGATCTTGCCGGCGTCAACCAGTTCAGCCTTGGGGAATGCATCACGGATGGCGTTGTAGATAACCACGGAGGTATCCAGGAAGGAAGCAACACCGATGCGGATGTTCTCACCGGAAACGCCCAGAGACTTGAACACATCGTGGAAGGTGTCGGGCTTCAGCTCGGGGTATGCAGGGTCAGCGCCCTCACGGTAAGCAAGCAGGGTGAAGATCTTGTCCAGCTGGTTGCGGTCAGCGCCGAAGACAGAAGACTCGGGGCCTACCAGCAAAGCAGCATCGCCATTGGCAGCAATAGCCACACCGGCGCGCTCAAACAGAGGCCAGAAACCGGAGAAGTAACGGGGGTTGGCGTAGTCAGCCTCGTTGCCGTTGACGATCAGAACGTCCAGATTCTCCCGGCGCAGGATCTCTGCACAGCGGGCAACTCTCTCTTTGTACTCGTTTCTGGGGATGCAAATTCTTGCCATTTTGTTTTCCTCCTAAGTTGTATGTAAATGTTTTTTCTTACTCGCAATAGCCGGGAGTGGTGTAGAAATTAACCTCTCTGGGCTCGGCGCGGCCGTACTGGGCCACAATGGGCTCATCGCTTTCCAGCATGATGGCATACTGCTCATCAAACTTGGCGGTGAATTCGCCGAAGTCGCACTCTTTATTGGTGCGCAGGCAGCGAACCCGCATAGCACCCACCTCTGCCATAAAGCTGACAGGCTCTTTATCGGTGTAGAGCAGGGTGAACTTTACGTGTGCGGTTTTGTCAGAAACATTGGTGATGATGACAGATTCGTGACCGGGAATCAGGTTCACGCCCACAGGGGGCAGCTCTGCATCGGGGAAAATCCAAACTTTCTTACCGTAGGCCATGGGTGTTCCTCCTTATTCGTAATAGAAAATCGGTTTCATGTCGTGATAGAACTGGCTGCCGGGGTCCATGGAATACTGGATGAAACAGGGCTTGGTATGGGTCCACCACTCTTGCGTGATGGGGTCCTGTGCCATCTTGTCCATATCGGCGTCGTAATCCTCGCCCACATACTCAAAGTAGGCAAAGACCTTATCCCCGTGCAGGAAAATGGAGTAGTTGCGCAGGTTGCACTCCGTGATGGTCTTCAGCACGCCGGGCCAGGGATTGGCATGGAGCGTACAGTACTCCTCAATCTTGTCCGGCTTCAGCTGTCCCAGCTGTCCGTAGCGTACAATTGCCATAAACTTCCTCCTTGCATATTTTACACAACAAGCGTTTGATTTCATCTAACAGTTTAGTACAAAGCGGCAGAAGTGTCAATAGCTGCGCCTGTTTTTTATCCTTTTTCAGCAAATTGTTTTAATCGTATTACCCATACGACCGCGGTGACGTTCGGCTAGCTTTTCAAACCATTTCTCTGTGCTTTTCCCGAAAAATTTTGATATTCGCATTCGCTGAATCATCGTCTGTTACTATGACCGCGAGTAGATCGGCGTGATTGCAGATACCTGACCGCTCTTTGCGTCCTCGCTTTGCCGCGCACGGACTTCGTTTGCCTTGTCTCACACTTCCTCGGTTACATTTACAGGCACGATGTATCCCGTTTCACTCTTGAATAGCACCATTCCTCAGGCGGCAGGAACTTCTGCTTCTTGGTAAACATATCCGCGATCTTCACCTTGTTGCCATTGTAGTTGCGTCAGATTTCGTCGCAGAATAGCTTCTCCAGCTGTTTTACGCTGCACTCACCTGTGGCGTACAGTCGGAATCAATCGCAAACCATGGATGCTTGACTCTCGTCTATGATGAAGCATTTTTCGTCCCTTTAGTAGCCGGGGATGAATGTCTAGCAGGAATTCTTTTTGATGCAATTTTCGTAGTAAAAAACCCGGTTGTCAAGAAAATTTAACTGTTCATTGCTGTCCGTGGATGCCCGTGCGTAATAGGTCGTAGGACGCGGGATATCGTATATTGTTTTCTCTTTGTGGTGCTCGTTATAGCATTATATCTTTGTAATTATTATGTCATATTATATCAAATGACACCTTCATAAGCAAGTGTAAACCGAAATAACCGATATATTAACTGTTTATGTAGCAGAACACTTTTAACGAAATCTTCTGAATAGGATGCCGCAGCAGCTGATGTGCCGTTTTTTGATGTGCTCTTCGATTTTTCGACCATTTGCTTATACTCCTTTTAGAAGGTTTTTCCTTCCTCAAATAGGAATCAGTTAAAGTAAGTAAGCCACGCCTGTTCGGCAAAGCGTTTTTTGTTGGTTTCATTATTTTTGTATTCATCCATATATTTCCTCGTTCTTTCATTGTTTTGTATTCTTTTATAGAGAGCTTATACAGTATATACTCTGTTCCCACCTCGGTGGTTGGATTTTTCTGCGGTATGGTGGTGCAATCCTCGACGAAACGGCGAGTGGGTAGTGCTTTGAGTAACCAAAAAGGGTGTATATCTCGGCAGTTTGTCCCGTAGATGTCATAATTTTTCGAAGATTTCAACTGCGTTTATAGAACGGAATGAAAGTAGTTTCGGCGTGCGTTTGTATAGGATTGTTCAATAAGTTTGGTTCATTAATATGTGTATTGACAAATTATTGTGGTTGTGATGTAATATAATAAAGATATTTGTGCGTTTTTCCTAGTAATGTATGCGATTGTATCGTATAATTATTTCTTTATCGGTATTTTTTGAACAAAAGTCGAAGTATTTCTATAACAATTAAATACCAATGCGAAAACACAGTGAGCAATAGATACATTCCTTACTGAGACGGTTTGCCTTCCCCGGGTACTGTACTGGGCGAGAAAGATGTGCGACATCCTGCAAATCAAACAGTGCCAATATTACCAAGGGTTCAGTCGGCAAGAGAAAAGTGTCAACGCAAGGAGTAGGAATCGCCTCAGGTTGTTCTTATGACAATTCATCCGTAGGGAACTTTTTTGTAGCATTGAAGCGAGAGTTGATTTATCGCAGAAAGTGCGCTACAATAGAGGATGTAAAGGCAGATATTCTCCGGTATATTGTGCCATTCTATAACAGAAAACATCTGTACGGCTCATTTTGGCATCTGCGTCCACTTTAGTATCGGCTTATGCAGAACTGCCGGTAATAAAAAGCAGTGCGGCAATTTGTCTTTTCCTCTCCGCTTCGCTCCGATTCAAAAGGCAAATTGCCGTAAATGATACCCGTGTGAAAACATCCACAGGGCAATCCGGAAAATCTTCTCACATAATAGTAAATGTATATGGTTGAGCATTTGCTAACTTCCATTTTTTCAGCCAATTTATTTTCCCGCATTTCGGAAAACTTATAGATCAAAAATAGAAGAATACGAAATATTTACATCTACTGAAACAAAAGAAATATTAGCAGAAGCTGGTGCAGAACTAACCAGTATATTAACTGTAGAGTTCTGTTGTTTTGCAAAGGAGACATATGGAAAAAATTTTATTGGTAAGTAAATCATTTAAGATTGGTGGAATTCAATCCTCTATGATTAATATGGCAAACGAATTAAGCAACTACTACCTTGTCGATTTATTTTTATATGATCCTGACGGAGCACTGAAGGAAAGGTTAGACAAAAGGGTTAATGTGCTGGAATCCTCCTGGCGATTTAAGGCATTAGTATCACCTCTTGAAAACTTAATCCGAAACAGAAGCTTCAAATGTGTAGTTTTCAGACTCTTTTGTATGATATGGAGCAAACTTATTGACAATAGATTGCCAATAAATATGGCCATAAATCATCAACCAAAGCTAACAGGATATGATCTTGCAATAGCATACCACCACGAGCGGGGAAAAAAATCATTGATGAGTGGTTTTTCGCGGGTGGTTGACCGCTGTGTCCAAGCCAAAAGAAAGGTTGCCTGGATGCATTACGACAACGATGCAATTGACCTTGATAGCTGCTTTAATAATCGGTTCTATGAAAAAATGGATAAGATCGTTTTTGTATCAAGAACCTTGAGATCGAGTTTTGTAAAAAAGCATCCTCAATTCAATGAAAAAACGGATTACTGCTATAATTTCATGCAGTATGATGCAATTAAAGAAAAAAGCAACCAGCAACAAGCAATTCCATATCCTTCAGAGGCATTTATATGCTTTTCCGCTTGCAGGTTGTCACAGGAAAAAGGAATTGTACGTGCCATCTCTTCTTTTGCCGATGTGTTTAGAAGCAATTCTGATTTGTTTTGGTATATTGCCGGTGATGGTACAGAAAGAAGCAATATTGAAAATACTATACGTAAAAACAAGCTTGAAGGCAGAATAATTTTGCTTGGTAATCAGATCAACCCCTACCCTTATATGAAAAACGCTAATTTAATTCTTAATGTTTCATACCACGAAGCGGCTCCTGTTACCTTTTTTGAAGGCCTGGCATTGGGTAAACCGATTTTTGCCACTTGCACTTCCTCTGCAACAGAATTGCTCAACAACGGAAAAAATTCGTTTATATGTGACAATTCGGAAGTGGGACTTCGAGAAACATTTGAGTGGTTAATGAAAAACAGAGATCAGATTAGGTTAGCCGAAAATAATTTAGCGCAATATTGCGCAAGTAATGAAGAATCCATTTCTAAAATCAGAGACTTGATTATTTAAATAAAAACTAGGAGAAAAATGAAAGTATCAGCAGCTAAAATAAACAACTCATTTCTATCATATAGGCCAATATGGCTTACCTGTTTGATATGTATATCGATTATTGCAGGAACATCTGTTAATGTTTTTTCGTACATTGCGTTTTTGTTTATGTTGATAGCAATAGTTGCTTTACGAGACGAAGAGATTCTTTGTGTATTTATGTTTGTTATGTCGTTTGCAAACATATTCAAGGCCAATCCGACTTCACAGTCATTTTTTACCTACTCGACAGTTTTTTATGTTCTATGGTGTTTGATAAAAAAGAAAGCAATTTCTGTGAAATTTTTGACTAATATTATTTTGTTAGTTACATTTTTAGTTCTACAAATGCTGTTGAGTTTCAATGTATTACGAACAATAAAATTCACGGTCAATATCCTATTTATATATTTTGCAATACATTCTGAGGCATTAAAGAACACTAAAGAATTATTTTTATTTTATATTTTGGGCGTTTTGGTGTCATCTTCTATTAGGGCTCTTGATCTTTTTCCTAATATTGGTAATTATATAATCACTCAGGACTTTGGCTATGAAGGTGAAAGAGTTATCAGATTTGCGGGAATGTACGGAGATCCAAATTATTATTCTATTAATTTGATAATATCACTATGCCTTTTAGTTGTTCTAAATCATAAGAAAGAGCTTTCTGCGCTATCGTCTATTTTTCTTGCTTCTATTGCGGTTTCTTTCGTAATCATGACCGTAAGTAAATCCCCGTTCATAATGTTGGCATTTCCTTTGATTCTTTTGTTTTATTCAACGATTAAAAAGAAAAACTATTTTATCTTTTTAATCTTATGTATATTAGCAACCGTATTTATATTTGCACTATTTTTAGGTGAAATTGAACTGTTTGATGTAATTTTATATCGTTTTGATAAAGCAACCGATATAAATTCTCTTACAACCGGGCGCTCATATATTTGGATGAATTATATCGAATATTTAATACAACATCCGTTTCACGCATTGTTGGGTGGTGGGGTCGGTTCTGCCATTCTCAATGGTCGAGTCGCACATAATACATATATTGATATGTTATACCATTTAGGCCTCGCTGGCACGATACTTACAGTATCGACTTTTCTCTCGATGAGAAAAAGAATGATGAAAAACTTTCAATCAAACCTGCTTAATTATAGCATTTGGATTTGCATCGCAATAATGTATTTCTTTTTAAGTGAACTGTTTCATTTTGATTGGCTATTTCATTTTATAATAGCAATATCAGTTTCAATGAGTAATATGAATCAAGTTCAAGAGGAGACATTGTGCGCGGAGCGACAATCTCTTCTGAATTAAGTATTGGAGTTAACTCGGGTGTTAGAATTGGTTGCGTATACGGTGGTGGACCAACCATCGGTAGTCATTCAATCATCAGTGCCAGAGCAAAAGGGCGTTCCCGATCAGGCGGTTGTCGCGGGCAATCCGGCCGTGGTAAAAAGCACATGAAAAATACGGAGAATGGTGGGTATTGCTTTTTTGTAGTTATACTTCCGCTTCAAACTTTCTTTATCTACAAAATCTCCACAAAACACCTCAATCGAATTTTTAGGAGACAACATATATGAAAAAATATAAAATTGGTTACACCACAGGTGTTTTTGATATGTTTCATATTGGGCATCTGAACATTCTTAAGCGTGCGAAAGAACAATGTGAATATTTAATAGTGGGTGTCACCACCGATGAACTTTGCTTTTCAAGAAAGGGCAAACTTCCAATCATTAAATTCGAAGAACGATGCGCCATTATTAACGCCATAAAGTATGTTGATCAAGTAATCGCTCAAGACAATATGGATAAATTTTCAATAGTGAAAAAATATGGGTGTGATGTTGTATTTGTTGGAAGCGATTGGAGAGGCTCAAATTTGTGGAATGAATATGAGAAACAGTTTGAGGCACTTGATTGCCATGTCGTTTACTTGCTGCATACAGACGGAATAAGCTCTACTATTTTAAGAGAGAGGCTAAATGGAAAGGGTAAATAAAATGACGATTGACGAACTCAGGAAGTATCAATTAGCACAGCTTGAGTTGATGACAACGGTAGACAGCCTCTGTTCAGAACTCAATTTGACCTATTATATTATAGGTGGCACATTGCTTGGTGCCGTTCGCCACGGGGGATTTATTCCGTGGGATCCTGATATAGATATTGCAATGCCACGCCAAGATTATGAAAAACTCAGAGAGTACTTTTCCCACAATGAAAGTGACCGATATTTCTATCAACATTATTCCACAGAAAAGAATCACCTTCAGGGGCATGCGCTGATCAAAATTAAAGATTCCCATGTGATTTTCAAAAACAAACGAACACGTTTTAATCCTCGTTATGATGGAATATATTTGGATATATTCCCATTGGATAATGCGCCGTTGGATAAAAAGCTTCAAAAGAAGCAGATGAAAAAGCTCAAAGTGATCAAAAAACTTATTCGCTTGAAAACTGCAAAAATTTTCAGAAGTAACAAAGGTCTTATTATCCTCGCAAAATATATGATAAGTGTATTGTTGTCACCATTGTCCTTTACATATCTTAACAAGAAGCAAGATTATATTATGCAGCAATATAATGGAGCAAACCAGAAATACCTTGTTAGTATGGCAAGCCATTACTCATATTGGAAGCAATTGATGCCTTCGGAGATTTATGGAGAACCAACGCGGATTAAATTTGAAGGCCTTTCTCTCTGCGCACCTGCTCAAATATCAGAGTATCTTACTCGCATTTATGGGGATTATATGACACTGCCTCCGGAAGATAAAAGATGGATTTATTTGGATGTATTCAAAAAAATTGAATATGCTTCAAAGGAACAATCAAAATGATAAATAAAAGCTCGCAAAAAATATTCAACAACTCATTGTTATTTTCAATGGGTACCATATTCTCAAAAGCAGTAGGATTTTTTCTCGTTCCCATTTATACCTATAATGTTTCAGATGCCGATTATGGAATCGCAACAACAATTACAACATTTGTTTCTACATTTGGCATCGTTATTATGCTATCCTTGCGAGCAGCACTTATTCGATTTTATAACGCATACAACGAAAAGGAACAGCAGAAATTTGTTGGAACTATCACTTGCTTTGTGTCCGTAAATGCGGTAATAATATGCACTTTACTATGCTTGCTAAACAAATTATATAGTCCGTTTTTGTTCAAGGATATCAACTTTTACCCGCTTGTTTTCTTGGGTGTTTTATCCTTGGGAGCTGAAGGAATATATTTGATATATCAAAGTCTCCTTCAAGCCAAACAAGACGGAAAAGGATATTCTGTAAATAGTATAATATATTTACTTATCCACGCACTCTCCGTTGTAGTTTTTGTTTGGGCACTCCAATTGGGAGCTTTGGGAATTGTTCTTTCGAATACGATAACGAACGCGGGCTTTGCAATTTATGGTGTGGTAAGTATGTGGAAAAAGGGCTTGATGCGCGTTTCCTTGGACTTCACTATGCTTTCGCGTTCGTTGAAATATTCGATCCCAATTTTGCCCCATAATCTCTCCAATAATCTGAATACATACGCAACAAAATTGATAATCAACAATTTTATTGGCTATGTTTTGTCCGGCTTATATACCTTGGCATCGCAATTTTCCACTATTATAAGCCTTGTTCAATCTTCGATAAATTTGGCGTTTCGTCCGTGGTTTATCGAACAAATGGATAATGGAGAAGAGGGCCGTGCGCAGATTAAATATATGTCAGTAATGATTATGTCCATCTATTCTTTTGCCGCAGTTGGGATTTCTTTGTTTTGCAAGGAAATCGTAATGCTTATGGCGGAGCAAGCATTTATAAATGCTTGGAAGATGGTTCCGTTTTTCGTTGTAACGCAATTAATTGCATTTGTTTATTATAGTTATGTACAAGCGCTGATGTATAATGTTAAGATGAGCAAATTTACAGTATTTTGTTCATTCAGCGGTTTAATTACTAACATTATTGTTTCTTTGCTTTTAGTTAAAATCTTGAATATATATGGTATTTTGATAGGAAGCCTAGTTTCTAAAATAGCAATGGCTGCATTAACAGTAGTTGTGAGCCAAAAAGCTGAAAAAGTCGATTTTGGACTCCCTAAAATGATATTCTATATTTTAATGTCAACACTACTCATCGGTATAGGCATGGTTGTGTCTATGCAGAATGTTGAAATTAATATTTTTGAAATATTTTTCAAGCTTATAATTTTTGCTTTGTCTTTTGTCATTTTCATATTCCCTTATCGCAAAGATTTCGTTGCGTTAATTATAGGACTGTTAAGGAAGAAATCTACCAAATAATATACACATTGCGATTGCGTAGAAAAAAACGAAAATATAAAATTAGCGCTATAACAGTAAAGTATTCTCAAAAAAGCGGATGCGGAATAAGAATGTTAACGGAATTGTGGAGTCTTTTAGATTGACTGAACAAGTTTATAATAAACATAACCACTTGTCTGTTTATTTTCCCCCAAATCCCCGTATCGTATGGGCTTCAATTTGGCTTTTCTGTATGCTCTGCAGACTTTGGAGTTATAAACCAAAAATGCACCTCCCCAATCCTGCCGAAAAGCCTTTTGCAGAACTGACGATTGACTTTCCGGATGTGCAGATTTATAAACCTATGTATATTCGTCAAAGGAGGCGCAACCATGAAAACCTTTTTTGGGCAAATTGGCCGTATCAAGCCGGAATGCATTGCAGAATACTGCAGACTTCATGAGGTGGATGTCTACACGGAAAAGTGGGCCGGTGTCCTGCAGCTGATCCGGGACTGCAACATTCAAAACTACAACATCTTTATTGAGGACGATGTGGTCTTCGCTTTCTTTGAGTATGTGGGCGAGGACTACGAGGTGGATATGGCCAAAATGGCCGCCGATCCTCTGAATCAGGAATGGTGGTCTCACACCCGTCCCTGCTTCACCAAGTATAAGGCAGACAGTCCCGAGGCCTTCTACACGGACATGAAGCAGATCTTCCATTGGTGATCAAAAACATTTACATATTTGAAAGGAACGAAACAACATGAAAACTGTCAAGAACAAACAGCTGCTGGTGGGTGCTGACTTCGCCGGCTATCCCCTGAAGGAGCATGTGGTGGCCTATCTGAAAAATAAGGGCTGGGAGATCACCGATGTGGGTGTCCGCTCCCCCCAGGATGACGATACCGATCTGATGTTCCACCGGGTAGGCCTGCGGGTGGGCTCTATGATCACCGAGAAGGAATTTGACCGTGCGCTGATCTTCTGTGGCACCGGTATGGGCATCCACATTGCTGCCAGCAAATGCCCCGGTGTCCATGCAGGCGTTGTGGAAAGCGTTCCCGCTGCTCTGCGCGCCATCACCGGAAACGGTGTCAATGTTCTGGCTATGGGCGCTTTCTATGTAGCTCCCCAGATGGCGTGCGACATCGCCGATGCTTACCTGAATGCAGATCTGGGTACCGGCTATGAGTGGTGGTACAACTTCTATGAGTTCCATAAGCTGGCCATCGACGAGCTGGACGCTTTCAACTATGAAGAGTATAAGGCCAATGGCTTTAAGGTCAAGCATCTGGGTGACTACCCCCTGAAGCTGGAGACCAAGCCCGAGGAATAATTTCCAATTCCATAAATAAAGGAGGTGCTTTCGCACCTCCTTTTTGTTTACTCCTGCAGGTTTCCGTCCCGCATGGTCAGCACTTCGTCTGCCAGCGCGGCGATCTCCATATCATGAGTTACCACAATGACACAGTACCCGTCATTATGGGCAAGCTCCCGGAGCAGCTGGATAATGTTCAGGCTGTTTTCCGAGTCCAAATTTCCGGTAGGCTCATCTGCCAGCAGCAGCTTTGTCTCCATGCTCAGCGCCCGGGCGATGGCCACCCGCTGCTGCTCACCGCCGGAGAGCATGCTGGGAAGCCGGTTTGCCGCCGATGCCGGCAGATTCACCTTTTCCAAAAGCTCTACCACCCGGGCCTTTGCCGCCTTCCCAGGCACCTTCCGCAGCTCCATAGGGTAGGTAATGTTCTCTGCCACCGTCAAAAGTGGGAACAGACGGAAAGACTGATAGATCACCGCAGCCTTTTCCCGGCGATACCGGGTCAGGTTTAATTCTTTTGTGGATCTTCCTTCATAGAGGATCTGTCCTTCCTGGGGCAGATCCAGACCTGCCATCAGCGACAGGAGGGTAGATTTTCCCGAGCCGGATTTTCCCACCAAAGCATAGAGCTTCCCCGGCTGAAATTCGTAACTGACGCCCTTCAGCGCATCCACCTGCTGATACCGGGAACGGTAGCTGTAGGTGACCTGTTTTAATTCCAAAATTGCCATACAAAACCTCCTATTCCCGTTCACTCATGCCGCTGAGGGTCTTAGGCCCCAGCATCTGCAGGCAGGACACCATTGCGCCCACGCACCAACAGATCCAAAATCTGACGATCAGATCTGTAATGCCGGGCAGGTTGCTGCCGCCCAATCGCCACAGGCCAAAGCCCAGTAAGCAGCCCACTAGGCTCAAAAGCATCTGTTCCCCGGCAAAGTTGCCGGAGATCCGCAACCGGGGCGTACCCAGGCTTTGCATCAAGGCGATCTCCCCTTTTCGGGCATGGAGCAGCAGGTAGGCTGCCGCCAGACCGATCAGATCCACCAGCACAAACAGGCAGCCATACACCAGCTGCAGATACTGGATCTGCCGTTCCAGACCGCCGGTTGACATAATATATTCTCGGTCATCCAGAACCATGTACGACCGCACCCTACCCCAGGTGCCCGGGGAGGTGTATCCCAGTTCCTCCAAAAGCTGCCGCAGCTGAGGCAGCTGCTCCGAGTCCTTCAGGGTAAAGATGGCGCTGTTGTAGTTTTTGTGGGCATAGATGGAATACAGTCCATCATGGTTTTCTGAGTAGATCGATTCTCCAATTGGGCAGAAAATCGTGTCCACATCCGCAGAGGTGAAGTATGTACCCACCACTTTCAGATACTGGGGAAGCACCGCAGAATTCATACCATCCTTGTACAGTATCAAAAAGACCATGGTATCGCCCAGATTTACAGCATACTCCCGGGCCAGTTCCTCCGGGATCACGCAGATCCCCATATCTGCTCCCCGCATACAGCTCTCGTCATACCCCTCCTGCCAGGTGATCTCCGGCGCACCGCTATAGTAAAAGACCGGAGAATCGGCAACCGATGTGGTTTCCACCAACTTCGGCTCTGTGGCCATTTGCATTACAAGGGTCTCTAAGGCATAGCCTCCGGTGGGATAATCGGGAAGCTCCAGATCACACTCCGTGCCATCTACCAAATAGGCCACGCCGATGGGCCGATAATGGCTGGTTCTTCCGGTCATATCCAGTTGGGATACCAGAGCGGACTCGTAAAGGGCATCCAATTTCTCATCCGCTACCAAAAGGTCTTCCATGCGCAGGCCGTCGGTAGCTGAGGCATAGCCGCGGATCTGGGTATTTCGTTTTAAGTCCGTCAGTTGCTGCTCATAGGCGGCAATATTGCCGGTAAGTTGTCCAAAGAACACCGCTGCAATCGCACCCAGGGCTACCACACTCACAGACCGGACAACGCCCCGTTTTGCAGAAAGCAGGGCATATTTGCACCAGCAACGCAGATAGGAAGACCGGGTCTTCCCTGCTGGCAGCCGCAGCTTGGGCTGCCGCTTCTTCTGCCGTTTCTCCCGGCAGAGCAGGCACGCCACTACGCAGCTGACCAGCGCCAGCACTGTGATGATCCCTGCGCTTAAATAATATAGCCACAGGGGCGGCTGAGGGCTGAACTCCAAGGGGGTAATAACCGACAGAGCCGTGTTGGAAAAGCGAAGATCCAGGGTCTGATACTTTGCTGCAAATTCCCGCAGCAGACCCATTACTCTATCCTCCAGCAGCTGTCCCACCAAAATACCCGGGACCGCCGCCACCAGACTCATCAGTAATGTTCCCACGCCGAAGTGGAGCAGGATGTTTCGTTTGCCGCTGCCCAAAGAGCGCATGATCTGTAGGCTCTCCTGCTGCCGGTAGACAAACAGATATCCATACAGGATCAGCACCACTACGATCAGCAGGGCGCACACCACCAGAAACAGGCGGCATATCAGCTGCATCTCCAAAAAAGGCTCTACCGCCACCCGGTATCCCTGGTCGTATACTGTCAGCCGGAAGCCCTTGGGAAGGCTGCCGCTAACCGATTCTGTGAACCCATCCGCCCGGTCATTTTCCAGCCGGAATTGTGCTACATGGTAGCCAGTAGGCACAATATCCTTAGGATACGCATCGCTGTCCGGGGCAAAGATCCAGTTCTGGTAGGTCTCGTAGCAGGTATACACGCCCACGATCGTGTAATCTTCATAGCCGCTTCCCTTACCGGGCATGCCTTCATACAGGCCGCCCTCCGGGAACAGCACATTCAGCGGCAAAGTGTCTCCCACCGACACATCCAGCTGCATAGTCAGAATATCAGAGACCACACAAACCTTTTCACCGGCTGCCGCCTCCTCTGGGGTATACAGCCGTCCATCTGTCAGGGTGATCACATTCTGCTGGAAAGGATAGTACTGTCCAAGGGAATTCACAAGCTGCATCCGCAGGCCGTTATTCCGGTCAGAAAACAGCTTTGCGGCGGTATAATAAGGACTATCCTCGGCAAGTCCCCCCTCCGGCACCGGCGCATAGCCGGCTATAGAAAGCCTGCCGCTCTGGGTTTCCAGTTCCAGATCCTCCGGCATGAACCAAAGGTAACTGTTTGAACCGTCTATAAACCGGCCTGTGAACACATAGCACCGGCTGTTCTCCAGGTCAAAAGCGCCCTCTTCTTCCTGAATACTCACATATTTATTGGATACTTTCTTCTGGGCATACAAGCCCTGGGAAATAATGCCGCTGTAGCATTGGTGATTGGCATCCCAAAAGAGCTTGTCCACTACGATCACAGCCTGATCTCCATCCCACACAAAGGCATCCTGCCTGTGCAGCATGGGGTGGACGGCCAGGGCAGCGCGATTTTCTGTCAGCTCCAATACGCCGGGCAGCTGCGCCGCTGCCTGCAGATCCACCTGTCCCTGCTCCAAAAGCTGCACCAGTTCTCGGTCCGTGATCTTTGTTTCCGGGTACTGATTTCCCACATATTCCAAATTGGCAATGGTCTGATACGTCTCATCGCATAGATCCAGATAGCTGTTCACCGCTTTATTGACACACAGGCCAAGGCTTAGCATGATGATCAACGCCATCAGCAGCACCACCAAAACCGTGCTGCGAAGCCACGCCCGACAAACTGTTCTTATGCCGTTTCTGATAGAAAACACGCAGTTCCTCCTTTCGGCGAATATGCCCTTACAGGGTATATAGACAAAGCAGGCCTACCCTAAGGCAGGCCTGCTTATGTATGACTTCTTATGCTTCCAGGTTGATGCCGGTTTCTTTATTGAACACATGGCAGTTATGGCCGCCAAAGTCGAAGGGAACCTCGACACCTGCCTTTAGGGCAGCAACCTCAGCCTCGCTCATATCTGTGGTGGAAATCACAGCCACCACATCCTTGCCGTAGGAGTTCAAGTGCAGATGGATGGAAGAACCCATCAGCTCGTGCACATCGATCTTGGCTGCTACACCGGTATCACCCACATACATATGCTCGGGGCGGACACCCAGAGTGATCTCCTGCTCTTCTACATTTTTAGCGGCCAGAGCAGCCTGCTTTTCTTCGCTCAGCTCCACAATGTGACCATGCAGATCAACAGCATACTTGCCGTTGGTCTTCAGCAGTTTCGCTTCGAAGAAGTTCATCTGGGGAGCACCGATAAAGCCTGCTACGAACAAGTTGTAGGGGTGGTTGTATACCTGCTGAGGAGTACCGATCTGCTGGACAAAGCCGTCCTTCATAATCACGATACGGTCGCCCAGAGTCATAGCCTCAATCTGGTCGTGGGTAACATAAATGAAGGTGGTATCCACACGCTCGCGGAGCTTGATGATCTCAGCACGCATCTGGTTACGCAGCTTGGCATCCAGGTTGGACAGCGGTTCGTCCATCAGCATAACCTTTGGGTCACGGACGATTGCGCGGCCGATGGCCACACGCTGACGCTGACCGCCGGACAAAGCCTTTGGCTTACGGTGTAGGTAGTCGGTAATATCCAGGATCTTAGCTGCTTCACGGACTCTTCGGTCCAGCTCGTCCTTGGGGGTCTTCCGCAGCTTCAGTGCGAAAGCCAGATTATCATAAACTGTCATATGGGGGTACAAGGCATAGTTCTGGAAGACCATAGCGATGTCACGATCCTTGGCTTCCACCAGGTTCACCAGACGGTCACCGATGTACAGCTCACCTTCGGTGATCTCTTCCAGACCGGCGATCATACGCAGAGTGGTAGACTTACCGCAGCCGGAGGGACCAACCAGAACGATGAATTCCTTGTCGGCGATTTCCAGGTTGAACTCCTGAACCGCAACGACGCCTTCATCGGTGATCTGCAGATTGGCCTTCTCTTCGTTGACCACATCCAGACCGCGCTTGGCAGCCTTCTTCTTCTTCTTTGCCTCGTCCTTGGCAATGGGGTAGATTTTCTTTAGGTTTTTCAGGGTTACAGTTGCCATATTACACGACTCTAAGTGTACCGAGCCTTTCGCGTACACCCTCACTGCCATCGGTATACGATGCGCAGCATTACGACAGGTCTCCACACTGCCGCACCGCGAGTCACACGGGGGTTGACATATCCTCCTTTTTTTAACGCGCAGGTCTATTTTGTGGAGTAGATGCTACACGCTGGGATAGTAAAATATTACCACAAAAACTGACTTTTCTCAACTGTATACTTGCCTAGTTTTTGTCGTTTGTTTTTATGCAATGTTGTTAAATTTTACCGTAAAAAGAGTATCAAAAAATCCCCCTGTCACAGAGGGATTTTTTGGCATATCTTTTACCGAATTTCCAGTATTCCAAATTCTTCCGGGCAGTGGAATCGCACGGCGCTTACGGGAGACCAGCTGGCCCAATGAGGCGAAGCCGTTTCATCGCCGCATTTATAGAAGTTGCCTCGCAGACGATCGCCGGGTGCAAATCGGCAGGGCCTTTGATACAGCGCCTCCAGCAGGTTTTCCGGAATCACACACCGCAGTTGCCAGTAATTGTCGTTCTCGTCGCTGCCACGGCTGGCAGTCACCACCGGCTGGGGTAAGCCCATCTGTAGCAGAAAGTGTCTGTCTGTTGCAGTGCCAAATGCACACAACGCCGTACCGGCGGCGTTCATTTCCACATTCAGGTACTTAGCTTCCGACAGCTCCGGGAAGCAGTTCAGGAAAACCTCCATGCAGCTGTCATTGTAAACAAGATCGTCCGGCTGATAACAGGTGATCTTGGGATCGGCCTCATAGCAGCGGAGGACCACTTCAAAGCCTGTGCCGGGTGTGTAACGCATACTCCCCTCACACTTAGGCGGTTGCGCGCCCTCCGGGCGCAGGTTCGTGATACAAAAGATCTCCGGTTGCTCACAGGTATTTACAAAATACAGGGGTGTCTCCATTGGTATCCCTTTCTTATTTGTTGTAACCGTTGGGATTCCCCTTCTGCCACTTCCAGGTGTCCCGGCACATATCTTCCAGATTCTTTTCTGCCTCCCAGCCCAGCAGTTCACGGCTCTTGGCGGGATCTGCATAGCAGGTAGCCAGATCGCCGGGACGACGGGGGGCAATTTCATAAGGCACAGGGACTTCGTTGACCTTTTGGAAGGCCTTGACCATATCCAGCACGCTGTAGCCGGTGCCGGTTCCCAGATTAAACACCTCAGTGCCTGTGTGCTCTGCCGCATAGCTGATGGCAGCCACATGGCCCCTGGCCAGGTCCACCACATGGATGTAGTCACGGACGCCGGTACCATCAGGAGTATCGTAGTCGTTACCGAACACATTCAAATGGTCTCTGCGACCAACCGCCACCTGAGAAATGAAAGGCATCAGGTTGTTGGGAATGCCCTTGGGATCTTCACCGATGAGACCGCTTGCATGGGCACCAATGGGATTGAAATACCGCAGCAGCACCACAGACCATTCCTTATCCGCAAAAGCAATATCCCGGAGGATCTGCTCGCCCATATACTTGGTCCAGCCATAGGGGTTTGTGCAGGTGCCGGTCTTGGAATCCTCCTTCAGAGGCATTACGTTGTCGCCGGAGTAGACCGTAGCCGAGGAGGAGAAGATGATTTTCTTTACATTGTGGGCTGCCATCACCCGGCACAGGGTCAGGGTAGAACCCAGATTGTTGGTGTAGTAACGCTCCGGCATAGCCACAGACTCGCCCACTGCCTTCATGCCGGCAAAATGGATGACGCAGTCGATGGTATGTTCCTGGAACACCCGGGACAGTGCCACTTCATCGCACACATCCAGTTCATAAAAGGCAGGCCGTTTGCCGGTAATGGTTTCCAGTCGGTTCAGTACTTCAGGGTTGGAGTTGGACAGGTTGTCTGCAATCACAACCTCCATACCCAGATTTAAAAGCTCCACACAGGTATGGCTGCCGATATAGCCCATGCCGCCGGTCACAAGAATTTTCATTTTACGATCTCCTTTACAATGCTGTGCATAGTATCCCACTTGGACTCCATATCCGCCACCAGCTTAAACTGGGTTCTGGCCCGGTCCAAATTCTGGCCCTCATAGTGGGTACGGAAGTAGGTGTCGCCATTTAAGTAGTCCGCCAGGAAACGGATGCCGCACTCCAGGGTCATCATCTTGGCGCCCACGGGCAGCATCTGTACCTCCAGCTCGGTCAGGCTGCCGTTACAACCCTCCAGGAAGCCTTCGGTATAGGTACGGAACAGTTCCATATCACACCAGACCTTGTCCAAGTCCTTCTCATCCTCTGAGGCGGTAGATGCGCCGAAGCGGATAGAATCGCCGTAGTCATACAAAGCAGAACCGGGCATGATGGTGTCCAGGTCAATGACACACAGAGGGGTTCTGGTATCGTAGTCGAACAGAATATTGTTCAGTTTGGTATCGTTATGGGTGACACGCAGAGGCAGTTCGCCGCTTGCCAGCTTATCCACAATCGTGCCGGCTTCCTCTTCCCGGGCCAGGGCAAATTCCAATTCCTTCCGGCACAGTTCCATACGATTTTCGTAATTCTGCTCCATGGCCGCGTGCAACTGCGCATAGCGCGCCCGGGTATTGTGGAAATCCTTAATGGGCTCGTGGAGCTTCTCTGCGGGAAAATTGGCCAGTTCTCCCTGAAAACGGCCAAAGGCCAGGCCGGAATAGTAGAAATCCTTGGGGCTCTCCGCCTTCTGCAGGCAAATGGAGGAAGGAACAAATATGTACATTCTCCAGTATTCGCCCTGTTCATCCAAATGATACGCTTTACCATCCGTGGTCAGTACCAGATGCAGGGAAGTTCTGGGGTCACTGCTGCGCTCTGCAATATATGCTGTGGTTGCGGCAATATTTTCCATCAGCTGCTGCGGCTGGGTAAAAATATGCTTATTGATTTTTTGCAGAATGTAGTTAATGCCCGAATCACAGGTGACCAGATATGTCTCGTTAATATGGCCCTGTCCATAGCGGGTATATTCTACGATCTCGCCTTTGATTGCAAATTTTGTAATCAGATCTTTCATTTCTCTACCTCTCAACCTTTCAAAATCCATGCTGTCCGGCAGATGCCGATGTCGGGTTCACCCGGTTTTTCTTGATGTGTCTATTGTAGCAATAATTGCCATTAAATACAAGCACCAGTTCTTTATAAATCAAAAAAGAATGCACATTACCACCAGGCAAATGTGCGTTCTTTTTTATCCAACATCTTTGTGCAATGCCTTGCGCAGTACCGGCACGATCAGTAGTGCCACACCGCCGCCGATCAGCGCCGTCACCAGCTGGGGCCAACTGAATGTGGCAGGCAAGGCCTGCAGCATGGGTGGTTTCAGAGTACCGGAGGCCAGCAGCTTTTCCGACAACACTCCGCATATCAGCCATACCACCACCCCATACAGCGCAGCGAACTTCCCGACTGCAGCCCCGATCCACGCTGTGATCTGCCGCAGCATATGTTTGCTGTTCTTCCCTGCAACATAGTATAAAATCACCACATACAGCACATTGCCAACCATGATGGCAGGCACTGTCAGGATCTGGGGAGCAATCTGCAGAAGAAATGCCAGCACCGGAGAGCTTACCGCCACGGTTACACCGCAACCAAGGCCTCCCACCAGCACGGAGATTGCCAGAACCGCGTTGACAAAGGAGCCGGTAACCAGCTGGCCCATGGGTTTGGTCAAAGCCTGCAGGGTCACCAGAAGCGCCAGCATGACTGCAGTTTGTGTTATCCAACGAATTCTTTTGTTCATTCTGTTTTCCTCATGATTATTTTTCTGCAAATTCCATATGTGCAAAAACACACTCAAGCGCTTATCATCCACGCCCTCTTAACTATGTTTTTATCCTTAGAATTATTTCTTTTCGCCTTTATATCATAGCTTATGGTATTATCCGCCTATTAAAATCGGTAGTTTATCCAACCCGATTTCCTACATAAGTAAAATTGCATTTTTTATAATAGTATTTGACGATTGTACTCAAGTGTATTGTTATTCAGATCTTTTTTCCTAGCCGAATTTCAAATGGTAACTGCCCATAGGGGATACGGTTCATAATTAACTATATCTGTTCTAGAATATATTTGTAAATCTATTTACGATTAGGGAGTTCCTTGGGCAACCGGTTTTCTTCGCTTGAAGTACAGTATGCAAGCAAAGACTTCGTCAACATGGACTTTCCCCTTTTCTAATCTGTTGATTCCGTCCCATGTAATCATTTTACGGAAGACAAAACCTTTCTTGCAAGCATTTTCAAGGCGCCTTTGGCATTCCATTCGCCATATTTTTTTGCAAGCGAAACATATCCTTGTTTCTTTAAGCACCGAAACGCCACATTCCTGTATCCGGATGCCTTTGCCGGATGGCATAACGAATTTTGCGTCGTCTGTTCTTTTGTGTATTCGCGTAACTGTACGTTTTCTAACGAATCAACCAGTGCCTGTCCCTTTGCCGTGTTTGTCATCAGCAGGCTAACGCCCAGTTGATCCACATACGCAGCATCCTGCCGTTCCAATCCCCAAAAATCACCCAAGGTAATATCGCCGGGGCGATTGTAATTTGCATATGAGCACATAGAGCAGCACGCCCGGTTGATCAAATTGTGAGAAAACAGACTGTTAAATGATTTCAGCCACAGCCGATTCGTAAATTTCTTGTTATCAATTTCTGCCGAAACATGATAACCGCGCCAACCGTGAGATTTATCGCGGAAATCAAATTCCGTCAAATCCCCTTTGGATTTCAAAAAATCTATAAAAGCTTGAAACACCTTTGGGCTGGGTGCACCGTGGCACAACAAATCGACTGTAATCAAAGCATCAGATTCGCCAACAAACAGTTTTAGTCCTGCAACCTGGCACGGCGTTCCCACAAAAAGGACTTTTTTGTTCTCCTGCAAAGTCTTTTTCACTTCAGAGAAAACCATGCCCAAATCACTTTGTACGTAAAAGGTATGGCGCATTTTATCTCTTTCCGCAACCGTACGCGCCACACTATGCCGTACCACAAACGTCTCATCCATCTGCGCTGCCACAACAATGCCTCCGTCCTTCAAAATACGGTCGGAGAGCATCGTGAATGCGCCGCCGGACGAGCTGTTTTTACGCACCGTATCATCTGCCTTAAGTCCCCAATATCTCTGTTGCTTCACCTGGGTGCCCGTTTCAGCGAATACCTGGCATACCTTATGGCAGATCCCGCAATGCACGCAAGCAGCTTCGTCAATAACAGGCTGCACAAATCCTTCCTCATCGGGCACCATGCGAATAGCATCTTTGGGACAAGTATTGCAACATGCGCTGCAACCGGTACAACGAGCATCCGTGCAAATACGGTTTGTTTCCATATTGCGCAGTTTCTCATTGGTAAGGAAGTCTACATCCGCTTCGTCGCGGATGGCATTCAGGAGATATTCTTTAGAATTATTGATAAAGCCCCGTAATTTTTCATCAACAAGATCATAATCAATCCTTTCTGCAATATCCTCTGGGGTCATAGAGGATGTCATAATGCGGTTTGTCAGGCCGGTAATTCTCAAAAGGTTCTCAACACGCTCATCCTTACCTTTGTCCCCGGTTAAAATCGCCACAAAAGGTTTTCTGAAAATGATTGCCATTGCCAGACAGTGAAAAGATGCTGTTACAACAAGCTGCGCATCTCTCACCTGCGTCAAAAATTCTTCCGGAGCCATAGCTGTTTTAATTTTACGCGCCGTAGAGATAATATCCTTTGGCTTTAAGTGTGTGCTTAAAATGTGGAATTTCAGACGATTGTAGTCACTGCCAACAGACACAAAATCATCAATTTGTGAATCCCTATTGGTATAAAAGAACACATATTTTGATTTATCTTTTGGGGCTGCCAACCTGTCCCAAGCGCACCGGTCGACCAAGAACACCGGATCCATCACCAGATGGATATCCTCTCTTCCCGTCAGTTTCTCGGCCAAAGTCACTCCTGCCATCTCTCTGGAAGAGATTCTATGGAACTTTGATAAATACTTTGCATATAACCTGCTGTTTTTTTCATCTAACCCGGAAACGCCAAAGCTGGAGGAATAGGCTATTTTCTTATGGTCGTCTGCCACAAAGTCTAATAGGTATGCCATATCCTGTCCGTTGTTGACAGGATTCCAAACCTGGTCGCTCCCTACAATAAATTTATCAAACTTATTATTCAGTTCTTCGGCACCGGCAGAGTTTATATATCTTTTTTCGGTCTTTTCTATATAGTTTACATAAAACTTTTTGAACTGTCTGCGTCTTTCCTCCAATACGGGCGCACCAGCGGCAAATTTAATGACATTTTTCCAATTCCGTTCTTTTAACGCCGTCCGGAACTGATAGCTCATATTATAGGCATTGGTTCTATGATGATTTACATAGTCAATATAAACAGCTTCCATGCCTTTTGCCTTCAAAAACTTTTGAAGCGCATACGCCTGAAGCGCAGCGCCATAATTGAGCGCGTTGTGAAAAGAGAGAAGCGCAACTTTCATTGTTTTTCACCTACATCTGTCTAAATGGCATATCCTTACTTGCCAAGTGCAAACCGATACATCTCTTCCAATCTTTTTGCAATCGTAGTCCAGTCAAATTGCTTGCATTTCTCCACGCAGTTTCGGGAGATCTCTTCATATCGATTGGAAATTTTCTCAATAGCCTCCGCTATTTCTGTGCAGTCCAAGGGTTTTACGGCATATCCGACCTCGCCATCGGCAAAGAGTCCATCAAATCCCTGGCCTCGTGTAAAGATCACCGGAAGCCCTTGGGTCATTGCCTCGGCATATACTCTGCCAAAGGATTCCCGAATGGAAGGCATTACATATATGTCGTTGTTCCGGTAATGGGCAATCAGCTGTTCTTTGGTCATATAGGGAAGAATTTCTGCGTTTTTATATTCGCTTAATTCTTTTTGGACGTTTGCGTCCACAATCTGACCAATGATCGTCAGCTTTGCAGAAATCCCTCTCTTCTCCAATAATTGCATAGCCTTCAAAATGGATTTTGCATTCTTATTGGCATCAATTTTTCCTACGCACAGCAGTCTTAGTTCTTTCGGGTTTGGCAATTTCTTAGGGGCAGAAATATTATCCAGCCAAAACTTCTCCAAGCCATTGGGAATCACAAAACTCTTTTTGCGTACCAGCTCCGGATTGTGCGCGTAGCATTTTTTGATGAAGGCATCTTTATAAGCTACCGATAAAAATTGAACAGCAGCTGCATCATTTACAATTTTTACCGCGATCTTTTTGAATGCCGGAATAGAAAGAAATACATTAAGATCTGTATTCCGGACCGATACCACATAGGGAACGCCTGTTTTTTTTCTGATTTTCCGCGCTGCCCACCCACCGTTAAAAAGTGTATGGGCGTGTATGCCATCATACTCCGCGACCTTATACGCTTCCGTCAGAGCCTCTTCAATCTTCTGTTGCTTGTGAAAGTAAAAGTACCGGTCATGCTTACGAAAACACGCTTTATGTATTACCTTATCATCCATAATGGAAAGATATTTTTCATCAATCTTTGCGCCAAATGCCACAGCATTGAATGCATTGATTACATGCCCAAGTTTTTCAAGATAGTTCATACTATCTCGGAATATCATAGCGCGATGATAAAAGGTACATAAATACAGTATTTTCATCACAGCCTCCAATAGCTAATGCCGGATTTTTTCGAATCTTCTACAGAGAAAATCCCTTTCACATCAATTAAAACCTTCTCCTGTTGGGGCATATCCCGGTAGAGCTTGTCCAGAGCCGCCACATTTAACGCCTTGAAGCAGGAATGTGCTACGGCAAGAACCACGCAATCGGCATCTTTGACATCTTCCAGTTTGGTGAGCGTTACGCCGTATTCCCGCAGAGCGTCCTGCTCATTTGCCCATGGGTCTACCACCACAGGGTTGATTTCGTACTCGCCCAAGCGCTTAATAATATCTGCCACCTTGCTATTTCTTGTGTCGGGGCAATTTTCCTTAAAAGTCAAGCCCAAAATAACAATCTTGCTGTTTTTCGGCGCTTTTCCTGCCAATACCAGTTGCTTAATGGTGGCATCGGCAACAAAACCACCCATTCCGTCATTGACCTTCCGTCCGGCAAGAATAATTTGACTATGATAGCCCAATTTCTCAGCCTCGTAGGTAAAGTAATAGGGGTCAACACCGATACAGTGACCACCCACCAAGCCGGGACGGAAGCCCAAGGCATTCCACTTGGTGTTCATACCGTCCACTACCTCGTTGGTGTCGATCCCCATACGGTCAAAGACCATTGCCAGCTCATTCATAAAGGCGATATTGATATCCCGCTGGCTGTTTTCCACCACCTTAATCGCCTCGGCGGTTTTGATTGTAGATACAGGATAGGTACCAACCTCAATGACTAGGTCATAAACCTTCTTAATTTCCTTCAGGGCCTCTGCATCCATACCGGAGACGATTTTGGTGATATTTTCCAATCTGTGCACCTTGTCGCCGGGGTTGATTCGCTCGGGAGAGTAGCCAACCTTAAAGTCCACACCGCATTTTAGCCCGGACTCCCGTTCCAAAATAGGCACACACACATCCTCGGTCACACCGGGGTATACCGTGGATTCATACACCACAATTGATCCCTTGGTAAGATTTCTGCCGAGAATGCGGCTTGCCCCTTCTACGGGGGTCAGATCAGGGGTGTGGTCTTGGTTCACAGGCGTGGGTACCGCCACGATATGGAATTTTGCTTTTTGCAAATCCGCTTCATCAGCAGTAAACTGCACCGTTGTATTCCGTATTACCTCATCCCCAACTTCAGCTGTGGGGTCAATACCTGACTTATACAGATCAATCTTGGCTTTGTTTAGGTCAAAGCCAATTACATTCACCTTTTTTGCAAAGGCAACCGCGATGGGCATGCCTACATATCCTAAGCCAACAAGCGCTAATTTCTCCTTACCGTTAACCAAATCACCATATAGCGACATAAAATCCCCATCTTTCTTCTCTGTATTTCAATATTTCTTTAATAAATTAATTGCAAATTTTCCGATCTCACAGCAAAAATCAACTGGAGAAACCACAAAAGCAGTTATCGTTGCCATGGCCATTTGTACATACATTTTATTTCTTTTATACGCAACTACCATAACTGCCCAATGCCGAAATCTCGCATACATTTGCTCTCGAACCGAAAGTATCTCAAAATGCTCTTTCACGCAATTATATACTGCATTTTCACCAAAAATCTTATTTTTTCCTTGCGAAATGCCTCCATCTTGGTGCTTATATACCACAACATCGCATCGATCTAAATATCGGATAGTCAGATTAGCTTTAATGGTTTTTAACATCAAATAAAATTCCTGACCCATTTTCGCATCATCAAAACCACCAATGCTTCGCAATTTCTCTGTTCTGTACATAAATGTTGGCGTTCCAGTTATTTTATGTGTAAGGTGATATTTTAATAATTCCGTATTTTCAAAAGAAGTAATATCTCTGCGATCTCGGAAATCGACAACATTTCCATCATTGTCATACATTACCATATTAGAAAATGACATGTCGCAGTTTTCTTTTAACATAAAACTAAGTTGCTGCTCAATTTTTTCGCTTCTATATTCATCATCATCGTCCAAAAATGTAACATATTCACCGGTACAAGCATCAACACCTCGGTTCCTCGCCAAAGATCCTCCTACGCTTTTTTCGTTTTGAAGATACACGATACGGTTATCTCCTGAGATTACCTTCTTTATGTACTCAAAAATTTCCATCCTACCGGCATAATCGGCTGGGCTATCATCAACTACAACAATCTCCACATGAGGATAGGTTTGATTTAGAACAGAATTTACCGCCCGTGAAAGATATTGTACAGACCTTTTATATGTGGGAATGATTACAGAAACCAGAATCTTGCTATTCATCATTTCTCCCTTACTGCTTCCCTTTTTTCAGAAGTGTTTTGTACGTTTTTCCGTCTCTTTAATGCGCCCGTGCCGCCTTCTACAACACCGTCTTGCTTCAGCACGCTGATAATAGTACCAAAGAAGCATTTACAATCAAACAAAAAGCTTTGTTTTTCCACATATTCGCCGTCAAACTTTGCCTTTACGGGAATTTCCAGCTCATCTCGACCATTGATCTGCGCCCAACCGGACAATCCAGGAAGTATATCATTTGCGCCATATTTATCCCGCTCCTCGATTAGATCATACTGATTCCACAGTGCAGGACGAGGCCCGATAATAGACATCTGTCCCACAAAAATATTGAACAGCTGAGGAAGTTCATCCAAGCTAGTCTTTCTCAAAAAACCGCCTACCTTGGAAATCCACTGTTCAGGATTGTCCAGCAAATGGGTAGTCACATCTTTCGGTGTATCAACACGCATAGTTCTAAACTTTAAAATATTAAAATGCGATTTATGTATGCCCACACGCTTTTGCTTAAAAATCACAGGCCCGTGCGAATCCAGTTTGATAACCATAACCAAAATCAGCATAGGAAGCATCAAAGCCACAATGCCTATGGCCGACAAAACCAAATCTATGAGCCTTTTAAAAAAACGTTTGTACATATACCCCTTACCTCCAATTTCTCTTTATCTAGGATCTGCATAGACCCGGTCAACCACCGCCTTTGTATACACCGATACTATTGCCTTTGCCGCTAACGCGGCATTACAATTAACACGGCAACAAATATTGACTATGCTATTGTGATTAACCTCTGCACCTGTACCAAACAAGCATCCGACAGTCAGGAATACCCCTTTATGGATCGCTACCATGAGTTCCACAATGCTAGAAAATTGACACCGTTTACCACAACCAAGTCATAAATGGCCACAAGAAAGGCAATCTTTTGCCCGTGCTTAATGCTTATATTATGGGTTTTTCCTCTTGTTGACGGAGAATCATGCACCCCCGGCACATTCTTTCTTTTGTCGTCCATAACGCTCACGCTTTCTTTTGGTTTCTTTCATTGCTAAATTTAACGGTATCCAAAAATACCCTTTTTCAAGGAATGGATTCCAAACGCAGGAGGAGGCATATTCTCCCAAACATTTCCGGCAAAGCCTTCTGTCCATGCAAGCAGTTCTGCATTTCGCTCTGTGGCCAGGCTTCCCAAGCAGGGAGCACGATCTGTTAAATTGTGGGCATCTGAGGCAAGAATATGCGCCAGACCCGCCCTAAAACAAGCGCTTGCAAACCCGTCTGTGCATTTACTGCACAATGCCGCCGCATCGATCTGCGCCAGCGCGCCTATTTGAATCAGTTTTTCCAATCGAGACGGATCATTCCGAAAGTACATACAACGGTCAATATGTGCCAAAATCGGTGTAATCCCCTGCCCCAGCATTGCATCCACCACCTGCTCCACATAGGTTGGCACACGCACATCGGGAAGCTCCAACAGCAAATAGTCACTGCTTCCTATAGTGAGCTGATGCAAATCCAACGCAACCAACTCCGGCGTATAGCACACTTCTGCCCCAAGACGCAACTGAGGCATTGTTCCTGCGTCATAACCGGACAGCAACATCTCGTACGCCTGCTGCCGTCTGGCAACAAATGCGTCCAGTGCCTCGTGCATTGGGTAAAAATGCGGAGTCAGTGCAACACGCTCCACACCGCTGTTTTTCTGCACACGCAGCATTTCCAGGGCAGTCTCTAGATCCTTTGCGCCATCGTCAAAATCAGGCAGAATATGGGTATGTAAATCCGTTTGCAAGCCGTTCATACAATCAATCCATACTATCGTTATGCTCTTTACCGTAACCGTAACCGTAACCATAGCCATATCGATAGCCATAGTTATGATAGCTGTAGCGTTTCTTGGTGTTTTGAGAAATATCATATTGGGTCATAATTATTCCCAAAATTTTTGCATCAACCGCCTTTAGATTTTTCAGTGCACCACGGACCTGGTTTCTGCTGGCAAATTTGTAGCGAATGGTATACAACACACCATCGCACAAAGGGCTTAATGCCGCTGCATCGGTAATGACTCCCACAGGAGGCGCATCACAAATAATGTAATCATAAAGCTCCGTTGCAACATTCAGCAAATCACGCATAGCATCTGAAGCAATCAGCTCTGTAGGGTTAGGAGGCATCGCTCCACCACAAATAACATCCAAGCCATACTGCGTCTTAAGCAGGCACTCTCCCACTGTTACATTACCGGACAACAATGTGGACATACCAAAATTGTTAGCCCTCTTCAGGCTTAAATAGCGGTGTACAGTAGGGTTACGCAGATCCGCATCGATCAAAAGAACCTTACTGCCAGCCTGCGCAAGAGAGAGAGCCAAATTGACAGACAAACTGGATTTTCCCTCATCTCGAAGAGTGCTGGTCACCACAATTTTCTTATTCTTTCCGTTTGCAGATACAAAATTGAAATTGGTCCGCAACGCCTTATAGGATTCCACATATTCAAAAGGAGCGCTGTCTGTAATCAGCTGAGGGCCGCTTCTGTGCATATTTTGTTTCCTCTTGTTTGCCATACTTCTCACTTCCTCCCCTTGGCGGAATAACCGTATTTCTTTTGGTGTTTACAGCTTTCAACAGTGGGGATGACGCCCAATACAGGCATTTCAAAATCCCGCTGAATATCCATATCGGATTTGTAAGTATTATCCGTTAGAAACACAATCACAATCACACAAACAGACAGCGCAAATCCCACTAGCGCCATTAAGATCGCATTCCTACCTGCGTTGGGAGAAACAGGCGCTTGGCTGGCATAGGCCTGTTCCACTTGCTTAACTGAGCCGGCTTCGACCTTCTCTACAATAGCACTTGGCACAATTTCCAGAATTTTTGTCGCAACTGCCAACGCAGTGTCTCTGTTCTTATGACGAACTGCAATCTGCATCACTTGCGTTTCATTCACCGCTTTTACGCTAATTCCGCTTGCTAACTGGCTGTAGGTTTCCGGTAAATCTAATTCAAGGATAACCTGATTCAAAACATCTCTACTACAAATGATGATCGCATAGGTATTCACCAGGTTCTTTGCCGAGTTGATTTGGTCGTTTGTAACATGTTGTGTTTCATCTTTCTTTGTATTCACGATCATCTTGGTGGTGGCCTCGTAAATAGGCGTCAAAAACAATTTACTGCCCACAAAACCTACAACGCCCAAAATAATCGTTGCAATAAGTATGTATTTGCAGTTATTCCATAGGACTTTAAATAATTGCAAAAAATCAATTTCAATTTCTCGTTCTTCCCTGTTCATAATACTCCCTCACCGAATATGTTATTTTGCATTTTTGCCATTTTTACACTTGGCAAATGCCCATATTCCCTGATAACATTATACTCATTTTTTATCTAATGTCAATGTAATCGACCGTTTTGCCATATAGTCCCACCAAAATCTGTATTTTTTGCATAAAGAAAACCACTGGTCGTCGTGCCGGTAGTTTTCTTATGCAAAAACACAACCACCGGCACCTAGCCGGTAGTTGTCATTTTACGGACATAGCCCTCTGTTCCTCGCTGACGCGTCAAACGCGTAAGTACGATCTGCCAGCTACGCAAAGGCCCCCTTGTGTAAAGGAGGCTGGCATTTGCGAAGAATGAGCAAATGACTGGGGGATTGTTTCGAGAAGGATCCGTCTTAAACCAAGTGCGTGATCCTCATTTCTCTTAACAATCCCTCCGGGCGAAATCTTTGATTTCGCCCACCTCCCTTTACACAAGGGAGGCTTTCTTAAACCAGCTTCTGTGTACTTTCTTCCACTGTTCCATCGTCCAACAATGTATTCTGCTCTCCGCCATAGGCTTTTTTCAACCACGCGTCTAACGCGTGGTTTTCTTTATACAAAAACTGCGGCCCACCAAACGGTGGGGTTCAGCCGTGCTAATTATTTGCTGAATGAATCAATACTGATCAATATCAACCAATATCAATCAAACAGTGGCAGGGTAAACTGTGTATGCAGTCTCGCTATATCTGCTCTCCTTAATCTGGGTGTTACCCAGGTCGTAGAACTTGCCTCCATCGACATTATGCACGGTGTAGGTTTCAGCACCATTAGCAAGGTAGTTACCCTTCAACTCCATATTCTGGGTGTTTAAAGTGCCCTTGTTCAAAATCAGGGTGTTGAAATTGTCTCTATGCGCTTTGCGGGTATACAGTTCGCCGTTCATCAGAGTCAGAGTAGCGCCGCCTTCAATTGTGATGGCGGAAGAGCTGCCTGTGTAATTGATATCATAACGATAGTTATTGAAGTCAATTGTGATGTTCTTTGTGACGGTAAAGCCTACGCCAGCATCGCTCATCCACAGTTCGATCGTATCTCCGTTTTCTGCAGCCTTCACAGCAGCAGCCAGGGTTGCATAATTTGTATCGCCGATCTTTGCAACAATAGGCTTTGCATCTGTGCGGACTTCGCCACAGGTGCGGCAATCTACATCAAATGCATCGTCATAGTCGTGACCCAGAGCCTTGCCCTCGGTTGCGCCACAGTGAGCACACTTCGCAGCAGCAGTACAGGTTGCGCCGGTGGGATTGTGAGTACCCAAAACGGTGCCTTCAGCGTTCCAGCAGTAGCCTGCAAAAGCTGTTACGGTAGCGGTGCTTTCCTTGGTAACAGTACCTTTATCCAGCTTCATTCCTGCTGCGAGTTCGCCACCATATACACGAATAGTCGTTGTGCCGACAAATTTCACATCGACGCCCTGGTTATCAATAACGTAGGCCTCAACAGTATCGTCTTCGGCAAAGTAGCCCTTCAAGGTCATATTTTCGATCTTCAAGGTGCCATTGTTCAGAATCAAAGTATCAAAATCTTCTCTGTGTGCCTTACGGGTATACAGATCACCGTTCTTCAGAGTCACGGTAGCGCCTTCCCCGATTATAATACCAGCGGAATAGTCGCCTGTTCTATTGGTATCATAACGATAGCCATTGAAGTTGATTGTGATGTTCTTCGTGATGGTGAGGCATGCGCCGGCCTTGGTCATCCACAGTTCGATCGTATCTCCGTTTTCTGCAGCCTTGACAGCAGCAGCCAGGGTTGCATAATTTGTATCGCCGATCTTTGCAACAATAGGCTTTGCATCTGTGCGGACTTCGCCACAGGTGCGGCAATCTACATCAAATGCATCATCATAGTCGTGACCCTGTGCTGCGACCTCGTCAGCAGTGTAGGTGTCACCACAGCCGGAGCAAGTGTAGGTGGTGTAACCGGCAGCAGTACAGGTAGGTGCAGTAACTACTGCAGCGTAGTCGTGATTCAGCGCGGCAACTTCTTCCTGTGCAACCAGAACTTCGTTACAGACGGAGCAGTGCTTGCCTTCGGTCAGGCCGGTTTCGGTGCAGGTAGGAGCAACAGCTGCGTCGATGACCTCGGTGTGAGGCAGAGCGTCAACGGTGACCTTGTTGCGGGACATTTCTTCACCACAGACGGAGCAGCAAACAACTTCGTCGTAAGAACCGGTAGCAGTGCAGGTTGCAGCCACTTCGTTCTCCTTAACTGCCTCGCCAGCAGTGTGAGCGATCTTGTCAACCACTACGGTGTTGCGGGACATTTCTTCACCACAGACGGCGCAGGAAACAACTTCGACGTAAGAGCCTTCAGCGGTGCAGGTTGCAGCCACTTCGTTCTCCTTAACTGCCTCGCCAGCAGTGTGAGCGATCTTGTCGACCACTTCCTGTGCAACCAGGACCTCGTTACAGACAGAACAGTGCTTGCCTTCGGTCAGACCGGTAGCAGTACAGGTAGCTGCAACAGCTGCGTCGATCACTTCGGTGTGAGCGATCTTGTCGACCACTTCCTGTGCAACCAGGACTTCACCACAGGTAGAGCAGTGCTTGCCTTCGGTCAGACCGGTTTCGGTGCAGGTAGGAGCAACAGCCTCGTCGACCACTTCGGTGTGGGTGTGACCCGGCTTTGCAAATGCAATCTTATCCACATAGTAGGCTGCATCGCCGGCGGTGAGGTCACCCTCGATCTTCATAGATACATACAGATCCAGTGTGGAGTAGTCTTTGACCGCCTCCATCCAGGGCTTGAAGGTAGCACCATCGATCAGTTTCAGACCGTTGGCATTAAACATCACCAGATCTACTCCAGAGTAACTATCGCTGGTCAGCGTGTAGGGAACTTTGTACACATGGTACTGGCCGTCAGCGATCAGAGATTCCTTGGGAATGACGCCTCTGTCGCTATCGGCGGTGCGGGT
>JAZOBL010000060.1:0-21163 GCA_045595945.1 Faecousia sp.
CCCTCAAGGTGAATTGCCCCGAAGGGGCAAGAGAGGGTGGCCTGGGCCATACACAGGGGAGGCTTTCCGCGGCGGCGGGACTGGGCATAGCTAAAGCTTTTTGGAACCACCGGCACAGCCGGTGGTATTCCTATATAACAACAAAAAGGGTGCGCCGAGGCGCACCCTTTTTTTAGATTTTAGCAGCAGCCGCAGTTGTTGTCGCAGCCACAGCCGCAGCCGCCGTTGTTGGTGGTCAGCCCGCCGCCGCAGTTGCACAGCAACAGGATCAGAATGATGATCCAGCAAATGTTACCGCCACAGAAACCGTTATTGTTACACATAATCCATACCTCCGAAATTTTTTCGCGGTGATGACCGCTCATTCCAAGATATTCCCTGTGTAAAAAAAGGTTCCGGTGACTTTTCTGTTATCCCCACAGACCGTCGGGATATTTTCCTTCATCGGCCAGAGCTTTCAAAGCAGCCACCACCGCAGGCTTATCGGCAGCATAGGTAACGCCATACCACTTATCGGCGGTTCTCAGCACCTTTACGGTAGCCTGCTTCTGCTCCAGCATACGGCCCACGGTCATAGGCAGGAACATCTCTGCCTTGGCGGGATTTGCAGGCACTTCCTCTTTCATAAACCGGGGGAAGTCCTCTGCAACCACCTTCAGGAAGTTGGGGGTGTAGCCCCACATATTCATGGACACCGGAGTATCCTCTGCCAGATCCTCCCAAGTGGCGCCGTCGTCAGCGGTAAAGTGGATGCCGCCTTCGTACTTTTCGATCCGGGTGCGCTCCACGATATGGGTCAGGTAGCCGTTTTCATTGGTTTCGCAGACGCCTCTGGCCACAGAGCCGTGGTCAGTGACGGTCTTGCCCAGCTGATAGCCAACCATGCAGTAGGTATTCTGCTGCAGGTCTTCTACATTGCACAGGTAGTTGTACAGCTCCCGATAGGCCTGCTTGCCATAGTAGTCGTCGGCATTGATCACCGCAAAGGGTGCATCCCCGATCTCCTCCTTGGCGCACAGCACCGCATGGCTGGTGCCCCAGGGTTTGGTGCGCTCAGCAGGAACGCTGCAGCCTTCCGGGATCTTATGTAGCTCCTGATAGGCGTAGCGGATCTCCATGGGACACTTCTCCAGGCGCTTGCCTACAGTGTCCATAAAGTCCTTCTTGATGGCTTCCTTAATGATAATCACGGCGGTTTCAAAGCCTGCCTCGTGGGCATCAAACAGGGAATAGTCCAGAATCGCCTCCCCGTGGCTGCCTACAGGATCGATCTGCTTCAGTCCGCCGTAGCGGCTGCCCATACCGGCGGCCAAAACCACCAGAACTGGTTTCTTTGTCATAGGTAAGTCCTCCTCATTCAGTATTGACTTCATTATAATCAACGGATGATAAAAACGCAAGTGTTCTCTACAAAAGCGCAGAGATATCTGGGCAAAGTTCGTTTTTTTCCATTTTCTCCCAGGAAAATTCCCCAGCCAGCTCCCGGGCGCTGATGGGCTGCGCGGTTTCCGTCAGGCCTGCTGCCTGCGCCAGTATCCCGATCAGCCGCTCCGGCGTGGTGTGGTTTTGCAGGTATCCCAAGTCCATGTCCCGGTCCCGCTTGCTGAGTCGGCGTCCGTCCGGGGCCATCAGCATGGGCACATGGCCGTAGGTGGGGTGGGAAAAGCCCAAAAGCTGCTGCAGATACATCTGCCGGGGAGCAGAGCTTAATAGATCCATGCCCCGCACCACCTCCGTGACCCCAGCCTCTCCGTCATCTACGGTGACCGCCAGCTGATACACATAGACCCCGTCTGCTCGGCGTACCACAAAGTCGCCGCAATCGGTGGCAAGATTCTCCCGATAGGTGCCCTGCGCCAGATCCTCTACTACCCATTCCCTGTCCGGAACCTGCACCCGCCAGGCAGGAGACCTGCCGAAGGTGGCCTGCTGCTCCGGTGTTAGGTTGCGGCAAGTGCCGGCGTACACATAAGTGCCGTCGGACAGATGGGGCGCATTGACGCTGTGGAGCTGGCTGCGGGTGCAGTAGCAGGGGTAGAGCAGCCCCAATTCCTGCAATTGCTGAAAATACCGATCATATACGGTGGCGCGCCGGCTCTGGGGTTGGGTTTCCAGATCCCAGTCAAGACCCAGCCACCGCAGGTCTTTGCGAAGCACTTCCGCATATTCGTCGCTGGTGCGCTGGGTATCCAGATCCTCCATCCGCAGTACCAGGTAGCCGCCCCGGGATCTTACCGACAGCCAGGCGATCAGCGCCGCAAGCACATTGCCAAGGTGCATCCGCCCCGAAGGTGTTGGGGCAAACCTCCCCACCGGGGCGCTCATCCCAGCATCGCTCCGTAATGCAGGAGCCACCACACCAGAATGCCCACCACGCCTGCGGCCAGAGCCGCTGCGGCGATGATTAGACCGGTCAGGCTCTTAGGTGCTTCCTGCACCTGCCGGGCATAGTCCTCCAGATCCACATCCAGCTGGTCTGCATTGTAGATCCGCCGGGTGGCAGCCAGATCCGGGGTCTGTTCCTCCACCTGCTCAAGAATTTCGATCCGCTGGGTTGCAGCCAGAAGCGCCTCCTCAGCTTCCTCCTCCGGTTTTTCTTCCTCTATGGGTTCTTCCTCCAGCAGAGCATCTTCCAGCCGCTGCAGTTCTTCCTTAGCATCCTTATACACAAAGCACCCCTCCTTGGGTCATGATCGTGAAAACATTGTAGCATAAATTTAGAAAAGTGTAAAGGTTCGGCGGGAAAGGGGTTGTGAAAACCGCCAAAATGGTGTACAATATTCACACGATTTTGACAAAGGAGGTGTTTTGTGTGGAACGGGATCCCGAAAAGCGCAAACTGCAGCGGCAAGAGCTGGCCGCCAAGCGGCAAAAACAACAGGCCAGAACGACCCTTGTAGGACTGATCGTAGCAGCTGCAGTATTGCTTGGCTGCGGAATTTTGATCTTCGCCCTGTCCCGCAAAGCGCCTGCCGACCAAGGGGAAACTACCACCGGCGCTACCGCCGAGACCCATCCTCCCGAGAGCACCCCTGTGGAGACCACCTTGCCTCCTACCACCACCATCCACTATGTAGCTGCCGGAGACCTGAACATTACCGAAGATACGGTGCAGTCCGGTGGCCCCTCCTTTATTTACACCGATACCTTTTTGGATGTGGCACCTGTGCTGGCAGACGCCCACATCTCATCGCTGAATTTTGAAGGCACGCTCTGCGGCGCGCCTTTCGGCAGCTCCTTCTCCGCGCCCCAGTCTATGGCTCAGGCTCTCCAGAATGCCGGCGTGGATCTGGTGCAGATGGCCAACTCCTATTCCATCAAACAGGGCCTTTCCGGAATGACCTCCTCCATCGACAGTATTCACGCTGCAGGCATGGAGGCGCTGGGTGTGTACAAGGATCAGGCGGCCTTCTCCAAAAGCAAGGGCTACACCATCCGCACCGTAGATGGGATCAAGCTGGCGTTCGTGGCCTTTACCAAGGGCATGGATGGCATGACCCTGCCCGCAGGTAGTGAGAATTGCGTCAATGTGCTCTACACCGATTACGACAGCGTTTACCAAGAGGTGGACACCAAGCGAATCACCTCCATTCTGGAACATGTGGAAAAAGAAAAGCCGGATCTGGTGATCGCCCTGCTCCATTGGGGCAGTGAGTTTAACAACACCATTAGCGGCTCTCAGGAGGATATTGCCTCCCTGATGTTCCAAAACGGTGTGGATGCCATCATCGGTACCCATTCCCACTATGTGCAGAAAATGGAGCTGGATCCGGAAACCGGTAGGTTTATCGCCTACTCTCTTGGTGATTTCTTCTCCGATGCCCAGCGGGCCGGGTCTGAGTATTCCGTGATTCTGGATCTGGAGATCACCAAGGACAATATCACTGGGCAGACGGCCATCACCGGCTATTCCTACACGCCCATATTTACCGTCCGAGAGGAGGGCAAGCCTCTGAAGGTGGTGCAGATCTCCCAGGCGATGGCCGCCTATGAAAGCGGCTACATCGACAGCATCTCAGAAAGCACCTACAACGCAATGGTCTACGCTTTGCAGCGGATCGAGGACAGAGTGGCCGGAGAATAAGAAATGAACCGGGCGTGAAAACGCCCGGTTTTTATTTGCCTCGCATACACTGGGCTGGCCTTTCGAGTCCCATTACCCACAAATGCCCATATAAAAAACAAGGATACCAAACGGTATCTTCCCGTTTTATATTGCACACCTTGCGGTGTGCGGGACTCTCCCACGGCCTAAAAAGTGTCCCCCGGACACTTTTCTTGACGGCCTTTCGAGTCCCATTACCCACAAATACCCATATAAAAAACAAGGATACCAAACGGTATCCTTGTTTTTTATGGGGTGGGTAATGGGACTCGAACCCACAACGCCCGGAACCACAATCCGGTGCTCTGCCAATTGAACTATACCCACCATATTTGAAGTAAGGGGTAAGAGTGAATAGTGAATAAGTCACTTTTTCACTTTTCACTATTACTTATTACTTTCTGCCAAAGGCAGTGGCACGCCAGGAGGGACTCGAACCCCCGACCTACTGCTTAGAAGGCAGTTGCTCTATCCAACTGAGCTACTGGCGCATGTGGATGGAGCGGGTGACGGGAATCGGACCCGCGTATCCAGCTTGGAAGGCTGGTGTTCTACCATTGAACTACACCCGCAAATCCAGAATCCTGCGTGATTCAGCCATAGGATTTTAGCATATTTCCACTGGTCTGTCAAGGATGTTTCCTGAGAATTTCCGGAATTTTTTCACAAATCACATCTGCAACCGCGCCATCTGCGCAATTGCACACCGTTTCGTACCGATCCGACACCATGCCGTCGGCAGGGCAGAATGCGTAATCCGCTCCGTCCAGCATGGCGATGTCATTTTCCGCATCGCCTACGCATACCAGGATTTCTTTCCCCAGCCGGGCCTGCAGATCTCTTGCCGCATTCAGCTTGGACACGCCCTTTGCATGGACATCGATGATCCGGGGCGCTGCCCGGTAGGTGACCACCTTGTCCCCCCAAAGCTCTAAAATCCTTGCCTCCGCCCGGTCAAACATCGCCAGCTCCTCCGGATCGCCGTCAAACATGGTGGATATGGCGTTTTCATAGGGTCTACCAAACAGGGCAAACTTCACAAAGGGGCCCATGTCTGTCTGAGGCGTGGCAGGAGCATGGCTCCAGCCCATGGCCTCGTAAAAGTCGATGTAATCCTGCTTCTGGTTCACCAGGTAGTGGTTGTAAAGACCTTGTACCTCCAGGTTCAGCTCCGGGAACTCCGCCGCCAGCAGATCCAGCACCTGCCACATATCCAGATCAATAGGATAAGTGTACACAAATTCTCCGTTATGGTAGGCGATGCTGCCGTTGTACAGCAGCAGGGGCGCATTGGCGGGAACGGTCTTCATATGGGCACCGAAGGTGTTTAGACCCCGGCCGGTATTCACCGTAAAGCTGCCCCCATGCTCCATAAACCAATGGATAGCGTCGATATTCCGTTGGGGGACTACGGAATCCGGGCCGGTAAGGGTGCGGTCGTAGTCCACGGTTAGCAGCACTTTGGAAAAATCTTCCATTATGTCATTCTCTCCAGTTTTTTCAGCACTTCTTGAAAATACGCCGGCAGGTCTGCCATCACCATCACCGGCCGTCCGTCTCGGGGGTGGGCAAAGCACAACACCCCCGCATGCAGGCACTGGCTGGACTGGCCCAGTTCCGGCTTTTTCCGGCCGTAGACCGCATCGCCCAGAATGGGGTGGCCGATGTGGGCCATATGGACCCGGATCTGGTGGGTGCGACCGGTCTCCAAACGGCAGCGCACATGGGTATAGCCCCGATACCGAGCCACCACCTCCCAATGGGTGACGGCGCAGCGGGAATTGCGCTCTGTAACGCACATTTTCTTCCGGTCGGTGGGATGCCGCCCGATGGGTGCATCCACGGTGCCGGCGTCCTCCTTCAGGTTGCCGCAAACCACCGCCTCATAGGTTCTGGCCATAGAGTGGTCCTTCAGCTGGGAGGCAAGCACGGTGTGGGCAAAGTCATTTTTTGCTACTGCCAGCAGCCCGGAGGTGTCCTTGTCGATCCGGTGGACGATCCCCGGGCGCAGCTCCCCGTTGATGCCGGAAAGCCGGTCGCCCATGGCATGGAGCAGGCCGTTGACCAGAGTATCGTCCTGATGTCCGGCGGCAGGGTGCACCACCAGCCCCTTGGGCTTGTTGATCACCAGCACATCCTCATCCTCATAGACGATCTCCAGCGGCATTTCCTTTGCCACGATGTCCACAGGCTTGGGTTCGGGAACGGTGACGGAAATCTGGTCACCAATATTCAGTTTCTCGTTCTTCTTGCCGGGTTTTCCGTTCCGCAGGACGCAGTTTTCCCCGATCAGCCGCTGGGCGGCAGAGCGGGTCATTCCCTCCAGAGACCTGGCCAAAAACGCGTCCAGCCGCTCCCCGGCAATATCGGCGAAAAGCATCATTTCTTCTTTTCATCCTTCCAGAATTCCTTGTTACACAGCACCAAATGGGCGATCAGCAGGATGCACCCGCAGGTGATAAATGCGTCCGCCACATTGAATACCGGAAACTCCATAAACTGGGTTTCGATCATGTCCACCACATACCCAAACCGCAGCCGGTCGATCATATTGCCCAGACCGCCCCCGTAAATGGCGGCAATACACCAACGCTCCAGACGGGTAAAGGGCATGGCCTTTTTCCGGTACTCCCAGATAACCGCCACGGTAAACAGCAGAAAGATGATCGCAAACAGCCACTGCATCCCCTGAAAGGAGGAGAAGGCCGCGCCGTAGTTGCGCACATAGGTTAGTCCCACCACCCCCGGCAGCACCTCCACCTGCCCGGACAGGGGGATATGGGCAAGGGTCAGCGCCTTGGTGATCTGGTCGGCTGCCACGATCCCGGCGGCAAACAGGGCCATCAAAATAGCTTGCATTGGTGTTCCTCCCGAAAAATGCACATATTTTATTTAGTTTAGCACTTTTTACAAGCAAAGTCAACGCAGCCCAAACCACAGACTATTTTGCCACCGCATACATATTTTCTCCCCAGGTGGAAATACTTTCTGCAAAAGGCGGTGGATATTTTGGAATACTTCTCCTGCAAGACCCAGATCCTCTCCGGCACCGGCGCCATCTGGAAGCTAGGCGGGTTCGGGATCAAAAAGCTGCTGGTGGTGGCAGACCCCTATTTTGAAAAAACCGACATTCCCCAGACCCTGATCCGGGCGGCCGGGGCAGAGCAGACCCACTTTTTTTATGATGTGATCCCCGATCCCACGGTGGAGCTGGCGGCCCGGGGTACGGCGCTGGTGCAGACGCTGCAGCCGGACACGGTGATCGCCCTGGGCGGCGGCAGCGCCATGGACTGCGCCAAGGCCATGGTGTGCTTTTCTGGCCTTCAGCCCCGGCTGATGGCCATTCCCACCACCTCCGGCTCCGGGTCGGAGGTGACGGACTTTGCCATTTTGACCCACGACGGGGTTAAGCATCCTCTGGTGGATGCTGCCATTATACCGGAGGTTGCCATTTTGGATGGGAATCTGTTGTCCTCGCTGCCCCCTTCTTTGGTTGCCGATGCGGGCTTTGACATTCTGGCCCATGCGGCGGAGAGCTTTGTGGCACAGGGGGCGGGGGCGATCACCGATGCCCTGGCCCGGGATGCCTTTGCCGCGGCGTTTACCGCTTTGCCTGCCTCCTACCGGGGGGATACCGGGGTGCGGCAGCGGATCCATGTGGCAGCCACCATGGCGGGTATCGCCTTTTCTCAGGCGGGATTGGGGTTATGCCACGGATTATCCCACGCATTGGGCGCCCGGCTGCACCTGCCCCATGGACGGCTCAACGCCATTTTGCTCCCGGCGGTAATGGATGCCAACCGGGCGGCAAACGCCAAATATGCCGCCCTGGCCAATGGGGTAGGTCTTGGCAGCGCCTCAGAGCTTTTGGCGGTGCGGAATCTGCGCAGCGGCCTGATCCGCCTGCGAAAAGAGCTTGACCTTCCGGATACCCTCCGGGCAGCCGGGGCGGATTGCCAAAAGCTGTATCGGGAGCGGCAGGAGATCTGCAAAGCGGTGCTGGCTGACCCCTGCTGCGGCAGCAATCCGGTGCCTGTGACAGAGCAGATGGTATATCGGGTGCTGGAGGCGGTGACCGGCCGTGGCTGAGCTGCTGAGCGTGGGTCTGGATGTGGGCACCTCCACCACCCAGCTGATCGTATCCCGGCTCACGGCGGAAAACCGGGCCTCCTCCTTTGCCGTACCCCAAATGGAGATCACAAACCGGGAAGTAATTTACAAAAGTCCCGTACACTTTACCCCGCTGCTGGATGAATCCCATGTGGACGGGGATGCCATCCGGCTGCTGGTGGCAGAGGAATACCGCAAGGCCGGCATTACTCCGGAACAGGTGGATACCGGCGCCATCATCATCACCGGGGAGACCTCCCGGAAGGAAAACGCCAAAGCGGTTCTCCACGCCCTGTCCCGGTTTGCCGGGGAATTTGTGGTGGCCACCGCCGGGCCGGATTTGGAAAGTGTGCTGGCGGCAAAGGGCGCAGGGGCGGTGGCCTACAGCCGAGACACAGGGAAGACCGTGCTCCACATGGACATCGGCGGCGGCACCAGCAATCTGGCGCTGATCGAGGACGGGCGCATCACCCAGACCGGGTGTCTGAATGTGGGCGGGCGACTGATCAAGCTGGATAAAGCGGGAAAAGTTTACTACCGCTCCCCGGTTTTGGAGGGGATCAGCGATGTCATTTTAGGGGCGATTCCCACCCGGGAGCAGATCGCTCATATTACCCAACGGCTGGTGACCGGGCTGGAGATGGCCGCCGGCCTGCAGCCTGCCGGGCCGGTTTTGGAAAAACTCATCACCCAGGAAGTGCCCCACCCCTGGCATCCCCCTGTGGAACCGGTGGTACTCTCCTTTTCCGGCGGGGTTGCCGACTGCATCGGCAGGGAGATCTCCTCGGGCAGCTTCGGGGACATTGGCCCGGAGCTGGGAGCTGCCATCCGGCAAAGTAAGCTGTGCCAAGGGGAATTCATACTGGGACAGGAAACCATCCGGGCTACGGTGATCGGGGCAGGCTGCCACAGCGCCATGCTCTCCGGCAGCACGGTGTTTTGCCGGAATGTGACCCTGCCGGTGCAGAACCTGCCGGTAGTGACCTTTACGAAGCAGGAGCAGGAATCGGCAGCCCTTTCCAGCCTGATCGCCCACCGCACCGCAGGTCAGGAGTCTGCGGTGGTGCTGGCACTGCCGGGATTTTCTTCGCCCAATTATGAGACCGTCTCCGCTCTGGCCCAGCAGCTGGCAAAGCATGTGACAACCCACGGCATCTATGTGTGTCTGGAGTCGGATATGGCCAAGGCTTTGGGGCAGCGGCTGAGCCTGCTGCTGCCGGAGGGAACGCCCTGCCTATGCATTGACCGGGTGCAGCTGACCCAGGACAGTTATCTTGACATCGGTACACCGGTTGGCCCGGCGCTGCCGGTGGTGGTGAAAACATTGATTCTTTCACAATAAGAGGGATTTTATGAAACTGAAAACGACCCTGTTGGGAAAAACCTACACATTTAAGGACATTAAAGAAGTTCTGGCCAAGTCCAACGAGGAAAAGACCGGTGACAAGCTGGCCTTTCTGGCGGCGGAAACTGCCCAGGAGCGGGTAGCTGCCAAGGTGGTGCTGTCGGCGCTGACGCTGCGGGATCTGCGGGAGCACCCGGCAGTGCCCTATGAGGAGGACGAGGTCACCCGGATCATTCAGGACGATGTGAACGAACCGGCCTACAACCGGATCAAAAACTGGACGGTGGCAGAGTTCCGGGAGTGGCTCCTTGCGGAGACCACCACCGCCGATGACATCCGCAAAGCAAGCAAGGGTCTCACCGCGGAGATGGTGGCAGCGGTGTGTAAGCTCATGAGCAATTTGGATCTGATCTATGCCGCCGCAAAGATCCCGGTCACCGCCCACTGCAACACCACCATTGGTCTGCCCGGGACCCTCTCCTGCCGGCTGCAGCCTAACCACACCACCGATGATCCGGACGGGATCACCGCATCGGTGCTGGAGGGTCTATCCTTCGGCGCAGGTGACGCGGTGATCGGTCTGAACCCGGTCACCGACTCCCCGGAGCAGGTGGGCAAGGTGCTGCGGCGATTCCAGGAGATCAAGGAGCACTGGCAGATCCCCACCCAAATTTGCGTGCTGGCCCACATCACCGCCCAGATCAAGGCGGTGGAGCAGGGCGCGCCCTGTGACCTGATCTTCCAGTCCATTGCCGGCAGTCAGAAGGGCAACGAGGCCTTCGGTTTCAATGCCAACACCGTGGCGGAGGCTAAGGATCTGCTGCTGCACCAAGGTACGGCAGAAGGACCTAATGTACTGTATTTTGAGACTGGGCAGGGCTCGGAGCTCTCCTCCAATGCCCACCACGGTACCGACCAGGTGACCATGGAGGCCCGGTGCTACGGCTTTGCCAAGCGGTTCTCCCCCTTCCTTGTGAATACGGTGGTAGGCTTCATCGGTCCGGAGTATCTGTACGATGCCCGGCAGGTGACCCGGGCAGGTCTTGAAGACCATTTTATGGGCAAGCTCACCGGCATCTCCATGGGCTGTGACTGCTGCTACACCAATCATATGAAAGCCGACCAGAACGACATCGAAAACCTGGCCACCCTCCTGACCGTTGCCGGGTGCAACTACTTCATGGGCATCCCCCATGGGGATGATATCATGCTCAACTACCAGACTACCGGCTTCCGGGAAACCGCAGCCCTGCGGGAGCTCACCGGCAAGACCGCCATCCCGGAATTTGCGGCGTGGCTGGAGAAAATGGGCTTTACGGAAAACGGAAAACTCACCAAAAAAGCCGGCGACGGTTCAAGTCTGCTGTTTTAAGGAGGGGATGTTATGAACAAACAAGAATTATCCGCTCTGGTGGCGGAGATCCTGCAGGGTCTGGACAAAGCAGACACCAAACCCGAACCTATGGTGAAGGCCAGCGACTACAAGCCTGCCAATCCCGGCCCTCAAGCAGAGGATTTTCATCACCGGGACGGGGAGTTTGTAGAAGATGTATCGGAGCTGGATCTGCGAAAGCTGTATCTGACCGACGACCCTGCCAATAAAGAAGGCTATGCCAAGCTCAAAGCCAAGACCCCCGCCCGGCTTGGGTCGGGACGGGCAGGCCCCCGGTACAAGACCCTGACCATGCTCCGCTTCCGGGCAGATCACGCAGCGGCTCAGGACGCGGTATTCTCCCAAGTGCCGGAGGACTTTGCGGAGAAAAACGGCCTTGTGCCCCTGAAAACCCGCTGTAAGGACAAGGAAGAATACCTGACCCGCCCGGATCTGGGTCGGTGCTTTGATGAAGAAAATCAAAGTAAGATCCGCGCCGCCGTGCCCAATCCCCCCAAGGTGCAGCTGGTGATCGGCGATGGCTTGTCCTCCGCCGCCTGCATCCACAACGCCATGGACTGCGCCGAAGCAATAGCAGACGGCCTGAAGCTGCAGGGCATCACCCTGGGCAAATCTCTGTTCGTCCGCTACTGTCGGGTGGGCGCGGGAGACGCGGTGGGGGATGTGACCGGCTGTGAGGTGGTATGTGTGCTGGTAGGCGAGCGGCCAGGTCTGGTCACCGATCAGAGCATGTCCGCCTATATCACCTACAAACCCCACACCGGGGTGTCTGAGTCCGCCCGGACGGTGGTCAGTAACATCCATCCCCAGGGCACACCGGCGGTGGAGGCCGGGGCATTTGTGGCAGAGCTGATCGGCACGATCCTGCAAAAGCGGGTGTCCGGTGTGGGTCTGCATCGGGAGGGAACCGCATGATCCCTGTGACCGTTTTGTCGGTGCAATACCTTGCCAGCGCCTCCCCGGAGCTGTGTAAAGCCCTGGGCGCGCCGAAAGGCTTTCCCTGTCTGGGCCTCATTACCACCGATTGCGACGACGCCACCTATATTGCGCTGGACGCAGCCACCAAAGCCGCCGATGTGCAGGTGGCCTTCGGCAGCAGCTTTTACGCCGGGGCTGCCAACGCCTCCACCCCCTATGCCGGGGAGGTGCTGGGGATCTTGGCAGCCGCCACCCCCGGGGCGGTGCGCAGCGGCATGGAGGCTGCCCTTTCCGAATTGCAGCGGGTGGGTTTTGAAAAGGCGGGAGAAGTACCCTATCTTGCCTACACCGTCAGCAGCTGCGGCAGCTATCTGGCAAAGGAGGCGGGGGTGCAGGTCGGCAGCGCCCTGGCCTATCTCATCGCGCCCCCTCTGGAGAGTATGTTCGCCATGGACGGAGCATTGAAGGCAGCGGATGTAAAGTTATGTAAACTGTATCCGCCCCCCAGCCCCACCAATTTCGGCGGAGGGCTGCTCACCGGCACCCAAAGCGCCTGCTCCGCCGCCTGCGCCGCTTTTGCGGATGCTGTGGCGCAGGTGGCAGGGAATCCGAAAAATTTCTAGGAGGAAGCTATGGAACTGGATAAGGATTTACAGGCCCGGCAGCAGGCCCGAGAGCTGGCTCGCCGGGGCGGTGAGGCGGCAAAGCAGCTGCTGCGGTTTTCCCAAAGTCAGCTGGACGCCATCGTAGCCGCCATTGCCCGGGACTTTTCCGTCGCCGCTGCGGAGCTGGCCCAATTGGCCGTCCGGGAGACCGGCTTCGGCAACACCGAGGACAAGATCACTAAGAACAATTTCGCCTCCCGGTCTGTGCTGGAGGCGGTGCAGGATATGAAAACCGTGGGAGTATTGAATCGTCACCCCCGGGAAATGCTATGGGAGGTAGGCGTTCCCGTGGGACTGATTGCCGCCATTATCCCCAGCACCAATCCCACCTCCACGGTGTGTTATAAGGCAATGATCGCCCTGAAGGCAGGCAATCCCATTGTATTTTCTCCCCACCCCAAGGCCCTGGCCTGTACCCTGCGGGCAGCGGAGATTGTGCAAAAGGCCGCCGAGAGCGCCGGTGCGCCCGCTGGCTCGGTAGGATGCCTGACCATCCCCAGCTTAGACGGCTGCCGGGAGCTGATGGGCGCCGAGCAGGTGCGGCTGATTCTCGCCACCGGCGGCCCGGCTATGGTGCGGGCGGCCTACTCCTCCGGAAAGCCCGCCATCGGCGTAGGCGCAGGCAACGGCCCGGCCTATATCCACCATAGTGCGGATATCCGGACGGCTCTGGGGCATATCCTCCGCTCCAAGACCTTTGATTTCGGCACAGTATGCGCCTCAGAGCAGAGCATTATCGTGGAAAAGACCCAAGAGCAGGAGGTCCGCCGGGTGGGTGCGGAGTTGGGCTTCTACTTTATGGACACGGAGCAGGCAGGTAAGCTGGCCAATCTCCTGTTCAAGCCCAACGGCACACTGAATCCGGACATCGTAGGCAGATCCGCCTGCATGCTGGCGGAAAAAGCCGGCTTCCCCGTGCCCCGGGGCACAAGGGTGTTGGTGGCCCGGGAGCAGGAGGCTGGCCCTACCCGCCCCTACTCCATGGAAAAGCTCTGCCCGGTTCTGGCATTTTTTGTCATGGACAGTGAGGATGCGGTGCTGCAAAAAGCCATCGAGGTGCTGACCCACGAGGGCAGCGGCCATACCTTTGCCATCCACGCACAGGATGAGGCGGTGGTGGAGAAATTCGCCCTGCAGATCCCGGTTTCCCGGTTTCTGGTGAATACCCCGGCGGCCTTGGGCGGTATCGGAGCAACCACCGGTCTGTTCCCGGCGCTGACTCTTGGCTGCGGAGCGGTGGGCGGCAGCTCCTCTTCCAACAACATCTCCCCTCTGGATCTGATCAACATCCGGCGGGTAGCTTGGGGGAACGAGAGGAGCGCCCCAACAGGGGAGCAATCCCAATATGCAGATGACAAGCTGGTGGAACTGGTCACAGCAAAAATTTTGGAACGACTGAATAAAGGAGCAACGAAATGAACACAAATTCTCTGGGAATGATCGAAACCAAGGGCCTGATCGGGGCCATTGAAGCGGCGGATGCCATGGTCAAATCCGCCAATGTCCAGCTGGTGGGCAAGGAGCAGGTAGGCGGCGGTCTGGTTACCGTGATGGTCCGGGGCGATGTGGGTGCGGTAAAGGCCGCCACCGACGCCGGCGCTGCCGCCGCGGAAAAGGTCGGGGAGCTGATCTCCGTCCATGTGATCGCCCGCCCCCACACAGAAGTAGACGCCATCCTGCCCCACGGACGGCTGAGCCAGACCCCTCCCGCCTCCGGTAAGTAATGCTCTTTACTCTACAGGCCGTCCGGGATAATCTGCGGAACAAAGCAGGCAGGCGGGTGTTCTATCTGGGCAAGGGGGACACCCTCACCTCCGAGGCCCGGGATTATCTTACCCGGGAGCGGATCGAGATCCTCCCCGCAGAACAGGCCCGCCCGGAGCGCTACCGCCTGTTAGGCGGCGGCTATATGGAAGAAAAGCCGGAGCATATGACCCATTTGAATGGGGAAGTTTTGGTAGAAAAAAGCCACCCCCGGATCCGGTTCCGGGGGGCGGTGGATTCTCTGGAAGCGGAGCTTTTGCTGTGCTGTGCAAATGCCACAGGGCACATCCGCAAACAGCTGGAAGATGCCTTGCGCTATAGCCGTACCCTTTTGCGAAACGAAGTATTGGACGAGCCGGTCAAGGCAGAAGCCTTGGGGGGTATGGACGAAAAAACCTTGCGGGAGCGCAGTCACCGCCCCCAGGATTTTTACTCGCAGCCCCACTTTATGCCCGAACCCACGGATTCGCCTTTGCTGTTGCAGGTAAACAAGGCAAGGTGTGCTGCCCGGGCGGCGGAGCTGTACGCGGTGGCGGCGTTCCCTTCCGGCCGGGAGGATTTGCTGAGAGCCTTCAACCGGCTCAGCAGCTTCCTGTACCTGATCATGATCCAGCTGAAAAAGGATGGGTAGGCGCAACCTTTTCCCTTTGCGGATACGCCATACTTTCTCACCGGCGAGAAAGTATGCAAAGAGCCGCCGGGAAACGTTTCGTAGGTTTCCCGGACCCTTCCCACGACCAAAGAGGAAAGCGCACAAACACAGTGATAACAATTGGCGATTGTGTGCTTTCCCCTTTGGAAACCCCTTAGAAAGGTTTCTTCTCTTTGAGCAGAAACAATTAGGCGGTGGGGGATTCCCAAGGGGGCGCTGTTGGCTCGAAGCGCCCCTTGGGGCGGCTTCTTTGGGTACTTTCTTGCCGAAACAAGAAAGTACCGCCGCCGGCAGGCAACACAAGTAGAGATCCGCGAATCACCCATCGTTGGTTTTTGCATACTTTCTCACCGGTGAGAAAGTATGACTCCTCCGAATCGCGGACAAACAATGATTGTCTCTACGAAAGATTTTTAGGAGTGATACCTTGAATTATGAAGAACTGACTGACCGGGTGCTGCGCCGGGTGTTTGTGGAGCTGGAGGCCTCCGGCCGCCATGTCCATGTGACCGAGGCGCAAGCCCAGGCTCTGTTTGGTCATAAGCTGACCCCCAAACGGCCGCTTTCTCAGCCGGGACAGTACCTTGCCAACGAGCGGGTGACGGTGGTAGGCCCTAAGGGAGAATTTCAAAATGTAGCGGTTTTAGGCCCGGAGCGAAAAGCGGCCCAGGTGGAAATTTCCCTCACCGACGCCCGCCAGCTGGGGCTGACCCCGCCGGTACGGCTGTCCGGGGATGTGGCAAACTCCCCTGGGGCGGTTCTGGTGGGAGAGCGGGGCAAGGTCACCCTTTCCCAAGGGGTCATCGCTGCCCTGCGGCATATCCATATCACCCCGGAGGATGCCAAAGCCATGGGGGTGCAGGATAAGCAGGTGGTGCGGCTGCAGACCTATACAGACCGGCCTTTGGTCTTTGACGATGTGGCGGTGCGGGTCAGCGAGAACTTCCAGACCCGGGCGCATTTGGACTATGACGAGGCCAATGCCTGCGGCTTTCAGTCCGGAGATCTGGGGAGAATTTTGCCATGAGGGTATTGCTGGTTGGACAAGCGCCCCCCTGTGATTTGGGATACACCCTCAGCAAAGATCCCCCCTATGACGGGGTGGTCATCGGCTCGCTGACTCTGGGGCAGGCCCTGCACTTTTCCTGCGAGGAGGTGCTCTGCCTGCTGGCGGAGGGCAAGCCTGTGATCTGCTATACCCCCGGGTTTCCCCAAGCGCCGAAAAATCGGGCACTGGCGGCAACCCTTGCCTCCCGAAAGCGGGAGATGAAAAGCTGGGGGATCGTTTTCACCGACGGGGAACAGAGAAAGCTCATTACCGCCCAGCATGCGCAGCTATTGCGGCAGCAGGGAAAACGCCCTGCTCCCGGAGCGGTGCTAACCCCCTTAGCGAAGGAGATTTTGGAAATGGACGGAGGAACACGATGAAAATAGGAACAGTGACCGGCTCTGTCTGGTCCACCCGGAAAGCCACCTGCCTGCAGGGGCAGACCTTTCTGGTGGTGGAGACCCCCGAGGGTACGGTGGTAGCAGCCGATCAGGTTGGAGCAGGACGGGGGGATAAGGTGCTGCTGGTCACAGGCACTTCCGCCGCTCGGTTCTGCATGGAGGCTCCGGTGGATGCCGCCGTAGTGGCCATTTTGGATCAGGAGGGACGCCATGTCAGCCCATGAGATCGTCATCGGTGTGATGGCAGTATTCGCCCTGTTGGGGGCGGTGGACCGGATCTTTGGTAACCGGCTAAAGCTGGGAGAATCCTTTGAAGAGGGCATTCTGGCTATGGGTTCTTTGGCTCTGGCCATGCTGGGTATCATCTGCCTTGCCCCGGTGCTGGCGGGTCTGCTCAAGCCTGTTGTAGTGCCGGTATACAGCTTTCTGGGGGCAGACCCGGCTATGTTCGCCGGCACAATCCTGGCCTGCGACATGGGCGGTGGCGCTCTGGCTGCGGAGCTGACCGCTGATCCCCAAGCCGCCCTGTTGGGGGGCGTGCTCACCGGCTCCATGCTGGGAGCCACCATCGTCTTCACCATCCCGGTGGCCATGGGCAACCTGGAGGAAGCCGGCCGGGCAGCTATGGCCAAGGGGATCCTGTGCGGCATCATTACCATCCCGGCAGGTGTGCTGGTGGGCGGTCTGGTGGCAGGCTTCCCCCCTGTGATGGTGCTGCGGAATCTGATCCCCATTGTGCTGATCGGAGGACTCATCGCCCTGGGGCTGTGGAAGTTTGAAAAAGGGATGATCAAGGGTTTCGGGATCTTCGGAAAGCTGATCATCGCCCTGATCACCGTAGGTCTGGCGGCAGCGATCTTCGAGGAGCTCACCGGCTTTGTCCTGATCCCGGGCCTTGCCCCCTTATCCGACGGCTTTCAGACTGTGGGTGCCATCGCCATCGTACTGGCGGGAGCGTTCCCTCTGGTGTCGGCGGTGACCCGGCTGTTGCGCAAGCCCCTGCTGAAACTGGGTAAGCTCCTGGGTGTCAACGATACCGCTGCGGCAGGTCTCATCGCCACCCTTGCCAACTCCATCGCCACCTTCCGGATGGTGGAGGAGATGGACAGCCGGGGCAAGGTGGTGAACATCGCCTTTGCGGTGAGCGCGGCCTTTGTGTTCGGCGATCATCTGGGCTTTACAGCCGGGTTTGCTCCCCAGCTGCTGCCGGCTATGATCGTGGGCAAACTGGCCGGTGGCGCAGCCGCCGTGGCAGTTGCCCTTCTACTGACCCGGAAGCACAGGGAAATTTCGCCAAATGCTTGACAAACCCTGCAAAAACAGGCTATAATGTCCCCTGTAATGGAAAAAGCTGTGAAGAGAAGAGTAGGCAGCAGAAGCGGTCAGAGAGCCCCGGTTGGTGGAAAGGGGTACGGGACAAGCTGCGGAACATGGTCTCGGAGCCGGTGTGTCGATAAAGTAGGCACGCCCGGGTGCGCCCGTTAAAGCGTATTGAGTCGTCTTTGTTCTTCAGTCCTAAATGGCCCCCGCAAAGGCGGATGGCCTTTGTGTGGAAGAGGAGCTGCCAAGCCACTGGCGGAATTTTCTGCTTGCAGGAAATGGAGCGGTGTGGCTTGTGTATTGACGAGAAACAAGGTGGTACCGCGTCAATTCTGTCGCCCTTGGTGTTCCAAGGGCGACGTTTCATGTTTAGGAGGCAAATTTATGAGCAAAGGCAATTATTACATTACCACTCCCATCTACTATCCCTCTGCAAACCTGCATATCGGTCACGCTTACTGCACCGTGGCAACGGATACCATGGCTCGCTACAAGCGGCTGCAGGGCTACAATGTGAAGTTCCTCACCGGCACCGATGAGCACGGCCAGAAGATCGAGGACAAGGCCAAGGAAGCCGGTGTGACGCCCCAGCAGTTTGTGGATAACATCGTTCTGGGCGAAAAGGGCGTGCTGGATCTGTGGAAGCTGATGAACATCTCCTACGACCGGTTCATCCGCACCACCGATGACTACCATGTAGCCGCTATCCAGAAGATCTTCCGGAAGATGTACGAAAACGGCGACATCTACAAGGGCAAATACACCGGCAAGTACTGCAAGCCCTGCGAGTCCTTCTGGACGGAAAGCCAGCTGGTGGACGGCAAGTGCCCCGACTGCGGCAGAGAGTGTGACTACGCCGAGGAGGAGGCCTACTTCTTCCGGCTGAGCAAGTACGCCGACCGGATCCGGGATCTGCTGGAGAACACGGATTTCCTGGAGCCCAGAAGCCGTGTCCACGAGATGGTCAACAATTTCATTAAGCCGGGTCTGGAGGATCTGTGCGTGTCTCGTACCAGCTTCACCTGGGGCGTTCCCGTGGACTTTGATGAGGGCCATGTGGTCTATGTGTGGATCGATGCTCTGTTCAACTACATGACCGCTCTGGGCTTCTGCAACGAAAAGTATGACGATCTGGCCGAATTCTGGCCTGCCGATGTGCACTTTGTGGGTAAGGAGATCGTCCGTTTCCACTCCATCATCTGGCCCGCCATGCTGATGAGTCTGGATCTGCCCCTGCCCAAGAAGGTCTACGGTCACGGCTGGCTGAACTTCAACGGCGAGAAGATGTCCAAATCCCGGGGCAATGTGGTAGATCCCTATATCCTTTCCCAGCGATTCGGCGTGGATGCCCTGCGGTTCTTCCTGCTGCGGACCTTCCCCTTTGGCTCCGACGGCAACTTTACCAACGAGCTGCTGATCTCCACCATCAATACAGACCTGGCCAACACTCTGGGCAATCTGGTCAGTCGTACTGTGGCTATGAATCAAAAGTACTTTGGCGGCACTCTAGCTGCCGGTGGTGAGGCTGCTGATCTGGATGAAGAGCTGAAGGCTCTGGCAGCGGAGGTCTTTGCCAATTACGAAGCCCAGATGGACAAGTTCCAGTTCTCCGTGGCTTTGAACGAGGTCTTCCGGCTGCTGGATCGGGCCAATAAGTATATCGACGAGACCACCCCCTGGATCCTTGCCAAGAGTGAGGAGACGATGCCCCGGCTGCTGAGCGTCATGAAGAACCTGTGCGAGTGCATCCGGATCGCCGGAATCCTGATCACCCCCTTCATGCCGGAGTCTGCGGAGAAGATCTTTGACATGCTGAACATTCCGGCTGAGGGCCGTACCCTGGAGGCCAAGGCATACCGGGCAGGTGAGGATTCCGTTTGGAACACCGTTACCGGCACACCCCTGTTCCCCAGAATCGATATGGAGAAGGAGCTGGCCGCTCTGGAGGAGCTGAGCAAGCCCAAGTCCACTATCGAGATCGAGCCCTACGCCACCGAATCCGTGGATTTCGACACCTTCTGCAAGTCCGATTTCCGGGCAGTGAAGGTCAAGGACTGCCAGCCGGTGAAAAAGAGCGATAAGCTGCTGCAGTTCACTTTGGACGACGGCACCGGCACTGACCGGCAGATCCTCTCCGGCATTGCCAAGTTCTATAAGCCGGAGGAGCTGATCGGCAAGACATTGGTTGCCATTACCAACCTGCCTCCCCGGAAGATGATGGGCAAAGAGTCCTGCGGTATGCTGATCTCCGCCGTCCACACGGACAAGGGCGAGGAAAAGCTGAACCTGCTGATGGTGGATGACGCCATCCCCGCCGGCGCCAAGCTGTGTTAACCAAATAAAAAGCGCTGCCCGAAGGCAGCTCTCCATAGGATTGTTTCAAACGGCAGAAGGCTTGGCTTTCTGCCGTTTTTGTGCTATTATTGTAGTGGTGATATGTTATGGAGAATCAATTGCCCGTTAGAAAACCCTTACGTCTGTCCCATTATGATTACAATACCCCCGGCGCGTATTTTATCACATTCTGCACCCACAACAGGAATCCTTTTTTATCCCGCATCGTAGGGGCGATTCATGAATCGCCCGAGTCTCAACTGACTACCTGCGGCAGGATTGTGGAATCGGTTATGAAACATATTCCCGAACATCTTCCTGTAACGATTGATCAATATGTGATTATGCCAAACCATGTGCATTTGATCGCCGTTATAACAGAGGAGGAGACACTGCGGGTGATTCATGAATCGCCCCTACAGAGCAGAACCGTTCTGTCGAAACTGATCGGCTATATCAAAATGAATGCATCCAAGGCCATTCGGCAGAGCTACGGTGATATTGCTGTATGGCAGCGTGGCTATCACGATCATGTGATCCGCAATCAAGAGGATTATGTGGCGCTGGCAGAGTATATACAAACAAACCCTCTTCGCTGGGAGTTGGATAGGTTATACATTGAATAGAAAAACTACCCTGCTGAAACTCAGCAGGGTAGTTTGTTTATCTGTGCAAATTACAGAGCAGCCTTTGCCTTCTCGACCAGAGCGGCGAAAGCGGCAGTGTCCTGGATTGCCATCTCGGACAGGCTCTTGCGGTTCATCTCGATACCGGCCTTCTTCACACCGTACATGAAGGTGGAGTAGTTCAGACCGTAGGGAGCAACAGCAGCGGAGATCCGGGTGATCCACAGTCTGCGGTAGTCACGCTTCTTCAGCTTACGGCCAACAAAAGCGTAGTTACCGGACTTCATGACCTGCTGCTTGGCCATCTTAAAGTGTCTGGACTTAGAACCCCAGTAGCCCTTGGCCAGCTTCAGGGTAGCATTTCTTCTCTTGCGCGTCATCATTGCGCCTTTGACTCTTGCCATTTCTCAATATCCTCCTTGGCTTATTTGTAGGGAATCATCTTCTTGACGGCGGCTACGTTGGTAACATCAGCGTAGGCA
>JAZOBL010000061.1:0-33324 GCA_045595945.1 Faecousia sp.
CCCACCATCTGGAAGGCCTTGACCATGATCTCGGGATCGTGGTTCCGGACGGCACCGGAAGCGGACTCATAGCCATTGATAACCAGATCATACTGGTCAGCATTGATCGCCAGCAGTTTCTCGTTGTCGCCCTCAGCATCCAGCAGTGCCTGCATGCCGCCCTGAGGCATGGAGAAGGGATTATGGCAGAACTCCAGTTCACCGGATTCCTCGCCCATTTCGTACATGGGGAAATCCACAATCCAGCAGATGGCATACTGCTCCTCGTCAAAGTGACCGGGCACGCGCTTGCCCAGCATGGTGCGCACCACGCCTGCAGTCTTCTGGGCGGCAGTCTTCTTGCCGGCGGCCATGCACACGAAAGAGCCGGGTTTCAGGTTCAGTTTCTCCGTCAGCGCATCCTTGTAATTCACCAGGAATTTGCTGACACCACCGGTGAGTTCACCCTGCTCATCCACCTTGAACCAGCACACCTTGTTACCGGTCTGCACTTCCACATCAGCAAGCAGTTTGTCGATCCACTTACGGCCCTCAGAGAAGTTATCCACGGCCACAGCCTTGACGGTGGCGTTTTGGAACGGGCCAAACTCGCAGCCTGCCACAGCCTCGGTGATGTCCTGCACCTCCAGATCGATCCGCAGGTCGGGCTTGTCGGAGCCGTAGCGCTCCATAGCCTCGTTAAAGGGAATATGCCGGAAAGGCGCTTGGGAAATTCTTTTGTACTTGCCGAACTTTTCAAATACGGGCACCAGCACCTCTTCCAGAGTGGTCAGCACATCGTTCTGGGTGGCGAAAGCCATCTCCATATCCAGCTGGTAGAACTCGCCGGGAGTACGGTCAGCACGGGCATCCTCGTCCCGGAAGCAGGGGGCGATCTGGAAATACCGGTCAAAGCCGGAGGTCATCAGCAGCTGCTTAAACTGCTGAGGCGCCTGGGGCAGAGCATAGAACTTGCCGGGGTGATTCCGGGCGGGAACCAGATAGTCCCGGGCGCCCTCGGGAGAAGATGCGGTCAAAATGGGGGTGGTGATCTCCAGGAAGCCCTTCTCGGTCATCAGTCGCCGCAGCTCTGCAACCACCTGGCAGCGCAGGATGATATTGCTCTTCACCGCGGGATTCCGCAGGTCCAGATACCGGTACTTCAGTCTGACATTCTCGTCTGCATCCCGGCTCTTGTTGATCTCAAAGGGCAGGCTGTTGTGAACACACTTGCCCAGCACCTTGATCTCGGTAGGTACAACCTCGATCTCGCCGGTGGCCTGCTTGGGGTTCTTGCTCTCCCGCTCCCGGACTGTGCCGGTGACGGAGATGGTGGTCTCTTTGTTCAGACCTTTGATGGCCTTCATCATATCCTCGGTCTCGATGACCACCTGGGTAGTGCCGTAGAAGTCCCGCAGCACAACAAAGGCAAAGTTGGAGCCAACCTCCCGGACATTCTCCATCCAGCCTGCGATGGTCACATTCTGACCGGCATGGGCAAGGCGGAGCTCTCCACAGGTATGGGTTCTGGATTGCATCATATAAAAACCTCTCGCTTGTAAAATTTATCGATTTATTTTCTCATAAAACACAAAAAATGTCAATTCCCTACTTAAGAATCCGATGGTTCTTTCGGCAGACCCTCTTCTTTCTTTTTGACCCAGGCATTGTATCCCCAAAGACCGATCAGGCTGATGAGTCCCGTAATTGCATACACACTCACCGCGCCACCGTAGCGGCCCTCTCCCAAAAGGTGACCGCCAAAGGTAGATGACAGCACGGAGGGGATTCGGGCGATCAAAGAAACCGCAAGAAAGGTACCTAACCGAATGTCCGTTAAGCCTGCAAAATAGGTCAAAAGATCCTTGGGTGTTCCGGGAATAAAGAACAGCAGAAAAATTAACAAGACCCGTTTTTTCTCTGTGTTCAAAAACCGCAGCCGATTGATCTGCTCTCGGGAAATAAAAAGCTCTACCAGCCTGACACCAAACCGGCGGGTCAGCGCAAACACCAAAACAGATGCCAAGCCCACGCCCAGGTAACAAAGCAGTGTACCTGCCACCGGGCCAAACACAAAGCCCGCCACGCTCTCCAGCAGTTCCCCGGGGATCAGCGCAATAAATACCTGCAAAAACTGCAGCCCCAAAAACACCAGCCAGCCGGCGGCTCCAAAGGAACGAATGTAATCCCGCAGTCCCTCCTGGGAAAAAGATGCAAGCCATTTCCAAAGAAACCATGTCAGCAATGCTGCCAGAATCAGCACAACACCCACCGAGATTCTCCCAAGCCATTTACGCCTGCGGGAATATTTCTCGTCTTTCATCTTCTCCCCCCCCTTTTTCTCTCATTATACCCTTTCTTTCCCCGGCTGGCAATGCTCTAATATATGTTTTTCTGCAAAAAACCTGATTCCCCTGCTACCGCTAAACACGAAAAATTTTCTTACCTTTACAAAATCCACAAATTTCAACGGTTCCTTGTATTTTTTATGTGAATACTATGAAAAGTTGAATTATTTACAATTTTTCCATTGATTTTCCAGAACTTTTGCCGTACAATAGTTTGGCGAGTGAATTTGGAGCATTTTCAGAACTTGAGGAGAGGCAAATATGCTGAATATCGTGCTGGTGGAGCCAGAGATCCCACAAAACTGCGGCAATATTGCAAGAACCTGCGCCGCCACCGGCAGCCGTCTGCATTTGATCCGCCCTCTGGGCTTTGATATCTCCGAAAAAGCTGTAAAACGGGCAGGTCTGGACTATTGGCATCTGGTGGATGTGCTGGTTTATGACGATCTGCAGGACTTTTATGTAAAAAACCAAGTCCGGCAGATGTGGTGTCTGTCCACAAAAGCGCCCCGGGCCTACACGGAAGCGGCCTTTGAGGACGGCTGCTACCTGTTCTTTGGTAAGGAAACCAAGGGTCTGCCGGAGGATTTTCTTGCAGCCCATTACGACCGTTGCGTCCGAATCCCTATGCGGCAGGAAGCCAGAAGCCTGAACTTAAGCAATGCCGTAGCCATCACTGTGTACGAAGCCCTGCGTCAGCTGGAGTTTCCCTGTCTGCAAAGCTTTGGCAAAATGGCAGATCAAACTGTTTAGGGTGCATCACGAGCGATGCGCGGGCGATTCTTGAATCGCCCCTACATAAAAATGTAAATAACCTTTTAATGGAGGAAATAATATGAACTACAACAAGAAGTCTATCGAGGATATCGACGTTGCCGGCAAGCGGGTACTGTGCCGCTGCGACTTCAACGTCCCCACCAAGGAAGGCAAAATCACTTCCGACAAGCGGATCGTGGCTGCCATGCCCACCATCGAGTACCTGGTCAACAAAGGCGCTAAGGTGATCCTGTGCTCTCACATGGGTAAGCCCAAGGGCGAGTGGAAGCCCGAGCTGTCCCTGAAGATCGTGGCTGACCGCCTGTCCCAGCTGCTGGGCAAGGAAGTCATTATGGCCTCCGATGTTGCCGGCGAGGACTCCAAGGCAAAAGCTGCCGCTTTGAAGGACGGCGACGTGATGCTGCTGGAGAACACCCGTTACATCAAGGGCGAGACCAAGAACGATCCTGAGCTTTCTAAGGCTCTGGCTGATCTGGCTGATATTTTCGTCAACGACGCTTTCGGCACTGCGCACCGCGCTCACTCCTCCACCGCAGGCGTGGCCGACTACCTGCCCGCTGTTTCCGGCTACCTGGTACAGAAGGAAGTTTCCATTATGGGTAAGGCTCTGGCTAATCCCGAGCGTCCCTTCGTTGCCATCTTAGGCGGCGCTAAGGTCTCCGACAAGCTGAATGTGATCAACAACCTGCTGGAGAAGGTGGACACCCTGATCATCGGCGGTGGCATGGCTTACACCTTCCTGGCTGCCCAGGGCTACAGCGTGGGTAAGAGCTTGGTTGACAATGAGAAGCTGGACTACTGCAAGGAAATGATGGCTAAAGCCGAGGCTAAGGGTGTAAAGCTGCTGCTGCCTGTGGACACCGCCATCGCTGCTTCCTTCCCCTCCCCCATCGATGCCGAGATCCCCGTTGAGTATGTAGATTGCACCGCCATTCCCGCCGACCAGATGGGTCTGGATATCGGCCCCAAGGCTTGCGCAGAATTCGCTGCTGCCGCCAAGGCTGCCAAGACTGTTGTCTGGAACGGCCCCATGGGCGTGTTCGAGAACCCCACTCTGGCAAAGGGCACCATCGCCGTTGCACAAGCTCTGGCCGATTCTGATGCCGTGGCCATCGTCGGTGGCGGCGACTCCGCAGCTGCCTGCGAGCAACTGGGCTTTGCAAACGCAATCACCCACATCTCCACCGGCGGCGGCGCTTCTCTGGAATTCCTGGAAGGCCTGGAGCTTCCTGGTATCGCTTGCCTGCAGGACAAGTAATCTCCCCGTTTTGACCTATGCGTCGGGGTGGCGTTGCCGCCCCGACTTTCCCCGCACATAGATTTGTAAATTCACATCGCTATGCGATGCGCATATATTGAAGGAGAATTAAGAAAATGAATAGAAAGTATCGTAAGACCGTCATTGCCGGTAACTGGAAGATGAACAAGACCCCCTCCCAGACCAAGGAGTTTATGACCCAGCTGAAGGCCATTATGCCCAAGGGTCGTTGGTGTGATGTTGCCCTGTGTGTTCCCGCAGTGTGCATTCCCGCCGCTGTCCGCGCTATGCGTGAGACCCGGGTCGGCATCGGCGCTGAGAACTGCAACGCCAACCCCTCCGGCGCTTATACCGGTGAGCTGGCTACCAACATGCTGGTGGATGCCGGTTGCAAGTATGTGATCATTGGCCACTCCGAGCGCCGTGAGATGTTCGGCGAGACCGACGCGGATGTGAACGCAAAGGTTCTGGCTGCTCTGGATGCAGGCTTGATCCCCATTATGTGCTGCGGCGAGACCCTGGCACAGCGGGAGAAGGGCGTTACCGCCGGGCACATCACCATGCAGATCAAGCTGGGTCTTGCCGGCGTGCCCGAGGACAAGATCCGCAAGGTCATCATCGCCTATGAACCCATCTGGGCCATCGGCACCGGTCTGACCGCCACCCCCGAGCAGGCTGAGGAAGTTTGCGAAATGATCCGCGCTGTGGTTCGTAAGCTGTACTCCTCCAAGAATGCCCGTGCCATCTCCATCCTGTACGGCGGCAGCATGAACGAGAAGAATGCTTTCGAGCTGCTGGCACAGCCCGATATCGACGGCGGCCTGATCGGCGGCGCATCTCTGGTTCCCGAGAAGTTTGTCCAGATCATCGAAGCTGCTAACCAGCCCACTGTTTAATCCATAAGACGGGAGCAGCTACCGCTGCTCCCGTTTCCTTTTTCAAAAGTCTCCCCATTTTTGGAGGAATCTCTATGATCACAAAAATCCTCTCCGCAGGTGCGGCAGATACCCCTGCCCTTGCGGCGGATCTCATTCAAAAGGGCGAGCTGGTTGCCATCCCCACCGAGACCGTGTACGGTCTGGGGGCAGATGGACTCAATCCCGAGGCCGTTGCCAAAATTTTTCTTGCCAAGGGCCGTCCCCAGGACAATCCCCTGATCCTCCATGTGGCAGAAGCTGCGGATATAGAAAAATTCTGTCACAGCATCCCTCTGGCTGCCTATACTCTGGCGGAACGGTTCTGGCCCGGCCCGCTGACCTTGGTGCTACCTGCCCGGGACACTGTCCCCAAGTGTACCACCGCAGGTCTGCCCACGGTGGCCGTCCGATGTCCTGACAATGCAGTCACCAGGGAAATTATCCGTCTTTCTGGCGTGCCCATTGCCGCTCCCTCTGCCAATCTCTCCGGCAAACCCTCCACCACCACCGCAGAGCATGTGCTCCACGACCATGACGGCAACATCGCCGCCGTGGTGGACGGCGGACCTTGCCGGGTGGGTGTAGAATCCACCATCGTAGATTTAACGGAAGACCGTCCCCGGCTCCTGCGTCCCGGTGGCATCACCCCAGAGCAGCTACTTGATGTGCTGGGAGATCTGGTGGTGGACAAGGCCGTCACCGCCCAGATCCACACGGACACGGTGGTGAAAGCTCCTGGTATGAAATACAAGCACTACGCCCCCCAGGCGGAGGTGGTGATCGTGTCCGGCAGCCGGGAGAAGGCCGCCGCCTACATTCACCGTCATTTTGCCCCCGGCGACCGGGTTTTGTGCTTTGAAGAGGAGCTTCCTCTGTATGCAGATTGCGCGCCCTTGTCCTATGGGCGGGAGGCGGATGTCTCCACCTTGTCTGCGGGGCTGTTTGCCGCTCTTCGGGAGCTGGATGACCCCTCTGTGGGCAGGGTATACGCCCGCTGCCCGGTGGGCGGTGGTGTTGCCTATGCGGTGCAGAACCGGCTGAAAAAGGCCGCTGCCTTCCGGATCATTGACGGGGAGGTGGAGGTATGATCATCGGCATCACCGGCGGCACCGGCTGCGGCAAGACCACCGCTTTGCAGGCCATCCGAGAACTGGGCGGTGTGATCATCGACTGCGATCAGGTCTACCATGACCTGCTGCAAACCGATGCCGGCCTGCTCCGGGCCATTGATGCCCGGTTTCCCGGCACGGTGAAAGGCGGTGTTCTGGACCGAAAAGCACTTGCCCCCATTGTCTTTTCTGATGAGCAGGCCCTCCGTGACCTAAATGCCATTACCCACGGTGCAGTCAGAAAAGAGGTGCTCAGACTTCTGGTCGGGCAACCTAAGCTCGCTGCCATCGACGCCATTGAGCTGTTTGACGGTGGCTTAGGGGAGCTGTGCGATGTGACCGTTGCGGTCACCGCTCCGGAAGAACACAGAATCCGGCGTCTGCAGGCCCGGGACGACATCACCCGGGAGCAGGCAGCTATGCGGATCGCCGCCCAAAAACCGGAACGCTATTTCCGGGAGAAATGCAATTATATTCTCTGCAATGACGGCGATCCGGAGGATTTCCGGGAGAAATGCCTTGTGTTTTTTAAGAACCTGACTATAATAGAAGAAAAACCCGTAAAGGAGTAACCCATATGGAAGAACTTCGCAAAGCACTGTTGGCCGACCCTAAAAACGGCTACACCTCTCTGACAAACGAGCAGAGAGAAGAAATGGAAAGCTATTGTAAGCGCTATAGAGCATTTATCGACGCCTGCAAGACCGAGCGGGAAGCCACCGCCTGGGCGGTTGCCACCGCGGAGGCGAACGGTTTCAAAGAAATGAAGCCCGGTATGGATGTAAAGCCCGGTGACAAGGTATACCTGAACAACCGGGGCAAGAGCATCCTGCTGGCTGTTATTGGCAGCGAATCTTTGGCCCAGGGCGCAAACATCTGCGCTGCCCATGTGGATTCCCCCCGGATGGACATTAAGCCCAATCCCCTGTATGAGGATTCCGAGATCGCCTACTTCAAAACCCATTACTACGGCGGTATCAAGAAATACCAGTGGGCAACCATCCCTCTGGCCATCCACGGCGTAGTCTACCGGAAGGACGGCACGGTGGTCACCGTGACCATCGGTGAGGACGAGAACGACCCTGTCCTGTGCGTGTCCGACCTGCTGATCCACCTGTCTGCCGATCAGATGCAGAAGACCGCAGCTAAGGTAATTGAGGGCGAGCAGCTGAATGTGATTCTGGGCACTGAACCCTTAAACGGCGAAGGTGCTGATCTTGTCAAGCTGCACATTATGAAGCTGCTGAACGAGAAGTACGGCATTATCGAAGAAGACTTCCTGTCTGCGGAGCTGACTATGGTACCTGCCGGCCGCTGCCGGGAGGTGGGTCTTGACCGGAGTTTGCTGGGCGCTTACGGCCACGATGACCGGGTCTGCGCCTTCGCAGAGATTGATCCTTTGTTGACTATGGGCACTCCCAAGCACACCGCCGTGTGCATCCTGGCTGACAAGGAGGAGATTGGCTCTGTGGGCATCTCCGGTATGCAGAGTCAGGCCTTTGAGTACTTTATGGAAATGCTGTGCGATGCCCAGGGTGTGAAGCTGAGCCAGTGCTTTGCCAACTCCTTCTGCCTGTCCGCAGACGTATCCAACGCCTTCGACCCCAACTTTGCAGAAACCTGCGACCGCAGAAACAACAGCCGTCTGAACTACGGCATCTCCATCTGCAAGTACACCGGCTCCCGGGGTAAGGGCGGTGCTTCCGATGCCTCTGCTGAGGCTATGGGGCATGTGCGCACCACTCTGGACAATGCCGGTGTCCTGTGGCAGATCGCTACCCTGGGCAAGGTGGATCAGGGCGGCGGCGGCACTGTGGCTGCCTATATGGCCAACCGGAACATCGTCACCGTGGACGCCGGCGTGCCTGTGCTGTGTATGCACGCACCCATGGAGTTGATCAGCAAGCTGGACTGCTATATGACCATGCTGGCCTGCAAGGCTATTTATCTTGCATAACAGAACATTTCCGCAGATGCTCCGGAAATCCGGAGCATCTGCTTTTTTGCTTTTCGGTAGTTTTTGGTATGGGATAAGGTGTTTACTTTTCTGCAAAAAAATGCTATGATAGGCCCAAAGGAGGTGTGGCAATGGGTCGCTATATTCAACAAGTGAAAGAAGCCATCCGCAAAGGTGACTGGGTTCTGCTTCTGCTATGCGTGGTCACTACTGCGTTCGGCGTTTTGGTCATTGCCAGCGCCACCAATTATCTGGAGTCCATGCGTTACATCCTGATGCAGATCCTAGGCGCAATCATCGGCATCATCCTGTATGCATTGGTTTCTTCTATTGACGCAGAGGTCTTTTCAGAGCATCGTATCGCCCTTGTGATCTTCAACATTTGCTTCCTGGCTCTGCTGATCCCCTTCGGTGTGGATGTCAACGGCAACAAGAGCTGGGTCAAGCTGCCCTTCCTGCCCTTTAACATTCAGGTGGCGGAGATCTGCAAGATCACCTATATCCTGATCATGGCATCGGTGATGACCTCCCACCGGGAGAACATTTCCTCGTTCAAATCTGTCATTCATATGGCGTTTCATCTGGGACTGCTGTTTCTGCTGAATTACGAGCTGTCCAGTGATCTGGGCGTGTCTCTGATCTTCGTGTTTATTTTCGTGGCCATGGCCTTCAGCGGTGGTGTAAGCCTGCTTTGGTTCGGCGCGGCCATTGGTGGTGTTGCGATCCTCTCCCCTATCATCTGGCCCTTGCTCAGCGAACGGCAACAGCTGCGAATCGGGGTTCTGTTTAATCCGGAACTGGACGCATCGGGACTTGGCGTATCCTATCAGTATAATCTAAGCCTGCGCTCCCTCACCGGCGGCGGCATGACCGGACAGGGTCTGTTCAACGGTCACCGTACCCAAAACGGCGCCCTGTGGGGTCAGCATACTGACTTTATTTTCTCCGCATTGGGTGAAGAGCTTGGTTTCGTGGGCTGCGCCTTTGTGCTGGTGCTATTGGGACTGATCGTTGCCCGGTGTATCTGGGTAGGCACCCGCAGTCAGGATTACACCCGCCGATTGATCTGCTTTGGCGCAGCCGCTGCGCTGATTTTCCAGATCATCATCAATGTGGGTATGTGCATTGGTGTGATGCCGGTGATCGGTCTGACTCTGCCTTTTATCAGCTACGGCGCATCCTCCATCGTGTCGCTGTACGCCATGCTGGGGTTGGTGAGCGGTGTGTATGCCCGGCCGGCCGCTGCCTCCCACGAGCTGTACATCCGCCCCCCCCGTTATTGATACCCATTTCTCCGGTCCTGCAGGACCGGAGATCGTTTTTGGTACGGCAATCACAATATTTTCATATTGCAATCAGGATATTTTTCTGTATACTATAAGGTAGAAAACAAAACGAAGGAGTGTTCCCCATGCGTACATTTATGGATAAGGATTTCCTGCTGGAAACCCAGACCGCCCGGCATCTGTTCCACGATTTTGCCGAGCAGCTGCCCCTGGTAGACTATCACTGCCACTTAAATCCCAGAGAGATCTATGAGGACCGCCGGTTTAACAACATTGTTGAGGTATGGTTGGGTGGCCGGAATCCCGACGGCAGTTACTTTGGTGATCACTACAAGTGGCGTGTGATGCGTTCTCACGGCATCGACGAGGAGTACATCACCGGCAGCGCCGATCCCTATGAGCGGTTTTTGAAGTTTACCGAGGCTCTGGAAATGGCCATCGGTAACCCTATGTACCACTGGTGTCACCTGGAGCTGCAGCAGTTTTTTGGTATCCATGAGCCGCTGACCACCGAAAGTGCCCCCCGGATCTGGGAAATTTGCAACGACAAGCTCCGCAATGACCCGGACATGTCTGCCCGGGGTCTGATCCGGAAGGCAAATGTGGCCTTCATCGGCACCACCGATGACCCCATCGACGATCTGCACTGGCATGAGAAGATCGCCGCCGATCCCACTGTTTCCTTTACCGTAGCTCCCTCCTTCCGCCCCGACAAGGCCATCAACATCCACAAGGACGGCTGGAAGACGTACATGGCGCAGCTTGCCGCATCCGTAGGCAAGACCCAGCTTACCTCTGTAGCTGAAGTTTTGGACGCGCTGTCTGCCCGGCTGGATCACTTCCATGCCCACGGCTGCAAAGCCAGCGATCACGGTCTGGACTATATCCCCTACCGGACCTGCACTATGGAGCAGGCGGAAGCAATCTATCAGAAGGCGCTGCTGGGCCAGACCCTCACCACGGAGGAGATCGAGGGCTATCAAACAATCGTCCTGCTGCATTTGGGCAAAGCCTATGCCCAGCGGGATATTGCCATGCAGCTACACTACTCCTGCCTGCGGAACAACAACCGCCGGATCTTCACCACTCAAGGCCCTGACACCGGTGTGGATTCCATTTCCCAAAACACCTGCGGCGGCAATATCGTGCAGCTGCTGGATGCGCTGGACGCAGAAGGCTGCTGCCCCAAAACCATCCTGTACTCTCTGAATCCCGCCGATAACGCTCAGCTGGGCACCATCATCGGCTGTTTCCAGGACAGCTCTGTCCCCGGTAAAATGCAGCACGGCTCTGCATGGTGGTTCAACGACCACAAAACCGGCATGACCGACCAGATGATCTCTCTGGGCAATCTGGGCTTGCTTGGCAACTTTATCGGTATGCTCACCGACTCCCGCTCCTTCCTGAGCTACGCCCGGCATGATTACTTCCGCCGGATCCTGTGCAACCTGATCGGCTCCTGGGTGGAAAACGGGGAGTATCCCAATCTGGATGCCAGCCTGCAGAAGATCGTGGAAGGCATCTGCTACCGCAACGCCGTTCGGTACTTTGATCTGTAATATGTCTGAGCAAAACGAGACCGCCCGGATAGGCGGGGTCGTTTTGTTCTGCCTGCTGCCCCTTGTGTTTCGACAAATCCGTTATGTTGCACAATTCTTTCAAAAATGACACTGGAAAATTTTGTGAAAAAACAAAATTTCAGTTTACTTTTTATGCAGCTTATGCTATACTTTTATTCAGAGGCCACCGGGTATGCGCAACTTCTTTTCTGCCGTTCCCGGGAGGGTATGTTTACAGCTACTTCGGCCCAAAGGCCGTGTAAGCATAATATTTTAGGAGGATTCATCTTATGAAGAGAATCATTGCACTTGCACTGGTCCTGGTCCTGGCACTGGGTCTGGTTGCTTGCGGTGGCGGCGCCAAAGAGCCCAAGGTCACCGTTTTCTGGTACGACGAAGCTGACGTATATCTGGGCTCCGTTCGTGCCGAGCTGAATGCTGAGCTGGATAAGCTGGGCATCAAGTACGACAACCAGTTTGCTGCCAAGGATCAGACTAAGCAGCTGGAGCAGATCAACACCGCTATCTCCGGTGGCTCCACCCTGCTGGTGGTCAACCAGGTTACCTCCGGCGACCCCGACACTGCCAAGAAGATCATTGACGCTGCCGGTGACATCCCCGTGGTGTTCTTCAACCGTGCAATCGGCAAAGATGGCTCTGATGTCACTCTGCTGGCCGATCAGACTACTGCTTGCTTCATCGGCACCGATGCTCCCGAAGCCGGTCACATGCAGGGCAAGATGATTGGCGAGTACGTTCTGGCCAACTTTGACACCGTTGACCTGAACGGCGACGGCAAGATCACCTACGCTATGATGAAGGGCGAAGAGGGCAATGCCGAGGCAATTGCCCGTACTCAGTTCGGTGTTGAGGATGCTGACGCAGTTCTGACCGCTGCCGGCAAGCCCGCTCTGGAGTACTTCGACGCTAACGCGCAGCAGAAGTGGCAGACCGACCCCGAGGGCGCATGGTCCGCTAAGGCTGCTACCGACTACATGAACACCAACCTGGTTTCCTTCAACGAGGACAACGGCAACATGATCGAGCTGGTCATCTGCAACAACGACGGCATGGCCGAAGGCGTTGTGGCTGCTCTGAAGAATGCCGGCTACAACCAGGAAGGCAAGCACCTGATCCCCGTGTTCGGTGTTGACGCTACCGACGCTGCCAAGGCTCTGATCGCTGAGGGTTCCATGATCGGCACCGTTAAGCAGGACGCCAACGGCATGGCTGTTGCGATCGCTCAGTCCGTGAAGGCTATCAACGAGGGCAAGGCTCCCGTGGATGCTCTGGCTTCCCTGACTGACGAGCGTTTCACCGTTGCTGAGGACTGCGCTACCAAGCTGTACGTTGCATACGCTCCCTACACCGGCGAGTAATTTGCACAGTTTCCGGGCAGCTGTCGTTCCGACGGCAGCTGCCCTCTTTTAGGCGGCAGTCTATGCCAGCGGTAGAGAGCGGTGGACACCGTTCCGGCATCCCGCACCGATGCCCACCGTTCTCTATCGGCAAACTTAATTTTCTCAAGGGAGGAACCCAATATGGAACAGAATGTGCTACTGAAAATGGTAGACATCACCAAAACCTTCCCCGGTGTTAAGGCGTTGGACCACGTCAACCTGGAGCTGAAGGCCGGTACTGTCCACGCCCTGATGGGCGAAAACGGCGCCGGTAAATCCACCCTGATGAAATGCCTGTTTGGCATTTACAAAAAGGATGGAGGAAGCATCTACTTAAACGGGAAGGAAGTCAACTTCAAAAACAGCCGTGAGGCTCTGGACAACGGCGTTGCCATGGTGCACCAGGAGCTGAACCAGGCTCTGAAGCGCTCCGTTATGGACAATATCTGGCTGGGCCGTTACCCGAAGATCGGTGGTGTCATCGTCAACGAGCGGAAGATGTACCGGGACACCATGGAGATCTTCAAAGAGTTGGAGATCAATGTAGATCCCAAGCGGATCATGAGCACTATGCCCGTGTCTCAGCGGCAGATGGTAGAAATCGCCAAGGCGGTTTCCTACAATTCCAAGGTCATCGTGCTGGACGAGCCCACCTCCTCCCTTACGGAAGAGGAGGTGGAGCACCTGTTCAAGATCATCAACATGCTCCGTGACCGGGGCGTGGGTATCATCTACATCTCCCATAAAATGGCGGAGATCAAGCGGATCTCCGATGAGATCACTGTCATGCGTGACGGCCAGTGGGTGGCTACCAAGCCTGCCGCAGAGCTGGAGATGGCGGACATCATCCGTTTGATGGTTGGCCGTGAGCTGACCAACCAGTTCCCGCCCAAGACCAACAAGCCCGGAGATGTTTACCTGAAGGTGGAGAACATCACCGGTATGTACAACCAGCTGCGGAATGTTTCCCTGGAAGCCCGCCGGGGTGAGATCCTGGGTCTTGCCGGTCTGGACAGCTCCGGCCGTACCGAAACACTGGAGAGCATCTTCGGTGTACGCACCCGAAAATCCGGCATCATCACCCTGGATGGCAAACCCTGCCTGAACCGGAACGCCGGCGAGTCCATCAAAAACGGCTTCGCCCTGCTCACCGAGGAGCGCCGGGCCACCGGTATCTTCAGCGTGTTGAACATCCGGGAGAACACGGTGATCTCCAGCCTGAAGCGGCATAAGAAGCTTGGCCTGTTCCTGGGTGAGAAGACCCAAAAGGCCGACACTCAGTATTATATCGATGCCATGCGCACCAAGACCCCCTCTCAGGAAACCAAGATCCGGGCCCTGTCCGGCGGTAACCAGCAGAAGGTGATCATTGGCCGGTGGCTGCTGACCGATCCTGAGGTGCTGCTGCTGGACGAGCCCACCCGTGGTATCGATGTGGGTGCCAAATACGAAATTTACCAGCTGATTTTGGATCTTGCCAACAAGGGCAAGACCATTGTGATGGTGTCCTCCGAAATGCCGGAGCTTTTGGGTGTCTGTGACCGGATCGTGGTCATGTCCGGCGGCCGTGTGGCCGGCGAAGTGGATGCCCGCAACACCACCCAGGAAGAAATCATGACCCTGGCAGCTAAATATGTCTAAGGAGGAAATACACAATGGCTAATCCTGTTACCACCCTGCAGCGCACTGCCGCTGAATACAAGCAGATGGACAAGAAGGACAAGCGCCGCTTCTGGTCCGATGGTATTTTGAATAACGCGCTTTACATTCTGATGCTGATCTTCTGCGTCTACACCGCAGTTCAGCGTCCGCAGTTTTTGACCCTCGGCTCTCTGGGCAACCTGATCGTCCAGCTGGCCGCCTACCTGCCCATGGCGCTGGGTATTGCAGGCTGTATCGTTCTGACCGGTACGGACCTGTCTGCCGGCCGTGTTACCGGCCTGACCGCCGCCATCACCGGCGCATTCCTGCAAAAAACCGACTTTGCCAACAAGATGCTGACCAGTCTACCCGAAGTGACTCCCCTGTGGATCTTCGTCACCTTCGTCACGGTCATCGCCATCGGTGCCATCATCGGTGCTGTCAACGGTTTCTTCGTGGCAAAATTCAGCCTGCATCCGTTTATCGTCACCCTGTCCACCCAGCTGATCACCTACGGTATCATCCTGTGGTTCTTTGACCTGAACGGTAACAACGGCTCCCCCATCTCCAGTCTGGACTCTCTGTACGACACCATCGTCGGTTACGAGATGTTCCGCCTGGGCAACACCAAGATCCCCCTGTATGTGCTGTACGCAGCGGTTCTGGTGGTGCTTATGTGGGTCATCTGGAACAAGACCACCTTCGGCAAGAATATGTTCGCTGTTGGCTCCAACCCCGAGGCTGCCAAGGTTTCCGGCGTCAATGTGTTCCTGACCACCATTCTGGTGCACACTCTGGCCGGCGCTATGTACGGCTACGGTGGCTTCATTGAAGGTTACCGCTCCGGCTCTATCGCTGCCGGCACCGGTGCCAACTATGAGTGCGACGCCATCGCAGCCTGCGTCATCGGCGGTGTTTCCTTCGTGGGCGGCACCGGCAAGATCAGCGGCATCCTTCTGGGCGTGGTGATTTTGCGGATCATCTTCATCGCCCTGACCATGCTGGGTGTAAGCTCCTCCAGCCTGTATATCATCAAGGGTGCCATCATCCTGTGTGCCTGCGCACTGGATATGCGGAAGTATCTGGTTAAGAAATAATGGATACAAATCCCAAGGATTCTCAGCAGCAGCCCCGGCAGCTGAAGGGCCTTTATAAAGGCGTCAAGATCAGTGTCCGCGCCTTGGATATCACCATTGCAGTCTGCGTGATTCTGATCCTGGTGGTGGCTTTCACCGGTATCCGGGACGGCGGATTTCTTGTCACCTTTGATTCCAACGGCGGTAGTGAAGTGGAAAGCGTCAAGCTGGACTACGGAGCTTTTGTGCCGGAGCCTGCTGTGCCAACCCGAGAAGGCTATGTGTTTACCGGCTGGTACACAGCCCCCACTCTGGAGGAAAAATGGTCCTTTTCCCACCATACCGTGGAAGGGGCTTTGACCCTCTACGCCGGCTGGGACGCTGAATAACAGACACACAAAAGGGGCTGTAGCATGTCTACAGCCCCTCCTTACAACAAACTTATCAGAAAGCGAGTACATCTATGCATACCGTTTATACCTTTTCCGCCCCCGGCCGTACCGAGATCAGCGGCAACCATACCGACCATCAACACGGCTGTGTTTTGGCAGGCGCAGTAAATCTGGAATCTATCGCCAAAGTCACCTTGAATGATTCTTCCATCATCCGGGTCTGCTCCGAAGGCTATGCCCCTGTGGAGATCGACCTGACCGACCTGTCTGTCCATCCCGAGGAAGTAAATTCCACCGCCGCCCTGGTGCGGGGCGTTGCAGCTGCCTTTGCCCAGCGGGGCGCTGCGCTGCAGGGCTTCGATGCAGCTGTCACCTCCACGGTGCTGCCCGGCTCCGGACTTAGCTCCTCTGCCGCCTTTGAGGTGCTGATGGGCACCATCCTGAACGAACTGTTCTTTGATAAGAAGCTCACCGCCGTGGAGATCGCCCAGATCGGTCAGTACGCAGAAAATGTCTATTTTGGCAAGCCCTGCGGCCTGATGGATCAAACCGCCTCCAGCGTGGGCGGCATGGTATTCATCGATTTTGCCGACCCCGCCGCCCCGGTGGTAGAAAAGCTGGACTTCGATTTTGCCGCAGCAGGCCACGCCCTGTGCATCATCGACAGCGGCGCCGATCACGCAGACCTCACCGACGAATACGCCGCCGTACCCCAGGAGATGAAGGCTGTTGCCGGCTATTTCGGCAAAGAGGTTTTGACCCAGGTGCCCCAGGCAGATTTTTATGCAGCGATCCCTGCTCTGCGCAAGGCTTATGGGGATCGGGCGGTGCTGCGGTGCATCCATGAGTATCAGGAAAATGATCGTGTCCGCCGGCAGGTGGCAGCTCTCAAGGCCGGTGACTTTGATAGTTTCTTAAGGATGGTTACCGAAAGCGGTCACTCCTCCTATATGTATTTGCAGAACGTGATCCCCGCCGGCTATGTGCAGCACCAAGATATGGCGGTGGCGCTGGCGCTGTGTGAGCAGTATCTGCAAGGACAGGGTGCGTATCGTGTCCATGGCGGCGGCTTTGCCGGCACTGTCCAGGCCTTTGTGCCTCTGGATATGCTGGATACATTCAAGGCAGGTATGGAAGCCGCTCTTGGCGCAGGCAGCTGCCATGTGCTGTCCATCCGCCAGGAGGGCGGCATCCGTCTGGACGGCTAAAAGGAGAAAACGATGAGAAAAGTTGCTGTGATTACCGGTGCCACCGATGGCTTGGGCAAAGCTTTGGCTCTTCTGTTATACAAAGATTATGACCTTGCCCTTTGCGGACGGAATCCCGAAAAAATGCAGGCGCTTACCGAGCAGCTGCCCGGCTGTAAGCTATATACCGCCTGCTTTGATATGGTGGATGATGCCGCCCGGGAGGCATTCTGCAAGGATGTGATTGCTCAGTTTGGCCGGGTGGATGTTCTGATCAACAACGCCGGCGCCAACATCAAAAAAGACCGGGCGGTGGAGGTCAATCTCCAGGATCTGCGGTATATGTTTGAATTAAACTGCGTCAGCCACCTGGGTATGATCCAAGGTATTTACCCTGTGATGTCTGCCCGGAAGGAAGGCTTGATCGTGAATATCCTGAGCAGCACCTGCCTCTATAACAACCCCATGCTGGCTGCCTATACCGCCAGCAAGCGGGCCATGGAGGGCATCAGCATGACCCTTCTGAAGGAAGTGAAGGACGAGAACATCGGCGTGTGCAATGTATACCCCGGCGGCATTGATACCAACTTCAGAGCCGTTCCCAACCACAGCTATCTGCGGCCCAATACGGTTGCCAAGATGATCCTGGCCTGTATTGAAAACGAAGAAGGCTGTGTACACGAGTTGGTCATTCGTCCCCAATCGGAAAATAACATTTGCTAACGGAAGCGGCGGAAACCTGCTGCATCCAGGCATACCTGCGTTTGTCATATCTTTTTGGAAAATATATCCATCTCTCCCTAAAAATCCATAGAATCGATTCTATTTTCGCGGAAAAGATATGGATACGGAAAGAAAATCGGATCCCTTTGGACACGACTTTGCTTACCGAAAAAAATCGTTAGGAGAGAAGATTTATGAAGAACAATAACCAGATCAATGTTCCCCAGGCCCGCGAGGCTATGGACCGCTTCAAGATGCAGGCTGCTCAGGAAGTGGGCGTCAACCTGACCAACGGTTACAATGGTCACCTGACTTCCCGTGAAGCCGGCTCCGTCGGCGGCCAGATGGTCAAGAAGATGATCGAGGCTTACGAGCAGGGCATGCAGTAACCCAAAGTGCCGGGTATCTTAGGATACCCGGTTTTCTTTATCTGATAAGCAAGTCAACGCGTGATCTGCCCACATCCATGCTCAAGTGCATAAACACCCCCTATGCTACACAAGCTGTCGCATAGGGGGTGTTTTTCTTATTTTCTGGACCAGGTGCTTCTGGAAAACAGCACTAAAATGGGGAAAATTTCCAGACGCCCCGCAAGCATCGCCAGGATCATGGTCAGCTTGGACAGGGTGCTGTAAGCAGCAAAGGTACAAGTGGGGCCTACCGCCGCCAAGCCCGGGCCGATATTATTAAAGGTAGCCAGCGTCGCAGACAGGTTGGTCTCCAGGCTGAACCCATCCAAGGACAGGATCAGCATACACACGACGATGATGATCACATATGCGGCAAAATAGGCATTGATATTACCCACTACTTTTTCGTCCATCACCTTGCCGTTGCTGCGGATCACCTGCACCTTTTTGGAATTCAGGATCTGGCGGATGTTCCGCCGCAGGATCTTAAACAGCAATACAACCCGGATGCATTTCAGGCCGCCGCCGGTGGAGCCGGCGCTGGCGCCTACGATCATCAGCAGCAGCAAGATCGCCTTGGCAAAACTGGGCCACAGGTCAAAGTCCGTTGTGGTGTAACCGGTAGTGGTCATAAGGGAAGACACCTGAAAGGCTGCGTGGCGAACTGTCTCCTCCAAAGTTCCGTAAATCGGCCGGATAGAAAGCACCAGCGCGATCACACAGGCAACCGCCAGACCCACATACAGCCGCAGCTCCTCGTCCTTCCATACACTTTTCAGTTTTCCCATCAGCACCAGGTAATAGCAGCTGAAGTTCACGCCGAACAGGAACATAAACACCGTGGTCACATTCTGTAAGTACGGGCTGACCCCGGTCAAAGAATCATTAAATACACCAAAGCCGCCGGTGCCGGCAGTACCGAAGGCGGTACACAGGGCCAGCAGCCACGGCATTCCGCCTGCCAGCAGGAAAATCACATCCAGGATCGTTAGCACGATGTAGATCACATACAGGATCATCGCCGTCTGGCGCATTCTGGGCACCAGCTTGCCCACATCCGGGCCCGGACTCTCTGCCCGCAGCAGGTGCATGGTAAAGCCTGCGTCCTTGCCGCCGGGCACGATGGCCAGCAGGAACACCAGCACACCCATACCGCCGATCCAATGGCTGAAGCTGCGCCAGTACAAAATTCCCCGGTACAGGCTCTCCACATCTGCGATGACAGAAGATCCCGTGGTGGTAAAACCGGAGACGATCTCAAACAAGGCATCCACATAGCTCGTTACCTGTCCGCATAGCACAAAAGGCAGCGCCCCCAGCAGGCTCATCACCACCCAGCTCAGGCCCACGCAGGTCAGACCCTCCCGGGCGCCAAAGAGCTTCCCTGCTTTGCGGCACAGGGCGTACATACAACCTGCCAGCGCCAGCATGATGCCGATGGTGACGAGAAATGCCCGGATGGCAGGCCCTTCTCCATAACCCACACTGATCAGCAGGGCCGGGATCATAAAGGCCGCCTCTATGGCAATGATCTGGGCGATAAACCGCCCCAACATCTTATAGTTCATACGCCGCCCTCTTTATGCGAAGATATCGTTCAGCTGCTGCAAGCCTCCGCGTCTACTGGTGACCACCACTACCCGGTCACCGGGTACAAACAGGGAATCACCGTTTGGAATCACTGTTTTCGCCTCATGGGTGATGATGGCGATGAGCACATCCGGCTTGGTGTTCATATTCTTCAGAGGCACATTGCAGTTGCGGGTGGTTTCATCCACCACAAATTCCACTGCCTCCACCTGTCCGTCTGCAATGGTATGGACAGAGACCGCAGCGCCGGTCTGATTCTGCATGGCCCGTACATAGCGCACAATAATATCACTGCACAGTTCCTTGGGGCTGATCACACTACCAAGTCCCATTGTATTGGCAACCTGGATACTCTCTTCCCGGCTCAGCTTGGTGATGGTTTGGGCTACTCCCCGGTTAGCGCTATACAACGACACAATCATATTGGTCTCATCAAGGCCTGTCAGGGCAACAGTAGCATCGCAGGCATCAATCCCCTGATCCTCCAATGTGGATTGGCTGCTGCAATCACCCCAAACCACATCCGTATTGGGCAGCGCTTCCACCAGTTCCTCGCACCGGGCGCGGTTCTTCTCCAGAATCCGGACGGAAATTCCGTCTTTTTCCAGCAGCTGTGCCAGATAGAAGCTGACCCGGCCACCGCCGCACAGCAGCACCCGGCGCACCCGGCGGGTGACGATGCCCAGGTTCTTCAGCAGCACCGCCAGATCTGCGGTAGGCGCTGTGACAAAGATCCGGTCGCCTTCCTGGAGCACAAAGTTACCGCTGGGGGCAACCGCCGCGCCCTCCCGCAGCACCGCGCACACCAGCACCCGGCATTTAATGACACTGTTCATATCCTTCAGCGCCACATTCCGCAGCTTGCTTTTGCCGTCGATCCGCAGCTCCACGATCTGGGCTCTGCCCTTGGCAAACGACTCCCGGCGCAGAAAGCCGGGGAATTTCAGCAGCCGCTCAATTTCCTGGGCGGTTTGCCGCTCCGGATTCACCGCCAAAGACAGGTGGAAGGTATCCCGCATGGTCATGATCTGGTGGCTGTACTCGGGATTCCGGATCCGGGCAATGGTGTGGATATTAGGATTGATGCCGTAGGCTGTCATACAGGACAGCAGGTTTACCTCGTCGGCATTGGTAGCGGCAATCAGCAGATCCGCCTTCTCCACACCTGCTTCCAGAAGCACTCCCTGAGAGGCGCAGTTTCCATGCACGCCCATGGCGTCATGGCGCACCACCAAGGATTCCAGCACACCACCGTTCTGGTCGATGATGGTCAAATCGTGGCCTTCTGCTGTCAGCTGGCGGACCAGCACCTTGCCCACCTTGCCAGCACCTGCAATGATGATATTCATAAGCATCCTCCAAATTGCAAGTAGTTACCTTTTATTATAACAAACTTTTTTCTCTTTGCAATCCCACAGCTGCAAAAAGCCTCCCACTTACAATGGGAGGCTTTTACTGTTTACAATTCTTCCAGATATCCAACACCGGCAATGTCCCGAACGATTTCCAGGATCTCCATATGATTTGCCCGCTTTTTGACCTTCAATGTGGCAATGTAGGCCCGGTTTCCGGACGCGCTGTCCGCACCCTGCTCCCGCTGCACATTGCTGATCTCGATCTCGCTGTCCCGCACCGCCCGGAGGAAATCCCCCAGAGAGATTTCCGGTGTCAGCTCTATGTAGGCTTCCAGCTGTTTTGTCTTTCGGTGCATGGAATTGTCCATTTTCTGCAGCAGGGTGATTACCGCGATGATTGCCAACGCACCGGCAATAGCCGCCTCATAGAAGCCCACACCCAAGGCTAGACCCACGCCCGCTGCGGTCCACAGACCTGCCGCGGTGGTCAAGCCCTTGATTTGATTCCGCCGGGTCACCACAATGGTGCCTGCGCCCAAAAAGCCGATGCCGCTGACCACCTGGGCACCCATACGCACAGGGTCTCCCGTGCCATAGACCTGGAAGATAAACTGGTTGGTTAACATAATCAGGCACGCACCCACACACACCAGCATATAGGTCCGCAGGCCCGCAGGGCGATTCTTCATGCCGCGCTCCATGCCGATCAGGCCACCGATGAGCACTGCCGCCACGATTCGCAGCGCCACCGCCAGATAGGTCACTTCTCTGATTTCCATAGTCTCACCTCATTTTTTCTAAACTGTATGCTGTCGCCGCAGGATTATTCCGCCGCAATTGCCTCGATCTCACACAGCACGCCATTAGGCAGAGTCTTTACCGCCACGCAGCTGCGGGCAGGCTTGGACACAAAATACCGGGCGTACACTTCATTGAATGCAGCAAAGTCCCCCATATCCGCCAGGAAGCAAGTGGTCTTGAACACCTTGGTAAAGTCGCTGCCGGCTGCCTCCAGTATGGCGCCCACATTTTGGCAGCTCCGGTGGGCCTGGGCGGTGATGCCCCCGGGGACTTCGCCGGTAGCCGGATCCACAGGGATCTGGCCGGAGGTGTACACAAAGCCGTTTACTGCGTAACCCTGGCTGTAAGGGCCGATGGCGCCGGGCGCCTTAGTTGTTTCAATAGCTTTCATAGAGTTTCCTCCCGATTCTTCCAATAGGTTTCTTCCCGGTTCTGGCAAGTAAATAAGATCACCTGCTTCTTCCCGGTCTGCTCCTGCAGCACGTCCATAGCGGCCGCCATGCGCCCATCGTCAAAGCGTACCAGAGCATCATCCAGTACCAAGGGCGCCTCCGGTGTCAGTTCCTCTGCCACCGCCAGGCGTAAGGCCAAATACAGCTGATCTGCCGTACCGTCACTGCGCCAGAGGCTGCTACGCAGGGTGTTCTCCCCTTCTGCAGAAGATTCCACCGACAGATCCCGCCCCAAAGACAGCCGCTGATAGCGTCCGTGGGTCAGCTTGGCAAACAATTCCTGGGCCCGCTGGGAGATCCGAGGGGCAAACCGCCGCTGCAGCTCCCGGGCAGCCTCCTCCTGGGCCTGCTGGGCCAGGGTCAATGCCCGGTAATAACACTCCAGCTGGGCGATCCGCTGCCGGATCTGTGCCAATCTGGATTCCAGTTCCTCTTTTTGACCCAGCGCCGCCATCTGTCCCTGGCACTGTCCCAGATTTCGCTGCAAGCTCTGCTCCTCCAGCCGGTAATCCGACAGTTTTCTTACAGTCTGCGGCATATCCTCCGTCAACGTGTCCGGGAAAGCCGGCGGGGGTGTTTCCTTTTGAGAACCGGACAGCGCCTGCAGGAAGTCCTCTGCCTGCTGATAGCGGCGCAGAGTCTCCTCATGCTGTCGGTGCTGCTCCAAAAAACCTTTGTACTGTTGCTCAAAAGCCGCCGGCGTCTGGCCGCCTGTGAGCATCTCCATAGCCCGCAGGTTCTCCTCTTTCCGGGTCTGCATCGTCAGCTGGGTCTGCTGATGCTCCAGTAGTTCTTTCTCATAGGCCAGCCGCTGTTCGGCATAGTTGCCGGCCTGTTCCACCCAGCGGTCCTCCGGGATGCCCCGATAGCGCTGACACAGATCCTCGATCTGCTGTTTTATTTTCTTCTGCTTTCGCACCCCGCAGATCAGTGCCGCCACGGCACTCAGCGCCAGAATACCCGCTCCGATCATGCCCAGCACATCCGGAAGCAGCACCGCACCCAGAGCTAAGCCCAGCGCCAGCAGCACCGCACCTAGAATCAAGGGAGTAGGCTTTTTCAAATCCACACGCAGCTGCTGCAGTACCCGGGTGTCCAGCGCAGCATCCGCCACCGCCTGCTCCGGGGTCTTCCCTCGGAAGGCATCCGGCGCATCCGGTTTTTCCGGCATCGGCTGCTGCAGCTGCGCCTCCATCAGCAGGCGTTCCCGATCATCCCGCAGCTGCTCCAGCTTCGCCAGTTCCCGGTGAATCGTCTCGTGGGAGGGCAGCTTTTCCCATTCTGCCTTCACCCGCTCCCATTCCTGGGCAGCGTTGTCCCGGGCCACTTGGGCGGCGGCCAGCTTCTGGGTAAATTTTAGATTTTCTCCGTATTCCAGAGCAACCTTGTGATTTTCCAGCAGCCGGATCTGCTCTTTTGTTTGTTGCTGGCGCTGGGCGATGGTACTGCTTTGGTGCTGCAGTGCCTGCCACTGCTGAAGCTTCTGCTCCAAAGCCAGCTGCTCTGCCTCTGCTTCCGGCAGAAGACCTTTCTTGTTAAACCGGCAGCGGTTTTTCAGATCCTTCAGTTTCTGAGCAAGCAGATCCGCGTCTCCGCTCTCGTCGCCGGTGGTCACCAGTTCGTTGAGCCGGCGGCGGAGCTTTTCATCCTCAGTTACCGGCATTTGAGACTGCTTCAAAAACCCTGCCCGGACGAATACGCTGCGCTCCACACCCAACAGCACCTGTCCCAGGTCGGAAACCGACAGCTCCGGCACAGGAAGACCCGTCTCGGTCTCGTAGACGCGAACCTCTCCCATAGGGATGCGACCCTTGTTCTGCCGCTGGATGGTAATGGCTCTTCCCTGCCACAGGATGTCCATCCGGCCGCTCATAGGCTCTCCCGTCCAGGGGGCATAATGCTCTTTATCCGCAAGATACCCGGTTTTGCTCCGAGAGGTGGTGTCGATGCCGTAGAGCATGGTCTCCAAAAAGGCGCACCAGGTACTCTTGCCCCATTCGTTGGGGGCATGGATGATGTTCAGCCCCGGCTCTAATGTGAGGGTCTGGTTTACCAGTTTGCCAAAGGTGGCTGTCATGGATAGAATTTTCACGGCAAGACCACCTCCTGTCCCTCCAGAAGCTGCCGGGAGATCTGGGCAGCCAGCAGAATTTCCTCCTGCTCTTCCTCCGGGGCATTGTCCAGCGCCTGCTTCAGCAGGCCGAAATACAAGCCCTCAAAGCTGTCCTCCCCCGCATTGCCCCACAGCTCCACCGGACGGGTGGTCTTGTCCCGCAGCAGCAGGTTGGGGAATCGGGAGAACTTCTTTTGCAACGCCGGCAAGTCCGGCTGTTCCCCCTCTCCTGTCAGGCTAATGCGGTAATAGTCCTCATTTCCCACGGCAGGCAGCACATTATCCAGTTCCTCCGGACGGCACTGCCAGTCATAAAACCGAGGGGTATTCAACTCCCGAAAACGGATCGTGGCTTCCTCATCCAGGGTCACGATGTACACGCCCTTGACCCCTTCTTCGTCATAGCCCCGTCCCATGGGGCAGCCAGGCCAGGCACACAGGGTATCCCCTGCCTGGAAGGAATCGGCCTTGTGAATGTGTCCCAAGGCCAGATACCGCAGGCCGGATGCCGCCACCTGCGCCTGGGTCACCGGGCAATAGGGGGAGCGGGCCTGGGTAGGATCTGCGTGTAGAACGCCGATGGCATAGGTTTCTTCACAGGAGGCCCGGAAGCCTTCCAGTAAGCCGGGGCAATCCATCGCGGAAAAGCCCGCGCCGTACACCCTGCAGTCCAGCTCCGGCAACGCCACCGATTCCATCCGGGGTGCGGTGAAAATATGTACATTGTCCGGCCAGACCTCCTTGATCCAAGGGCTGTCCGGACCGCAATAATCGTGGTTGCCCGGGGCGATAAATACAGGTACGCGGATGGCCTTTAGCACATCATACAAACTCTGATAGGTATGGGGAGTGTACAGGCCGTCAAACAGGTCGCCTGATAACAGCACCAGGTCGCAGCCTTCCTCCCGGCAAATTTCAAAGATCTGCCCGGGAACGGCGGCCAGAGCCTGACGCAGAGCTTCCCCGTGCCCCTGCAGAGGAGAGTCCAGATGCCAGTCAGCGGTGTGGAGTATTTTCATCATATAGATCCACCCTTTCTGCCTTCCGGCACAGGCCGGTTTGGCTGTCAATGGTAAATAACACGGCCTCCAGCTTGGTGGGACCCTCTGCCCATTGGTAACGGGAAGGTAGATCCCCCCGGAATTTGGCAATGGACAGCTTGGGCTGGATGCCCAGCACAGAGTTTTTCGGCCCTGTCATGCCCAGATCCGTCACATAGCCTGTACCCTTGGGCAATACCTGAGCATCGGCGGTGGGTACATGGGTGTGGGTGCCCCACACTGCGCTGACCCGGCCGTCCAGCATATAGCCCATAGCCAGCTTTTCGGATGTGGCTTCCGCATGGATCTCCACTAAGATCAGCTTGGTATCCACTTCCTTCAGAATCTTCTCCACCTGCAGGAAGGGATTATCCGGCGCATAGTCCATATTGCAGCGGCCGATCAGGTCGATCACCGCCACCGGGCCGAACCGGCTGTCAAACACCCCGTAGCCTCTGCCGGGGGTCTGGGGAGCATAGTTTGCCGGACGAAGGATCCGGGGAGAGTCCTCCATGTAATTCACGATCTCCCGCTTGCTGAAGGTATGGTTGCCCATGGTGATCACATCGGCGCCTGCGTCCAGAATGTCCTCCGCCTGCTGGGGGGTCAGCCCCACCACCGCGGCGTTTTCTCCGTTGACCACCACAAAGTCCGCTTCATGAATGCGTTTTAGGTAGCGTAAGCTCCGGCAGATCCGGTCCATGCCCGGATTGCCCACCACATCGCCTACTGCCAATACTTTGAAATCCATAGCCTTACCTCACACTTTTCAGGTACTCCGAAGGAGTCATACCAAACATCTGCTTAAACTGCCGGGAAAAATGGTGAATGGTAGAGTACTGCAAACTCTCGGCAATTTCCGTAAAATTCATCTGTCCCTGGCGGATCATCTGCCGGCTCTTTTCCAGCTTGATCCGGCGAATATACTCTCCGGGTGCGATCTGTAAATGCCGGTGGAACAGCGCCGTCAGGTAGCTGGCGCTGACCTGCACCGCCTGGGCGATCACCGGTACGGTGAGTTTTTCCGTCACATGGTCGGCAATATACTGCTGCGCTTGACGGATCACTTGATTCTCGCTGTTCAAGCATTGAACCGCCTGTTCCTGCACAGTCTGTTCCACGCTCTCACGCAGGAGGGTCAGCAGTAATAGCTGCAAAAGACTGATGAGCGCGTCTTCCGCATAGGGGTCGGAACATTCTTGTTCCCGGAGCATCTGCTGCAGGATTGCCACCACCCGGGCAGATGCCGGAATCCGGCGGTTGGTCAGGCAGGACAGGTCGTATCCCTCCGCCTCAAAGGCGATCACCAGCAGCTTGGGTGCTACATCCTTGGCCGCGTGCTGCATATGCCACTGGTTTTTGCCGTAAAGCACCAGATCCCCCTGCTCCAGCTGCAGATCCAGCCCATCTGCCACAGAATGCAGGCTGCCCGCATCCACATAGGTTAGCTCCATCAGTTCATGGGCCTCTCCTGGGAACAGATATCCCGGCTCCTTTTGCTGAAACCGCAAGGCGCACAGCCGGGTGACCCGCAAGGTCTGACGGATCTCAAATTGGTGGGATGCCTGTGTCTGCAGCAGCCGGGGCAGAGAGTTTCCTGCCATCTGGATATTGGCCCTGCCGCCCATGGCGCTTAAGGTAAACCGCACGCCGGGTTTCAGGCGCACCGTCCGATCCAGATAAAAGTCTAGTGTTTTGCCGTCTTGCATTGAAACTGATAAAACCGGCATGCCCGACACATGACCCAGCCAGGTCTCCGCCACGGTCTCGTAGAGAGCTGCATCCTCCGGGGAGAGGGCAACACTATGACCGTTTGCCAGGCTGGATAGTTGATTTTTCTCCAGAAAAACCACGCCAAACGCCTCAAAATCCCGGTGATTGAGTGTCTGAATCACTCTGCTGCCCTCCCTAAAAAATAAATAGTAGCGTTACCCATCGGTAACGCTACTATTATATAAGAAAAAATCGAAAATGGCAAATACTATCTTTGGTATTCAAACTCAAAGTTATAAATATCCACCGTGTCTCCGTCCTGGATGCCCATTTCCTCCAGCCGTTTGAACAGGCCGCACTTGCGCAGCTGGATATCAAAATAGTTCCGGGATTCATAGTCATCAAAATTGATATTGGCAACCAATCGCTCCAGCCAAGTGCCGGTAACCAGCCAAGTGCTGCCGTAGTGCTCGATCTCCAGATTATTGGGATCGCCGGCCTCCACTACAGGCGCCACATACTCCGGCTCGTAAATGGTTACAGGAGGGAGGGTGCGCAGTTTTTCTGCCACCACTCGCATCAGATTTTTGGTGCCTTGGGTAGTACCCGCGGAGATCTCATAGAACTCACATCCGGCCTTTTCCACATGCTCCCGCAGCCGCTGCAGGTTATCGGACTCCGGCATCAGCAGATCGCACTTATTGGCCGCCACGATCATGGGGCGGTTACTGAGATCCACGGAGTAGTTTTTCAGTTCCTCGCAAATGGCGTCAAAGTCCTCCACAGGGTCCCGATCCTCGCTGCCGGACACATCCACCACATGAACCAGCAGTCGGCAACGGTCAATGTGCCGCAGGAAGTCATGGCCCAGACCTGCGCCGTCAGCCGCGCCCTCAATGATACCGGGGATATCCGCCATGACAAAGGATACTCCTTCATCCACATAGATCACACCCAAATTGGGATAGAGGGTAGTAAAGTGATAGTTGGCAATCTTGGGCCGGGCATTGGAGGTGACGGAGAGCAGCGTGGACTTACCCACATTGGGAAAGCCTACCAGACCCACATCCGCCAGCAGCTTCAGCTCCAGGATCACATCCCGCTCCTGTCCCTTCAGACCGGCCTTTGCAAATCGTGGTACTTGCCGGGTGGGGGTGGCATAGTGGCCATTGCCCCAGCCGCCGCGGCCGCCCTTGGCAATAATAAAATCTTCGCCGGTGGACATATCCACGATGATCTGGTTTGTTTCCGCGTCCCGCACTACTGTACCTCTGGGGACTTGAATGACCAACGGTTCGCCCCGCTTGCCGCTCATGTTCCGGCCCTGACCGTTCTGACCTGCCTGGGCGGCATACTTACGCTTATAGCGGAAATCCAGCAGTGTGGATAGATTATCGTTGACCCGCAGGATCACGCTGCCACCGTGACCGCCGTCGCCGCCGTCCGGACCGCCGGCTGCCACATATTTTTCCCGATGGAAGGCCACCGCACCGTCGCCGCCACGACCGCCGCAGACGGTGATGCGTACCTTATCTACAAACATTTCCATAATCAAAACCTCCCGTGAAGTAGGTTATACTGAACAGGAAATAACCGGTATTTACTCTTCAGTATAACCTATAATAAAAGGGCTGCTGCATTAGTTTGCAGCAGCCCGTAAGAAGCTATGCGTGATTCGTGATTACTGCTCTGCAGCGTACACGGAGCACTGACGACGATCCTTACCCTTGCGCTCGAAACGGACAGTGCCGTCAACCAGAGCGAACAGAGTGTCATCACTGCCGATACCCACATTGACACCGGGGTGGATGTGCGTGCCTCTCTGGCGAACCAGAATGTTGCCAGCCAGAACGAACTGACCGTCAGCGCGCTTCACGCCCAGGCGCTTTGCCTCGGAATCACGACCGTTCTTGGTAGAACCGCCGCCCTTATGGTGAGCGAAGAACTGAATACTAATCTTCAGCATGGTGTTACACCTCCAAAACTTCGATATAATCTGGATAATCATCCCGCATACTGCATAAAGTCAGCAGCATACCGGCAAGCACTGCCTGTACGGCTTCCTCTTCATCGCAGGAGGCGGGCAGGGTCAGGGTGATTCTTGCATCCTCTTCCTTGACCCGAACCTTGGCCTTAGCACCACACACATCATTGATGGTGGCTTCAGCCATGGTAACCACAGCGGAAATTGCGGCACAGACAATGTCAGAGCCGGCTTCCCCATAGCCGCTGTGTCCGGAGACAGAGAATCCTGTGATTCTGTCTTCCTCCGTAAAAAACTCGCATCTTGTCATAATTACAGTGCGATCTTGGTGATCTCCACCTTGGTGTAGGGCTGACGGTGGCCGATCTTCTTCTTCTCGTTCTTCTTTGCCTTGTACTTGAAGACGTCGATCTTCTTACCCTTGCCGTTCTTGATGGCCTTAGCCTCAACAACTGCACCCTCCACAACGGGAGCGCCGATCTTGGAGTTCTCACCGTCCAGCACTGCCAGAACCTGGTCGAACTTCACGGTAGCCTCAGCTTCCACATCCAGCTTTTCGATGTACAGGACATCGCCCTCAGCCACGGTATACTGCTTGCCACCGGTCACGATAACTGCTTTCATTCTTGTTTCACCTACTTTAATATTTGTAGTCTCGCTCTCAAGGCGGGTGCATTTTGGGCGCACCAACTTAAGCCTTTTCAATGCGGCTTGTCTATTTTAGCAAAGCAAAACTCAAAAGTCAATAGCGATTTCCAACTTTTTCTGCGGATTTCCCGGGATTTTCAAGCAGTTCCAAAGAAAAAGCCGCCCATCCGGCAGACAGGCGGCATTTATTTCAATCCTCAGCCCAGATCACATGGGCGCCCTGGAATTCCACATGCAGGGGCAGCACTTCCCAGTTGGCCTTTGTCAGCTCCGGAAGCTTCTGCTCCAGCTTTTTCCGCAGATCGCTGTTGCGGGTGATACACAGCAAAGTCGGGCCTGCTCCAGACAGACAGAACGCGCCGCCGTTGGTGCGAATCAACCCTTCGATCTTCTCGTAATCCTCAATCATATGCTTGCGGTAAGGCTGGTGTAGCTTGTCCTGCATAGCATTGCGCAGCAGGTTTTCGTCACCCAACTCCAGCGCCTTCAGTACCATAGCGCCGTGGGACAGATTGTAGATAGCATCTGCCCGGCTGACCTGCTCCGGCAGGACGGCTCTGGCCTTCACCGTGGGCATATCAAAGTCCGGCACCAGAGCAATAAATTCCCAATCCGGATGCAGGGGGAAGCTCACCATCACCGGCAGGCCGTTATCCACCATAGATGCAGTGAGGCCGCCGTAGAAAGCCGGCGCCAGATTGTCCGGGTGGCCTTCCATGGCATTGGTGATATTCAAAAGACCCTGGGTAGACAGCCGATTGCCCCGCAGCACATTGGCGCCCATCGCCCCCGCCACCAGCAGAGCGGCAGAGCTGCCCAAACCCCGGCAAATGGGGATATGGGCGTCGATGTGGATTTTCACACCTCGCACCTGCTCACTCAAAGATGCCAGCACGGCGCAGTAGGACACATAGGCCAAATTATCCGGCCCGGTATAAGCCTCGTCGCAGCCGGTGATCTCCAGACCGGAGTCGGTCTCCTCAAAGGTCACATCGGTATACAGCCCCAGGGCGCAGCCGAAAGCATCGAAGCCGGGGCCTAAGTTGGCGGTGGTAGCAGGCACCCGAATGGTGACACGTTTCATAATTCTCTCCTTTTACAGACCCATTACATATTCCAGCATAGTCTGCTTTTCGATCACGCCGGTGTGGCGCTCTTCCTTCTGGCGCAGACCCTTCAGGTTGCCGGGAATCTGCACCCCGGTGATGGCCTGCAGATGTTCCATTTGGTCAAATTCATCCAGCAAGGTCTCCCCTTCCAGCGCAGACAGCACCGCTGCCGGGAACTTGTAGGGAGATGCGGTGGACAGCACCACCATAGGACGGTCATCTCCGGTTTCCGCCACATACTGCTCTGCCACGGCCCAGCCGGTAGCAGTATGGGTATCACACAGGTAGCCCTGCTCCCGGAATACCCGGGCGATAGTTTCCTTGGCGGCTGCATCGTCGCAGTAGCCTGCCCAGAACTCCTCATTGATCACAGTCTTCAGGCTTTCAGGCACGGTATACGCGCCCTCCTTGTTCAGCTGCTCCATGAGCTTTGCCACCAGAGCAGTATCCCCGGACAGGAAGTACAGCAGCCGCTCCAAATTGGAGGACACCAGAATGTCCATAGAAGGAGAGGCGGTCTTGTGCAGGGGGCGGCGGCGGTCGTAAGTACCGGTGCGGATAAAGTCCGTCAGCACATTGTTTGCATTGGAGGCACAAACCAGCCTACCCACAGGCAGACCCAGCTTTTTGGCGATCCAGCCTGCCAGAATGTCACCGAAGTTGCCGGTGGGTACGCAGAAGTTTACCTTGTCGCCCATTTGGATCTGCCCCCGGTGCAGAAGGTCTGCATAGGCCTTGAAATAGTAGGTGATCTGGGGTGCAAGACGGCCGATATTGATGGAGTTGGCAGTGGAAAGACGCAGCCGGTTGCCGCCGGGAAGTCTTCCATTCTCTGAGGCGGCGAAGATATTCTTCACACCGGTCTGGGCATCGTCAAAATTGCCCACCACCGCGCAGACCGCCACATTGCCACCCTCTTGGGTCACCATCTGGGCCCGCTGGACGGCGGACACGCCGCCCTGAGGGTAAAACACGCAGATCTTCACCCCGGGTACATCCGCAAAGCCTGCCAGCGCCGCCTTGCCCGTATCGCCGGAGGTGGCCGTGAGGATGAGCACCTCCTCGTCCATACCTTTGGCTTTTCTGGCGGCGGTGAGCAGCTGGGGCAGCATGCAAAGCGCCACATCCTTAAATGCAGAGGTGGGACCCCGGAACAGCTCCAGCACCGTAAATTTACCGGTGTCCACGGTGGGGGTCAGTTCTTCTGTTTGGAACTTGCCTGCATAGGCCGCCTGCACCAGTTTATCCATCTGGGGAATGTCCGGCAGCATGGCGCCGATAATGGTCTCAGCCATCTGCATAGTGGTCATTTCCAGGCAGGCTGCCACATCCAATTTCGGCAAATTCTCGGGTACATACAGGCCTCCGTCCGGTGCCAGACCGGCAAGAACGGCCTGGGCACTGTCCACAGCGGAAGCACGGTTTCTGGTGGAATGATACAGCATAATGTTCTCCTTTTTCGTCTTTTCTTCTTTTCTTTTCTACTTTCTGCACAAAAGTGCCGTTGACCAAGGAAAATTGTTGGGTTTATGACACAATTGAAATTTTGGTAGATATATGATATACTCATTTGTAAGAAAATGCAAGTGTTTTCGAGATAAGAACACTTGTTTTTATGTAGAGAACAGGAGGAAGAGAACATGCGAATTGGATTGCTTGGCTTTGGCGTTGTTGGCAGAGGTGTGTACGATCTGACCGCATCCCGTGATGATATGCAGGTTGCTAAGGTGGTTTGTCTGGAGGATATTACCCTTCCCGATGCAGTTGTGACCAAAGATTTTCAGGATATTTTGCAGGATGATTCCATCGACACGGTGGTAGAGGCCATGGGTGGCCTGCATCCTGCCTATGAATTTGTTCGGGCCGCCATGGAGGCCGGCAAAAACATTGTCACCTCCAACAAGGCTTTGGTTGCCAGCTTCTACGATGAGCTGATCCCCCTTGCCAAAGAAAAGGGCATCTGCTTCCGCTGCACCGCAGCCGTAGGCGGCGGTATCGGCTGGCTGAGCGAGCTGGAGCGGGCCAGAAGAATCCAGACTATCCAGCAGGTGGGTGGCATCATGAACGGCACCTGCAACTACATCCTCGATTCCATGACCCGCCTGGGTCTTACCTACGCCGATGCCCTTTCTCAGGCACAGGCTCTGGGCTATGCCGAGGCCAACCCCACCACCGATGTGGAGGGTATCGACACCTGGCATAAGCTGATCCTGTCCTCCAACATCGGCTTCGGCATCAGCCTGGACGCCGACACTGTCCCCGCCGCCGGCATTAGCCAGATCAAGGCTAAGGATGTGGAAAACTTTAAGCAGCACGGTCTGGTTTGCAAGCTGGTCTCCACCGGCAAGTGTGCGGACGACAAGGTCAGCGCCTTTGTGCAGCCCACGCTGTTCCCTGTGGGGGAGCCGGAGTCCGCTGTTCCCGCCAACTACAATCTGATCACCCTGGTAGGCTCCGCCTCCGGCCGTATGAGCTTCTACGGTCAGGGCGCAGGTCGCTA